>DATJYJ010000200.1:0-26371 GCA_035578025.1 Verrucomicrobiia bacterium
GCGTGCAGACATGCGCCTTGACTTTGGTATCGCGGGTAATTTATTCTGTCCATTCACTTTGTTCACGCAACAGGGCCGTTCTACGTATGGCGGAAAACTCGAGAGTCGTACCGGAGACGTTGGAACGGTACCTGGAATCGACGCTTGAGAGCGTCGACAGCGCCGAGGAGTTGGCGGTAGGCGTAGCCCAACGTGCGGGGTTGGGTGAAGACGACTTGATGAAGATCGGTTTGGCCGTGCGGGAATCGATGGTCAACGCAGTCATGCACGGCAACCGGTATAGCAGCGAGAAAAAGGTAAGACTATCCGTACGGTCCAATGCCGAGCGATTCACCGTGAGCATCGCGGATGAAGGCACGGGATTCAGCTTCGAGTCGTTGCCTGATCCGCTGGCCCCGGAAAATTTGCTTCGCACCTCGGGCCGCGGCATCTTCTTGATTCGGTCCTTCATGGACGAGTTCCTGATGCGGCATCTGGAATCCGGGGGGACCGAGGTAACTTTGGTAAAAAACTTGGTGTCTAAATAAGGTTCAGCGGCAAGTTCAACAGTAGTTTGGCGGAATCAGCCAGGAGGCATATTCGTGAGCGTAAATCTCAGTTCCCGACAGGTAGGTGACGTGAGCGTGTTGGATGTGACCGGCCGGATCACCCTCGGCGAGGAGGGCTCCGGCAAGTTGCGCAAAGCTCTCCAGGATCTGCTGAAGGAGGGCAGGAAGAAGATCCTGCTCAACCTGGGAGATGTGTCGTACATCGACAGTTCCGGCATCGGAGAGCTGGTCTCCGGTTTCACCACCGTCACCAACAGCGGCGGCAATCTGAAACTTCTCAATCTGAATAAGCGAGTGAAGGATCTGCTGCAGATCACCAAGTTGTATACGGTTTTCGATGTGCACGAGGACGAGGCAGCGGCGATCCGGAGTTTTTCGTAGAGGAAAGCGGGGCGGACGACAAAGGCGAAGCGTCCGCCCCAAGTTCTACCCGCCGCCGACGAATTGTACGATTTCAATCTGTGAGCCAGGCTGCAAGACCGTTTCCGTCCAGGACGGTGGTTTCACGATACGGCGGTCCAGTTCTACCGCCACCCGCGCCGGGTCGAGCTCCAATTGCCTGAGAAGACCCAGAATGGTCTGCCCTTCGGGGGCGGATCGCGGTTCTCCGTTGACCGTTATGTCGATCATGGTTGGTTGACACCCCAGTTTTGGAAACATTATAGTCAGATTTGAGCCTAAATCTCCCGGGATCACATGCCTAAATCGTACACCGAGGTGTATTTTCCTGTCCTGCTGCAGGCTCTGATCGCGATGGGCCTGGCGGCCGGGCTGCTCACGGCCTCCTGGCTTCTGGGCAAAAAGGTTCGCAACCGAATCAAGGATACGCCTTACGAAAGCGGCATCACGCCGACCGGCGATGCCCGCCAGCGGTTCAGCGTGAAGTTCTACCTGGTGGGAATGCTTTTCATTCTGTTCGATATCGAGGCCATTTTCCTTTACCCCTGGGTGGTTGTCTATCGCGAGCTGAAGATCTTCGGGTTTGTGGAGATGCTGATCTTCGTAATTTTGATCCTTTCCGGATTTTTCTACATCTGGAAAAAGGGGGCGCTCGATTGGGCGGAGAACCTCCGCTCCGGGCGCAAATAAGCAGAGGCGATGCTGTCCGAAAACCTGAAACAGAATCCAATCGCTGCTGCTGTCGAAGCGTTCGATGCCGACGCCTTGAAGGGCGGCAAGATCGACCGCGGCGAGCTGACGCTGGAGATCGCTGCGGGCAAGATCGCCAGCATTTGCGGCTTCCTGAAATACGATCAGCAGTTCGTCCGGCTCAGCACGGTCACGGCGGTCGACTGGCACCCGGCCGAGCCGCGATTCGAGGTCGTCTACCACCTGCACTCGGTTGAGCGCAACCAGCGGGTGCGGCTGAAGTGCCGCCTGCATGGCGAGGATCCAGTGATCGAATCGGTGACCTCGGTGTGGCGCGGAGCCGATTGGTACGAACGCGAAGTCTTCGACCTGTTCGGCATTCGCTTCCTCAACCATCCCAACCTGCGTCGCATCATGCTGCCCGACGAGTGGGAGGGCCATCCTCTGCGCAAAGATTATCCCGTCACCGGATTGAGGGTATAGTCATGCCGGAATCCACTCCAGGACAATTCATGGCGGTGCTGGAAGACAGCACTACGGAAACCGGCAGCCGGCGCATGGTCCTGAACATGGGACCGCAGCACCCGTCCACGCACGGCGTACTGCGACTGCTGATGGAGCTGGACGGCGAGAACATCGTAAGCTGCCAGCCCGATATCGGCTTCCTGCATACCGGCATCGAGAAGGAATTCGAGGTCAAGACCTATCAGCAGGCGGTGACCCTCACGGACCGGGTGGATTACCTGGCGCCGCTTTCGAACAATCTCGGCTGGTGCCTGGCGGTGGAGAAGCTCCTGGGCCTCGAAATTCCGCCGCAGGCGCAGTGGATGCGGGTGATGCTCACCGAGCTGACCCGGCTGAACAGCCATCTGGTCTGGCTGGGCACGCACGCGCTGGATATCGGCGCCATGAGCGTGTTCCTCTACTGTTTCCGCGAGCGCGAGGAGATTCTCAAGATCTTCGAAATGTTCAGCGGGCAGCGCATGATGACCAGCTACTTCCGCATCGGAGGGCTGGCGCTGGAGCCGCCGCGCGGGTGGGAGCAGCGCGTCCTCAACTTTCTGGACGTCTTTCCCAGCCGCATCGACGAATACGAAAACCTGCTGACCAACAACCGCATCTGGATCGGCCGCACCAAGGGCGTGGGTTTTATTTCGCTCGAAGACATGCTGGATCTCGGCGTGACCGGGCCCATGCTGCGCGCGGCGGGACTGAAGATCGATGCGCGCAAGGACGCGCCGTATTCCAGCTACGAGAAATTCGATTTCGAAGTGCCCACGCGCAGCGAGAACGACGTCTACGCGCGCTACCAGGTGCGCGTCGAGGAGATGCGGCAGAGCACGAAGATCGCGCGCCAGGCGCTCGAAGGAATGCCGGGCGGCGCGTGGAAAGCCGACGCGCCGGGCATCGTGCTACCCGACCGCGAAAAGATGAAGACGCAGATGGAAGCGCTCATCTACCACTTCAAAATTGTCACCGAGGGCTTCCACGTGCCGGAGGGCGAGGTCTACCAGGTGATCGAATCGCCGCGCGGCGAGCTCGGCTATTACGTGGTCAGCAACGGCACCGCGATGGCGTACCGCGTCCACATGCGCACGCCGAGTTTCGGGAATCTGCAGGCCGTTCCGAAGATGGTGCAGGGGACGCTGATCGCCGACGTGATCGCGTCGATCGGAAGTATGGATTTCGTGCTGGGGGATACGGATCGATGACTCCGCGTGCGAAGCGCGCCTGCGGCGCGGGGCAGGCCGGGAGGCCTACCCTACCAAGATGACCTTTTCTCCACAACTGGAGGCCAGGTTCGAAAAGCTCCTGACCAGCTATCCGCCGGGGCGGCAGCGCTCGGCCATGATTCCCATGCTGCTCTACGCGCAGGACGAGATCGGCAGCATCACCGACGAACTGGTGGATGAGGTAGCCAAACGAGTGGGCGTGACGCCCCTGCAAGTCAACGAGGTGCTCAGCTACTACTCCATGCTGCACCGCAAGCCGCTGGGGAAGTTTCACGTCCAGGTCTGCACTAATATCAGTTGCCTGCTGATGGACGGCGACAAGCTCTACGAGCACGCCTGTAAGAAGTTGGGCATCGGCCACAAAGAAGTGACAGCCGACGGCCAGATTTCGCTCGAGGAAGTGGAGTGCATGGGAGCCTGCAGTTGGGCGCCGGCGATCCAGGTCAACTACGATTTTCATCATTTCGTGACCCCGGAAAAGCTGGACGAGATCCTGGACACGCTGAGGAAGAAGCAATAAGCAATGTTGTTCAACGAACCCAGCCCGCTGGAAACGCGAGTCCTCTCGCGCCGTTTCGGGATGCCGAATTCGGCCTCGATTGAAACGTATCTGGCGACCGACGGCTACCAGGCGTTCCTCAAGGCGTCCAAGATGACGCCCGAGCAGATCATCGAGGAAGTCAAGGTTTCGAATCTGCGCGGCCGCGGCGGGGCGGGGTTTCCCACCGGCATGAAGTGGAGTTTCGTGCCGCGCACGTCGCCCAAGCCGAAGTACATCGTGGTCAACGGCGACGAGAGCGAGCCGGGAACCTGCAAGGACCGCGTGCTGATCGAAAACGATCCGCACCAGTTGATCGAAGGCGTGCTGATCGCCGGCCTGGCCGTGGATGCCCACGCCGGCTATATCTACGTGCGCGGCGAGTACCGCTACCTGATCGAGGTGATCGAGAAGGCGCTGGGCGAGGCGTACGCCAAAGGCTGGCTCGGCAAGAACATTCAGGGCACCGGGTTCGATTTCGATCTGTATGTACACACCGGCGCGGGTGCATACGAGTGCGGCGAGGAATCCGCGCTCCTGGAATCGCTCGAAGGCAAGCGCGGCGTGCCGCGGATCCGGCCGCCGTTTCCGGCGGTGGTGGGCGCGTTCCAGTGTCCCACGGTGCTCAATAACGTCGAGACCTTTTGCTCCGTGCCCCCGATTATCCGCGACGGCGGGGCGGCGTTCGCGGCGCTCGGTGTGCCTAAGGCCGGCGGCACCAAGATGACCTGTCTGACCGGCCACGTGAACAAGCCGGGCGTGTACGAGCTGAAGCTGGGGTTCCCGGTGAAGCAGATGATCGAAGAGGTGGGCGGCGGGATTCGCAACGGGAAAAAGTTGAAGGCGTTCATCCCGGGCGGATCGAGCTGTCCGGTGCTGACCGCGGCGGAGGTGGAAGGCGCCAACATGGACTACGATTCCATGGCCGCGCGCAAGACCATGCTCGGCTCCGGCGGCGTGATCATCATGGACGAAGACACGTGCATGGTGAAGGCCGCCCTACGCATCATGCGCTTCTACGCGCACGAAAGCTGCGGCTGGTGTATCCCGTGCCGGGAAGGCACGACGTGGCTGCGCAAGATCCTGACGCGGTTCCACGCCGGGCAGGGGACGAAGACGGATATCAACCTGATCGGCGATATTTCGAAGAACATGCTGGGCCGCACGTTCTGCCCGCTGGGCGACGCCGCCGCCATGCCGACGCTTTCGATCGTGGAGAAGTTCCGGCACGAGTTCGAAGACCATCTGAACGGCAAGCCGTGCCCGTACGAGAAGGCAGGGGCCGGGGAACTGGTGGGTGCGTGATGGCGGATCTAGTGAAGCTCACAATCGATGGCCGGGAAGTGCAGGTCCCGCCGCAGACGCTGGTGATCGATGCGGCCAAGACCGCCGGCATCGAGATTCCCGCGTTCTGCTACTACGAAGGGCTCAGCCTGGCAGCCGCCTGCCGCATGTGCCTTGTCGAAGTCGAGAAGATGCCGAAGCTCATGACGGCGTGCACGCTGCCCGTCTCCGAAGGCATGGTGGTGCGCACGGAGACTCCGCAAGTGGCGCAGGCCCGGAAATACACGCTGGAGTTTCTGCTCACCAATCACCCGCTGGATTGCCCGGTCTGCGACAAAGGCGGCGAGTGCGAGCTGCAGGACATGACCTTCCGCTATGGCGCCGGCGAGAGCCGCTTCACCGAGGAAAAGGTCCACACGCCCGAGAAGCAGTTCTCGCCCGTAGTGTTCTTCGATGCGCCGCGCTGCATCCTGTGCTTCCGCTGCGTGCGCGTCTGCAACGAGGGCATGGGGGTGAGCGCCCTGGGTGTGATCAATCGCGGGGTGGTTTCCGAAATCGCGCCCAATGTGGGCGACCACCTGGAATGCGACGAATGCGGCGCCTGCATCGACATCTGCCCCGTGGGCGCGCTCACCAGCGGCGCCTACCGGTACAAGACGCGGCCGTGGGAGATGACCCACGTGGGCACCATCTGCACGCACTGCGCCGACGGCTGCAAGACCACGCTGGGCACACGCAACGATCGGATCATCCGCGGCAACAACCGCGACCGCAGCGGCATCAATGGCGAGTTCCTCTGCATCAAGGGCCGCTACGCATTCGATTTCTACGATCACCCCGACCGTCTTCTGACGCCCCTGGTCCGCAACGGAGGCAAGCTGGAAGAGGTCTCGTGGTCGAAGGCGCTGGAAGTGGTGGCGCAGAAATTCAACCAGACCCTCGCCGATGAGGGCACGTTCGGCGTCATCGGCTCCACTCGCACCACCAACGAAGAGAATTTCTATCTCCAGAAGTTCGCGCGCGAGGTGCTGCACACCAACAACATCGACCATCACCTAACCGGCGATGTGGTCACGCTGCTGGACGCGCTCAGTGGCAAGGCTGCGAAACTCGGGACTGTTGCCGATCTTTACCAGTCGAAGGGCGTGCTGGTGCTGGGCGCCGATCTGGCGCTGGAACATCCGCTGCTGAGCTGGCAGATCCGCGCCAACTGCCGGCACCACCAGGCGCACGTCTATGCAGTTACTCCCGGGCCGGTGCGCGAGGACAAGTACGCCACGGCCAAGGTGCGCGGCCGCGATTACGAATCCCTGCGCGACAAACTCAAGGCCGAGCGCGAGCTGGTCATTGTGTTCGACGACTCCTATAAAGGCGACGACATTCGCAAGCTGGTGGAGTTCGGCGAGTCGCTCGGCATTCCGGTGAAGTTCATCTGCCTGGTGGACTATGCCAACTCGCGCGGCGCTCTCGATATGGGGCTAACTCCCGAGCTGCTTCCGGGATACCAGCCCAGCGGCCAGCCCGGTATGCACGCGCACGAAATGATCGCGGCGGATCTGAGCGTGCTGTGGGTGGTGGGAGCGAATCCATTCAAGGGGGTCGGGGGTCGGGGGCCGTGGGTCCGGCGAGCGGGCTTCCTGGTTGTGCAGGATCTGTTCCTCACGGAGACTGGTAAGGAAGCCGACGTCGTGCTGCCCGCTGCCTGTGCGTACGAAAAGAACGGGACCGTGACCAACACCACCGGCGAAGTGCAGCGCCTCACGCGCGCCGTCCATGTGATGGGCGCCAAGCCGGACCTCGAGATCATGGGCTTCATCGCCCGCGAGATGGGTGTGGCGCCGGTCATGGGTCCGTGGCTACCCGACAAGGTCTTCGAAGAGATCCGCAAGAGTGTCCGCGGATACCAGGTGCCCGCGCCCGTTCTCGCCACCGGCGGCGCCGCGCAGACCATGCCGGTGAACGGAAGGATCTCCATCGAGAACCGGCCCGACCTGGTGCAGTCCGACCACAACGGGCTGTTCTCGTCCGGCACGCTGGGGCGTTATTCTAAGGTTCTGCATTCAGTTTTGGAAAGCCGGTTGGACCGCTAATGGAATCGTTCCTTGTCCTCAGCGTGATCAAGGCCGCGATCGTGTTCGCGGTGCTCATGACCACGCTGGCGTACTTGCAATGGGTGGAGCGCAAGGTAATCGCGCATATCCAGGTGCGGCCGGGTCCCTATCGCGTGGGCCCGCACGGGCTGCTCCAACCGCTGGCCGACGTCATCAAGCTCATCACCAAGGAAGATCTGCTGCCGCCGTACGTGAATAAGCCGTTCTACCTGCTGGCGCCCTTTCTGTCGATCACCATGGCGCTGGTTTCGATTTCCGTGATTCCGTTCGGGCCCATCCTGCACATGGGGCCGATCGACATCGGCCCACTGCACATTCCCGCGTTCGAGACCGCGATGCAGTTGACCGATCTCAATATCGGCGTGCTGTTCATCCTGGCTGCATCGTCGATGGGTGTATACGGGATCGCGCTGGCCGGCTGGTCGTCGAACAACAAGTACGCCCTGCTGGGCGCCATGCGCAGCTCGGCACAGATGATCAGTTACGAGCTGCCGATGTCGCTGGCCATTGCCGCGCCGCTGCTGGTTTCCAACACCCTGAGCCTGCGCAAACTGGTGGAGACTCAGGAAGGCGGCATCCTGAACTGGAACGTGCTCCACGGCCCGTTTCCGCAGATTGTCAGCTTCGTCATTTTCCTGATCGCCGCGTTCGCGGAAACCAACCGGGTACCATTCGATCTGCCCGAGGCCGAAAACGAGCTGGTGGCCGGCTTCCACACCGAGTACAGCAGCATGAAGTTCGCCAGCTTTTTCATGGCCGAGTACGCCAACATTATCACCGTGAGTATCATGGCGTGCCTGCTGTTTCTCGGCGGCTGGGTGGCGCCGTGGCCGGCTGAATATGGCTCGAGCTTCGTGCCGCCGCTGATTTTCGCGGCCGCCGGGCTGATCGCGCTGTACCACGGAATGAATGCGGCGCGGAAACGCGATTCCTACACGTTTCCGGTCTTCGGCGTGGTGTTCCTGGTATTGGCCGGTCTTTTCCTGGTGCCCATGGTGCAGGGCTGGCTGCTGCCGCTGTTCTGGTTTGCGGCCAAGACGGGCGTGATCATCTTTGCCTTCATGTGGGTTCGCGGCACCCTGCCGCGCTTCCGCTACGACCAACTGATGGGCTTCACCTGGAAATACCTGTTTCCGGTGGCCATGCTCAACCTGCTGGTGACCGCGTTCCTGGTCGCCTGGACGACGAAGTAAATGGACGTCATTCTCTTCCTCATCTTCGCCGCGATTGCCGTGGTCTGCGCCATCAACGTGGTGGTGCAGACGCACCCGATTTCCAGCGCGCTGTCGCTGGTCGGTGTCATGGGATCGCTGGCCGTACTTTACCTGCTGCTGGGCGCGGAGTTCATCGCCGCCGCCCAGGTCATCGTCTACGCGGGCGCGATCATGGTGCTGTTCATCTTCGTGATCATGCTGCTCAACGCCGGCGCGGAGACCCGGAAGGGCCGCTCGTACATGGTGCAGTTCCTCGGTGTGCCGCTGCTGATCTTCTTCCTGGGGCTCGCGGCTTACTTTGTGCAGCGTATGTTCCCGGCAAGCACGATGGTGCACTTCGGCGGCTTCACCGGCGGGGGCGCGGATGCCGTGGGCCGGGCGCTGTTCACCACATACCTGCTGCCGTTCGAGGTTACTTCAATTCTGATTTTGATCGCGATTGTCGGCGCCATCGTTCTGGCGAGAAAGGAGCAGGAGTAAATGATGACCGCCGTCCCTATATCCTGGTTCCTCACCCTGAGCGCGGTCTTGTTCTCGCTGGGCGTCGCCGGATTTCTGTTCCGGCGCAACATCATCACCGTGTTCATGTCGATCGAGCTCATGCTCAACGCGGTCAACCTGAGCTTCGTGACGTTTTCCTATCAACACAAGGAAGTCGCCGGCCATCTCTTCACATTTTTTGTCATGGTGGTGGCCGCGGCGGAAGCCGCCGTCGGGCTGGCGATCATCCTGACCGTTTTCAAGAACCGCGCCACCCTGAATATCGATGACGTCAGTTCGATGAAGAACTAACCGATGCAACTCTGGCTCATACCTCTGCTCCCGTTCGTGGGCTTCCTGATCAACGGCATCTTCGGCCGCCGGTTCTCCAAGAGCCTCGTCAACGCGGTCGCCATCGGCAGCGTGGTTCTCTCGTTTGCCTGGGTGCTGAAGACGATCGCCGGCATGGGCGACCTGAATTCATCGGTTACGGAGCATTATTTCACCTGGATCTCGAGCGGAGCGCTCAATATCGGCTGCGATTTCTTCGTCGACCGGCTGACCATCGTAATGCTGCTGGTGGTCACGGGCGTAGGCTCGCTGATCCACATTTACGCCATCGGATATATGGCGCACGAGGGCGGCTATTACCGGTTCTTCGCCTACCTGAACCTGTTCATGTTCTTCATGCTGGTGCTGGTGTTGGGCGGAAACTTCCTGCTGCTGTTCGTGGGTTGGGAGGGCGTGGGGTTGTGCAGTTACCTGCTGATCGGCTTCTATTTCGATAAGCAGTTCGCAACCAACGCCGGCAACAAGGCGTTCATCGTCAACCGAATCGGGGATTTCGGGTTCTCCCTGGCGATGTTCCTGATCTTCCGCAATTTTCAATCGCTGGATTTTGCGGCCGTCTTCCACCAGGCGCCGGGCGCCACCGAGCAGACACTGACCCTGATCGGCCTGCTGCTGATGGTGGGCGCGTGCGGCAAGAGCGCGCAGATCCCGCTCTACGTGTGGCTGCCGGATGCCATGGCCGGCCCGACGCCGGTCTCCGCCCTGATCCATGCCGCGACCATGGTGACCGCCGGCGTCTACATGACCGCGCGCTCCTGGGTCATCTACACGCACGCACCCGGCGCGATGGACGTCATCGCGATCATCGGCGTCGCCACGGCGTTTTTCGCCGCCACCATCGGCCTGGCGCAGAACGATATCAAGAAGGTCTTCGCCTACTCGACGGTCTCGCAGCTTGGGTACATGTTTGTCGGCGTGGGCAGCGGCGCGTTCAGCGCCGGTATCTGGCACCTGGTGACGCACTCATTTTTCAAGGCGCTGCTCTTCCTCGGGGCAGGCTCCGTGATCCACGCCTGCTCCGGCGAACAGGACATTCGCCAGATGGGCGGACTACGCACCAAGACTCCAATTACCTTCTGGACGATGGTGTGCGCGTGGGTAGCCATCGCCGGCGTACCGCCGTTCTCCGGGTTTTTCAGCAAGGACGCGATTTTGCTTGCGGGTTATACTCACTCTCCAGCCATTTACTGGGTCGGTGTCTTCACCGCGGCGATGACCGCTTTCTATGTGTCGCGCGCCATGTTCCTGACGTTCTTCGGCGAGTACCGAGGCCATCACCATCCGCACGAATCGCCGGCAGTGATGTGGGTGCCGTTAGCCATTCTCGGTGCGCTCTCGCTCGCAGGCGGTCTGTTGTTCAACGTTCCGGAGTTCCTGAAATTCATCTTTCCCGCGGTCGAGGAGCCTGCCAATCATGGCATGCTGATGGCGGTCTCGATCGTTGCGGGCTTCTCGGGAATTCTGCTCGCCGCGTGGATGTATGTCTGGCAGCCCGGCATGGCCGACACTCTAGTCGCGCTCTTCACGGCACCATACAAACTGGTCTACAACAAATTCTTCGTGGATGAGATCTATGATGCGACCATCGTCAAGCCCGTGGTCGGCGGCTCGCGCGTGGTGCTGTGGAAGGGCATCGACGCCGGCCTGATCGATGGCATCGTCAATGGCGTCGGCGGGCAAGCCCGCGGAGTGGGCAGCATTTTCCGCCTTCTGCAATCGGGCAATATCCGCAGCTACGCGGCCTGGGTGCTGGCCGGCGGCGTGGTGGTGATCGTGGTCATGGGAATCGCGGGAGGCTTGCGATGAACCTCCTGATCTCCGTCCTCTTCCTGCCGCTGGCCGCGTTTCTGCTTGCTCTGTTCGTGCCGCGCTCGTCGCCCCACGGCAGCCGGATGTGGGCGCTGGTCGCCTCGCTGATCACGTTCGTCACCTCGCTCGGCCTGCTGGTCTGGTTCGACCGCTCGTCCGGAGGGGATCAACTCCCGATCGACGTGCTGTGGATCGGCAAGCCCGAGATTCACTTCGCCATCTCGGTGAACGGCGTCAGCCTGTGGCTGATCCTGCTCTCCACTTTCCTGACGCCCATCTGCGTGCTCATCTCGTGGAACTTCATCCAGGTCCGCGCCAAGGAGTTTTACGCTTTTCTACTCTTGCTCGAATTCGGGCTGATCGGCGTGTTCCTCGCTCAGGACCTGTTCCTGTTTTATGTTTTTTGGGAGATCTCGCTCGTACCGATGTACTTTCTGATCGGCATCTGGGGCCACGATCGCCGCATTTACGCCACCGTCAAGTTCTTCCTCTACACTTTTTCCGGCTCGGTGCTCATGCTGGCGGCCATCATCTACCTCTATAACAAAACCGGCACTTTCAGCTATCCGGCGATCGTCGACATGCTGGCGTCCGGCAAACTGATGTTCGGCCCGACCGAGCAGTTGCTGCTCTTCCTGGCTTTCTTCATCGCCTTTGCGATCAAGGTTCCGCTGTTCCCGCTGCACACCTGGCTGCCGGACGCTCACGTGGAGGCTCCCAGCGCCGGGTCCGTGATGCTGGCCAGCGTCATGCTGAAAATGGGGACCTACGGTATTCTGCGCTACTGCCTGCCGCTGTTTCCCAGCGCTTCCCGCAGTTGCGCCCCCTGGATCGCCGTGCTGGCGATTATCGGCATCATCTACGGCGCACTGGTCGCCATGGTGCAGCCCAATATGAAGAAGCTGGTGGCGTATTCCTCGGTGAGCCACCTGGGCTTCGTCGTGCTCGGCATCTTCACTTTTACCCAGCAGGGCATCGACGGCGCGGTCTACCAGATGCTGAACCACGGCATCTCGACCGGCGCACTGTTTGCGATCGTGGGCGTGCTCTACGAACGCCGGCACTCGCTGGAGATCGCCGACTACGGCGGCGTTGCCACAGCCGCGCCGTGGCTTTCGACGTTGTTCCTGGTCACTACGCTCGCCAGCATCGGCCTGCCGACACTGAACAACTTTGTCGGCGAGTTCCTCGTGCTCCAGGGCACGGCGCTCGCCAACTTCACCTGGACCGTCTACGCCTCGATCGGCGTGATCCTCTCCGCGTGCTACATGCTGTGGCTCTATCAGCGCGTTTTCTACGGCGAGGTCCACGAGGAAGTGCGCACGCACGTCTCCGATCTCAACGCGCGCGAATACGCGGCGCTCGTGCCGCTGATCGTGATGATGGTGTGGATGGGCGTCTATTCGCAAAGCTTCCTCCCGCCGGTCGGCCGGAACACCGCCCGCATCATCCAGCAGACTAACGTGAACGTCCCCTACCGGGTGCAGTCCGTACCGCTCCCTTACGGTCGCGGCTCGGATGGTGGCGGCTCCGAATCGATCCGCGCCGCGACCGAGCGTTTGCCCCTTGGAGGCGCCCGTGCCCGTTAGTACCGGCTTCCATCCCGAGGACATCATCCGCTTCCTGCCGGAGACCATCCTCGCCGTCGCCGGCACTCTCCTGATGGTGCTGGGAGCGGTCACCCGGCGCCGTAAGTCGGTCCTTTTCGGCAACATCAGCCTGGTTGCTCTGATCGCCGCGATTGGCGGCGCCTTCTGGGCCAACGCCAATGGCGGCCCGGCCTTCGGCGGCCTGCTCAGCGTGGACGGATTCGCCACGTTTTTCCGGGTGGTGGTGATCGCCGCCGGCATCCTGACGGTCTTTCCGTCCTACCGCTTTCTCGCGCGCCAGGACGCGGAGACCTGCGAGTTCCACGCTCTGCTGCTGTTTTCCGTTCTGGGCCAGTGCCTGATGGCGGCCTCCAACGACCTGTTCATGATCTTCATCGGCCTGGAGGTCTCTTCCATCGCCAGCTACGTGCTGGCCGGCTACCTCCGCAACGATAAGAACGCCAACGAGGCTGCGCTGAAATACTTTTTGTTGGGCTCCTTCGCCACGGGATTCTTCCTGTACGGGGTCGCGCTGATCTACGGCGCCACGGGATCCGTCAACCTCACCGTGGTGCGCACGGCGATCCTGCACGGGGCTTCGGACCCGATCTTCCTCGGCGTGGCCGCGGCGCTGATCTTCGTCGGGCTGGCGTTCAAAGTCTCCGCCGCGCCATTCCAGATCTGGGCGCCGGACGTTTACCAGGGCGCGCCGACGCCGGTCGCTGCGTTCCTCTCAACTGGTCCGAAGGCCGCCGCCTTTGCCGCCTTCCTGCGCATCTTCGTCACCGCGTTCCAACCCATCGGCAGCCGGTGGGAGCCGCTGGTGTGGGGTGTCGCGCTGGCGTCCATGTGCGTCGGCAATTTCGCCGCGCTTTGGCAGACTAACGTGAAACGCCTGCTGGCCTACAGCTCGATCGCGCACGCCGGCTACGTGCTGGTCGCCCTTGCCGCCAATTCCGACACGGGCACCGCCGCGGTCATGTTCTACCTTGCGGCCTACGTGTGCACGAACATCGGCGCATTTTCCTGCGTCGCCTATCTCAGCGGCACCGGCGAGCGCTACCAGAGTGTCGAAGACTTCAAGGGCCTGGGCCAACGCCAGCCCCTGGCTGCCGCGATGTTCACTATCTTTCTGCTGTCTCTGATCGGCGTTCCGCTCACCGGCGGCTTTTTCGGCAAATTCTATATCTTCAAAGCGGCGCTGGAATCGCGCCTGATCTGGCTCACGGTGCTCGGACTGCTGAACAGCGCCGTGGCAGCGTACTACTATCTGCGCATCCTGGTGATGATGTACATGCACGAGCCTACCGAGGCCACCGAAGCCGCGGAGCCGCTAACTCCCAGCGTCCGCTTCGCCCTGATCGTGCCGGCGCTCGCGACGCTGGTGTTGGGTATCTTCCCTACCTGGATCCTGGAATTCGCCGGTAAGTCCGCGGCCCTGGTGAAGTAAGTGCCCGGGTGTGCGACCATCAGATAAGGAGGACTTGAATGGCCGTATATCTGGTGGAGCGCGATTTGCCCGGGGTCACCATGGAAGAGCTCGCCGCCGCGCAAAAGACCGCGATTCAGATGGGTAAGGAACTCACCGCCGAGGGCAAAGAGGTGCGCTACATCCGGTCGACTTTTGTTCCCGGCGAGAACAAGTGCATGTGCCTGTTCGAGGCCCCGAATCCCGACCACGTTCGCGAGGCCAACGAACGGGGCCACATTCCCTTCACGCGTATCGTACCGGCCGAGGACCTCACTCCAAAGGGCGAGTGAGCGAGGGCGCTCACGCCCCGTCCAGTGCCTCGCGAATCGTCTTCGCCAGCAGCTCCAGGGAGAGCGGCTTGGGCAGGAAGCGCGCGTCGGGCAGATCCAGATCGCTGGCCGAAACGGCGTGACCCGCGTATCCCGAAAGGAAAATCACCTTCAGGTCCGGCATGGTCTTGCGCAGCTCTCCTGCAAGGTCGCGTCCTCCCAACATCGGCATGACGAAATCGCTGAGCAGCAGGTGGATCGCGTGCTGCGACGAGCGCGCGACAGCCAGTCCTGAAAGACCATTGTCGGCGGTCAGCACGTTGTACCCCAACCCGGCGAGATAGTGCTGGATAAGTTCGCGGACCCCGCTCTCGTCTTCGGCGAGTAAGATCGTCTCCGAGCCTCCCGGCGGCGATTTTGCGGAGGCATGCTCGGCTGCCGCCATTTCGGAGGAATCGACGCGCGGCAGATAGACCTTGAACGTGGTTCCCTCGCCGATCCTGGTCTTGAAACGGATATGGCCGCCGCTTTGTTTTACGATCCCGTATGCCATGGAGAGTCCCAGGCCGGTTCCCTCGCCCGGCCGCTTCGTGGTGAAAAACGGTTCGAAGGCGCGCGCTTGAACTTCGCGGTCCATTCCATGTCCGGTGTCGCGCACCAGGATCTGCACGTAGTCGCCGGCCGGGATCTCCCCCGGCCCCATGCCCTGTGGCAGGTCGATTCGCAGGTTCCGTGTCTCGATGGTGAGCCGGCCGCCGTTCGGCATCGCGTCCTGCGCGTTGACGGTGAGATTGATCAGTACCTGTTCCATCTGGTAGGGGTCCACTTTCACCGAACCCAGGTCCGCGGCCGGCAGAAACACCAGCTCGACGTTCTCCTTGATCAGGCGCGTCAACATACCGATCAGGCGATCGATTACCTGGTTGAGGTTGACCACCTTGGTTTGCAGGACCTGCCTGCGGCTGAACGCCAGCAACTGGCGGGTGAGCGCGGCCGCACGGTCGGCCGCCAGTTTGACCTCGCCCAGCCGGTCGCGCTGTCCGGGGTCGGTGGTGCGGGCCATGATCATTTCGATGTGCCCGCCGATCACGGTCAAGAGATTATTGAAATCGTGCGCCACGCCGCCGGCGAGCTGGCCCACCGCCTGCATCTTCTGCGCCTGGATGAGCTGCTCCGCAAGCTGTTTCTTTTCCGTCACGTCCTCGGCAATCAGGTTCACGTGCGAAAACCTGCCGGCATGATCGCGGATGGCGCGCGCGCTGACGATGACCTGGATCTCGCGGCCGTCGCGCACCAGCCACGTGGCCTCCGCGCCGTTCACCGTTTCTCCCGCCAGGAGCGCGGCATGCAGGGCCTCGAAAGTTCCCCCGGCGAAAATGAGGGGCAGATCGCGCATCAGCAGCTCGGCTTCCGAGAGCGCGTCATATCCCAGCATTTCGATCATGGCGCGGTTGACCTGCAGAAGCTGCCCGTCCACCGTGCAGCGGCAGATGGCGTATGGCGCCTCCTCGATAAGCGAGCGGTAGCTGTGCTCGGAAAGACGGAGGGCCCGTTCGGCGACCATGCGCTCGGTCAGGTCCAGCGCCACTCCGATCACGCCCGTGACGGTTCCGTCCGGGCCGTGCAGCGGCTCCAGGTGGGCCTGCAGTTCGCGGCCGTTCACCTCCGCGTCGAAGGAACAGGCCTGGCCCTCGCTGGCGCGGCAGTGCGCTATCCGCGGCCCGCGATCGGCTCTGGCGCTGGGAAACAGTTCTTCCACGGATTTGCCGATATATTCTTCGGCGTTGATTCCCGCGCCGCACACCGCCGCGCCCGTGAGGGAGGTAAAGCGGCCCTCGGGATCGGTGGTCCACAGCAGCGCTGGAATTCTCCCCAGCAGCGAAAGGAGAGATACAAGCGACGGGCAACTGCCCGGCACGGTCCGTTCCGGGCACAAGTCGTCCAGGAAGACGCTCATTGCCGATGATTGTATCGCACGCTATCCGGCCCGCGCCTTATTGGCGCAGACGCTCCAACAATCGCGAATCCACTTTTGCTTTCACCGTCCTCCGGTCGAGCCCGAGCTGACGCGCCGTCTCTTCATAGCTGCCGGTGCGATGGAAGGCGAACGTCACGTAGCGGGACACGAGTTCCGCGGCGGTGAGCCGGCCGGCACGCGCGTCGGCGGCAAACTCCTCGAGCGGATTCCCCGCAGCCGCCCGCGCCGGGCGGTAATTGCGCCGGATCAGCACGTTCTTCACGCACTGCTCCAGCTCGCGATAATTGCCGGGCCATTCGTAACCCTGGCCGAGGTTCTTCTCAATCCATTCCAGCACCTCCGGCGCGAACGCCTCGCCCTCGGGACCCGCGACGCGCTGTGCCATGTAGTAGACCAGCTCGCGCAACATCGACGGAGAGCCGGCAATCTGCTCGGCGAGGCCCGGGGTGGTCACCAGGTCGCTGCACAGCCGGTAATACAAGTCTTCGCGAAAACGCCCCTCCTGCATGGCCGCGGGCAGATCGCGATTGGTGGCAGCGATCAGCTTGCCGCGAAACTGCCGGCCCGCGGTCTCTCCCACGGTGTGGAAGGTGCGGGTCTCGATCACCCGCAGCAGCTTTACCTGAATTTCGGGATCGAGATCGCCCAGCTCATCCAGGAACACGCTGCCCGCCTCGGGACAGGTTTCGAGCCACCCCTTACGGTCGGCGATCGCGCCCGTGAACGCCCCGCGCCGGTGTCCGAAGAGCTCGCTCTCCACCAACGTCGGCGAGAGGGCGGAGATGTTGATGGGGAAGAACACCTGCTGGCCGTCGCTTTCGAACGCCAGCCTGCGGTCGTCGAACGGCACGTAGCGCGATTCCGCGATGGTCCGCGCGGCTATCTCCTTTCCCGTTCCAGACGGTCCCGTGATCAACGTGGCGAACTCGCCCATGCGCGGGAAGAAGGTACGGCGGTAGCGCCGCATGTCGTGGGTAAAGATGGATTGCCAGATCGACGCGCGCAGCCGCGCCGCCGCCAGCGAGCTGCCGATCATGTCGCGGAACGTGAGCTCGAACGCCCGCTGGATCTGCCGGAAGCAGGCGAAGGTGTGCCGCGGCTCGTGGCCCGAAGGGAAGCGCACGCCCTCGATTTCGAAGAAGTGCCGCCAGTCCGCCAGGAACGTGTTGTAGAAATGCCAGCGCCCGGCATCGGAGCGTGCCGCGCCGAATCCCGCCTCGAAAAAATGGGGGTAGCAGCGTTGATAGAGGAGCTGCAGGACCGCGTCCTCGAAAAGTACCAGGTCGTGCTCGCCGGTGCGGGCTCCGTTTCCGAGCCGCGCGCGCAGTTCCTCCAGCAGCGGCTCCAGGCGTGCGGTGATCCTCCAGACGTTTTCCCGGGGTTCGGGATGTTCGGCGCGGTAACTCCACACCGGCTCTCCGGGGACGAAGTCGTCGCCCAAGACCACGCGTTCGCACTCGACGCGTTCCGGCAGGAAAGGATTGGCGTACGCGAGGCGGGAAACGGCTTCCAGAAGCTTCCGCTGGCCAACATCCAGAAAATGTACGATCACCATACATAAAATGTACACCCACCCGCTCCATATCGCCCGACATCTTGCGTAATCCACTGATTTAACGTATGTTCGCTGCATGGCGGGCGGCCTGCAACTAGAGACGGCATGACACACAGCGGATTCGGCAACATCCTGAAGAACGGCGGCTTCCGGGCCTTTCTGTGGACCCAATTCCTGGGCGCCTTCAACGACAGCGTCTATCAGACCATCGTTGCCCTCCACGTCGGCGGCGCGAATCCCGCCTATGTGCCGCTGGTGCCCGCCGTCTTCACGCTGCCCTCCCTGCTCTTCAGCGGATACTCCGGCCATCTGGCCGACGCGGTCAGCAAGCGCAAGGTCCTGATCGCGGTCAAGGTCTTCGAAATCGGAATCATGCTCTTCGGGCTCTGGACGCTGTTCGCCGGCTGGACCGAAGGCATGCTCGGTGTGGTCTTCCTGATGGGCCTGCATGCCGCCGTCTTCAGCCCGGCGAAGTACGGCATCGTCCCCGAAATTCTGGGCGACCGCGACCTCTCCCGCGGCAACGCGCTGCTCGAAATGAGCACCTTCGTTTCGATAGTCCTCGGCATCGCGGGCGGCGGGGCGCTGTTTGCGCTGTGGCGGACCGCTCCGTGGCGCATGGGTCTGGTGACGCTCGCCGTGTCGATCGTAGGGCTGGCCACCAGCTTCGGCATTACGCGCGTTCCGGCATCCGGCGCGCAGCAGCGCTTCCGCTGGAACCCGTTCGCCGAAATCGGCGCCAGCACCCGCCATCTTTGGAACGACCGGCCGCTGTGGCTGGCGGTGCTCGGCATCTCCTACTTCTGGTTCGCCGGCGTGCTGCTCAAGACCAATCTTCAGTATTTCGGACTGGAGGTGCTCCAGACCGGCGACAACGGCGTCGCCATCCTGTGGGCGTTCCTGGCGATCGGCATCGGCGCCGGCAATATGCTCGCCGGCCGCCTCTCGGGCGACAAGGTCGAGCTTGGCCTGGTTCCGCTGGGCGCGCTGTTGATGGCGGCCTTCTCGCTGGCCACGGTCGCTGCGCGCCACTCGTTCGTGCTCGCCACCGCCTGCGTGGTGATGATCGCGCTGGCCAGCGGCCTGTTCGTGGTTCCGCTGTACGCCTACGTGCAGCAACGCAGCGGCAGCAAAGAGAAGGGTCGCGTGGTGGCGGCTAACAATTTCTACCAGACCATTGGAATGCTGGTGGCGAGCGGCCTCATGTCGCTCCTTTACACCCGCCTGCACTTCGGCGCCGACCGCATTCTGCTAGGGTTCGGACTCTCGCTGATCCTGGTCACGGCCTACATCCTGACGGTGGTCCCGGAGTACTTCATCCGTTTCACTCTCTGGCTGCTGACGCACTCCATTTTCCGCATCAGGATCCGCGGCTCCGAGAACGTTCCTTTCCGCGGCCCGGCACTGCTCGTTGCCAATCACATGTCCCACGTGGACGGATTCCTGATCGGAGCCTGCGTGCAGCGCTTCATCCGCTTCATGGTGTGGCGGCCCTACTACGAGCTCAAGGCGCTGAACTGGTTTTTCCGCCTGACCAGGTCCATCCCGGTGGGCGTGGGCGGACCGCGCGACATGGTGGAGAGCATCCGCGCCGCCCGCAGCGAGCTGGCCGCCGGCCACGTGGTGTGCATCTTCGCCGAAGGCGCCATCAGCCGCACCGGCAACATGCTGCCCTTCAAGCGCGGCATGGAGAAGATCGTCCACGACACCGGCGTGCCCATCATCCCGGTACACCTCGACCGGCTTTGGGGCAGCATTTTCAGCTTCGAGCGCGGCAGGTTCTTCTGGAAGTGGCCCAAGCGGATTCCCTACCCCGTCACGGTCAGCTTCGGCGCTCCGATGCCCTCGGACACGCCGGCCCACCAGGTGCGGCAGGCGATCCAGGAGCTCTCGGCCGATGCCACCGCGCACCGCGTGACCCCCAGAGACACGCTCCCCGCGCGCCTCATTCGCACCGCGCGGCGCAACTGGAGCCGGTTTGCCATGGCCGATTCCACCGGCCGCTGCCTTACCTACGGACAGATGCTCACCGGCGCCAATCTGTTCGGCAAGGCCTTTGCCCGCCACACCCGCGAAAACGAAATGGTCGGCCTGCTGATGCCGCCGACCGTCGCCGGCGCGCTGGCCAATGTGGGCCTGTCACTCCACGGCCGCATTCCGGTGAACCTGAACTTCACCGCCGGCCGCGAAGCCATGGACGGCGCCATCGCACAGTGCGAGATCGGGACCGTCGTCACGTCGCGGCTCTTCCTGAAAAGGCTGAATCTGGAGCCGATCGACGGCCTCGCCTACATCTACGTCGAGGACCTGCTCAAGTCCGCCACGGTTTTCGACAAGGCCCGCGCTTGGCTGGCCGCGCGCTTCTTTGCGCGGCGCACCGCCGCCCGGCCCGCCGATCCCGCCACGGTGATCTTCTCCAGTGGCTCGACCGGAGTCCCCAAGGGCGTCGTGCTCTCGCACTACAACCTGATCGCCAACATCGAAGCCATGGCGCAGTTGTTCTGGATCGACGGCCGCGACCGCATCGTCGGCGTGCTGCCCTTCTTCCATTCCTTCGGCTTCACCGTGACCGTCTGGTTCCCGCTGATCAGCGCCTGCGGTGTGGCGTATCACCCCAACCCGACCGATGCCGGCGCCATCGGCGAGCTGGTCGAAAAACACAAGGGCACGCTGCTGCTCTCGACGCCGACCTTCTGCGCCACCTACACGCGCAAGTGCACCAAAGAGCAATTCGCCAGCCTGCGCTACGTGCTGGTCGGCGCCGAGAAGCTGCGCGAGAGCGTGGCATCCGCGTTCCGCGAGAAATTCGGCGTCGAGCTCCTGGAAGGCTACGGCTGCACCGAGATGGCGCCCGTGGTCGCCGTGAACGCGCCCACCTTCCAGGCCGGCAGGGACACCCAGGTCGGCAACAAGCCCGGAACCGTCGGCCACCCGATGCCCGGCATCGCCGCCCGCATCGTGGACCCGGCCACTTTCGAGCCGCTCCCGCCCAACACCGAAGGCCTCCTGCTGGTGAAGGGCGCCAACCGCATGCTCGGATATCTGAAACACCCGCAGCGCACCGCCGAAGTCCTGCACGAAGACTGGTACATCACCGGCGACATCGCCCTGGTGGACGACGAAGGCTTCGTGAAGATCACCGATCGTCTCTCGCGCTTCAGCAAAGTGGCCGGCGAAATGGTGCCGCACCTGAAGGTGGAGGAGGCCATTCTCGACGTCCTGGGCGAAGGCCAGTGTGCCGTCGCGGGCATCCCCGACGAACAGCGCGGCGAACGCCTGGTGGCGCTGTACGTTCATCCGTCCCTCGCGCCCGCGGAGCTCTGGCAGAGGCTGAACGCGAGCCAGTTGCCGCGCTTGTGGGTTCCCAAGCGCGAGAGTATCTTCCAAGTAGAAGCCCTTCCCCAGCTCGGGACCGGCAAGCTCGACCTGCGCGGCGTCAAGCAGCGCGCCCAGGCCCTAGTAGGACAGGCTTCAGCCTGTCCCATCGCCTAGCCCGGGAGGAGGTCGTCGCCATGATGGAAGGCACATTCATAATCCTGATCGTCATCCTCCTGATCCGCTGGCTCTATCTGCGCAAGCGTTTCCAGCAGATGGAGAACAAGATGGAAGAGCTCACCGCGGCCGTCCGCCGTGTCGAGTGGAACGCGCGGACCCGCCCGGCCGCCGAGCCGAAACCGGCGCCCGCTCCGCAACAGGAGCCGCCGATCGCGACGCCCGCGCGCGAAGCAGCGCTAGGTCCGCCGATCGAGAGGCCGGCACCTGCCCCGCCCGTGCTGCCGCCGCCGCGCCCGGCTCCACAGCCCGAAACCGCACAGCCCGCACCCGCCGCTCCCACCGCCGCCCCCACCGATTGGGAAGTCGTCATCGGCGGCAACTGGCTGAACAAGATCGGCGTGTTCGTGGCCATCGTCGGTCTTGCCTACCTGCTCCAATACGCCTGGACCCATGTCGGCCCTGCCGGCCGCGTCGCGCTCAGCTACGCGACCAGCCTGCTCATGCTCGGCAGCGGCGTCTGGTCGGAGACGCGCGAGCGCTTCCGCAATTTCGGCTACAGCCTGATCGGCGGCGGATGGGCCGCGCTCTACCTCACTACCTACGCGATGTACGGCGTCCCCGCGGCCAAGATCCTCGATTCCGCGATTGTCGCGACCGTGCTGCTGCTCCTGGTCGCGCTGGGCATGATCGCCCACTCGCTCAAGTACCGCTCGCAGACCGTGACCGCGCTGGCCGCATTCATCGCCTTCTTCACCCTGGCCATCAGCGACGTTACCACCTTCGCCGTGCTCGCCCTGATCCCGCTGGCTGCCGCGCTGCTCTATGTCGCATGGCGCAACCAGTGGGCACGGTTCGCGATCTTCGGCCTGGTAGCCACCTACATCACCTGCGGTCTCCACAAGGACACCGGCGCGCCCCTCTGGCAGACGCAGAGCCTGTTCCTGGCTTACTGGATCCTCTTCGAGACCTTCGACCTGCTGCGCGCCGACCCATGGCTCCTTCCGCTGAACGCCCTCGGATTCCTGACGCTCTCGCTCGGCAAGTGGGAGCACGCCGCGCCGAACGACATTTGGCAGCTCGCCGCCGGAGCCTCGGTACTCTACCTGGCCGGCACCATGCTGCGCGCGCGCTCCGGCCGCTGGCGTCCGGCGGTCACGGTCAACGCGGCGCTCGCGGCCACAGCCATTCTGCTCAAGCTGCACGACCAACGGGTACCGCTCGCCCTGCTCGTACTAGCCGAGCTCTACTACCTGGCCGGAGTGCGTTGGAGCTCACGCTGGCTCCGCGGAATGGCTGCCTGTCTGTTCGCGGTCGAGACCGGGCACCTCGTGATCGGCGAGGTGGATCACATTCCGCCGCACACGTGGGAGCCGGTCGCCGCCGCCACCGCCGCGGTCTTCTACCTGAACCGCGCACTGCGCGCCGCGGACGTGGCCTACGGCTACGTCGCGGTGGCTCTCGCCGCGCTGGTCTCCGGGTTCGAAGCCAAGATCGAAACGTGCGGCCGCGTGTGGAGTGTGATGTCGCTCGTTCCGTTCTCCTTTGGCTGGTGGCGCCGCCAGATGGACTTCCGCCTTCAAGGCTACGCGCTCGCCATCGCCGGCGCCATCGCTACGGCGATCTTCTCGCCGCATCCGCCGATTGCCCTGGCCATCGGCGCCGCCGTCTCGTACGCCTTCGTGCAATGTAGCCTGTGGTCTGCCGCGGACCGCTTCGATGAGCTGGAGCGCGATGCGGTGCGCTTCGTGGCATCGGTCGCCGCGTCGATCGCGTCAGGCGCGCTGGTGTGGAAGGTGGTCCCCGGCAACTATCTCGGCATCGGATGGCTGGCGCTCGGAGTCCTGTTGTTCGAAGCGGGACTCCTCGACCTCCCCCGCGAGTTCCGCTGGCAGGCGTGGCTCATGGCACTCCTGGGAGCGGCCCGCGTGATCGCCTTCGATCTGGATACGCGTCGCGTGCTGATCGCCGCCGCGCTGACGTATCTGCTGGCATACCGGTCGCGGC
The DNA here is from genome assembly GCA_035578025.1 of Verrucomicrobiia bacterium. Classification (GTDB taxonomy): domain Bacteria; phylum Acidobacteriota; class Terriglobia; order Bryobacterales; family Bryobacteraceae; genus Solibacter. Next base: position 23,519 of record DATJYJ010000200.1, read on the forward strand.
AGGAGGAGCGCGGCCGTGTCGCCGCCGTGTTCTCTTACCCAGGCACGCTGTTCCTCCTGGCCGGCCTCGCGGCCCTCCTGCCCAAGGCCGCGATCAGTCCCGCGTGGGCCCTGGCTGCGCTGGCGCTGGCCGAGTTTCGGCCGCGCGCCCTCAATGTGCAGGCGATCATCGTGGCCGCAGCGGTGTTTATGCGCTGCGTCATGGTCGACTTCGATTCGCCGCAGGTGATGCTGAGCGTCGTTCCGGTGATTGCCGCCTACGCCGCGATCCTGCTCCGCCGCGAGCGCGGCACCCTCGACCGCCTTCACTACTCGCTGGTGGCCGCCGGACTCGCCGCCGCGCTCATCTACCACGAAGTCAGCGGCAGCATGCTCACCATCTCCTGGGGCCTGGAAGGCGTGGCCCTGCTCGGCACCGGATTCCCGCTTCGCGATCGCGTCCTGCGGCTTTCCGGCCTCGCCATGCTCGCCGGGTGCATCGCCAAGCTGTTCGCCTGGGACCTGCGCAATCTCGACACACTACCGCGCATCTTCAGCTTCATCGTCCTGGGCGCGCTGCTCGTGGGCGTCAGCTGGGTCTACACCCGCTTCCGGGAAAGCGTTCAGCGCTATCTTTGATGAGCCGCCGAATCCACTTGTTGCGGCCCACGCCCCCATTTTCCGAAATTGCTCGCTATAATCCTTGGGACCCCGCGCAGGGCACTAAAGGGGACGTGCCTTCTCCGTAAGAAAGGACACATAAGAGCCATGTTCCAATCCGTGAAGATCTTCCCGCCGATCGGCGTCGCCCGGCTTGGCAACAGCCCATCCGGCTATTTCATCGGTCCCGAACGCCCGGCAGACCCCGACGTTCCATCCGGCGGTTTCCGTGACGCCAATGGGTTAATCAAGCGGCAGGCGGCGCGCTTCCGCATCTTCGGCTTCGATGCCTCCGGCGCCGCTACCGAAATCAATTTGGACAACGCGCAGTCCATCACGTGGACCGTCCACCTGGCCAATACCAAGGCTGCCGCCGACAAGTTTTTCGGCAAAGCCGAGCCCAATCCCGGACCGCGCAATCCTTCGGTAACCGCGAACCGGGATCAGCTCAAGCTGGACCCTGGCCCGGTTTCGGTTTCAGGAGCGAATCCCAATTTCGAAGATCTCGGCCAGTCTGCGGCGAATGGCCTGGCGAAGGAATTCCGCATCGATCAGCAGTTCCTTGGTAAGCACATTCAGCTCACGCTCGGTACCGCGACCACCGACGACAAAGGGCGGCTGCTGGTCCTCGCCGGCCACGGCGAATCCAAGTCCCCAACCGGCACGTCGATTCACGGCGGAAATTTTGCCAACCACGACGGCTGGTACGATGACGTCGCCGATGGGGTGGTCACCGCCACGGTCCGGCTCAACGACGGCTCGACCCCTTTGGTCGCGAGCGCATGGGTCTTGTGCGCGCCACCCAAGTTCGCGCCGGGCATTCACGTGGTAGTGACACTGTACGATACGCTGTTCCAGGCCGCGGTCGATCGCGACCCTTCGCTCGATCCGTTCAATAAACCGGCTTTTCAGCCCTCCATCGCCGCCGATATCCTGCCGCTATTGACCCGCGCGGCCAACATGCGTTGGGTTTACGCGCGCGGCAGGCAACAGTTCAACCCGGCGACATCCTTCCACCACACGCTCAGCTCTTTGAACAACCTGCCTCTGCCGGCTCGCAGCCGTATATTCGATAAGCTATCCACTCCGTCGTCCACACCCGGCAACCCAGGCACCGGTGGAGGCGATATGCCGAAGATGTGGTCGGATCTCTATCCGAACGGCCCGAACGGCACGCTCACCAGGATTCAATTCAAAATGGTGCAGCAGTGGGCCGCCGGATCCTCGGTTCCCGGTACGGCTCCCTCTCCCGCCGATCCGATTACGCCGGATGGCCTGACCAGAGCCGCCCTGGACGCGTGTGTGGGCGCCGCTTTTTATCCCGGTATCGAGGCCAGTTGGAAGATTCGGGACGTCTTCCCGTTCGTCGAGCCATTTCGTCTGGATTCCTCCCGAATGAACCCGGGCGATGTGACCAGCCAGATGTCGCTGCCCTGGCAGTCGGACTTCCTCGACTGCGCCGCCGAAAGCGGCAATGCCGGCGACGAACTAGTCTGGTGGCCCGCCCAGCGGCCGCTCAATGTCCTGAAACCCGGATCGAATACGTACGTCCCATGGGGTCGCTTCGCCGACACGGACACGGGCGAAATGTCCATCGACCAGATCCTCACCGGATGGAGCAAGCTGGGCTTCCTCGTCGAATCCAACGGACGCTACGAAGAGACCCAGAGAGGGTGAGGTGGAGGCCGGTTTCGATGTAGTCGTAATCGGCGGCGGGCCGGCAGGATGCACCGCCGCGATCCGGCTGGCTCGTGCCGGCTGCCGGGTGGCCATCCTGGACAAATCCCGCCCGGGCCCGTTCTGTGTCGGTGAAACACTGCCTCCGCAAGCCTCCCCGGTGCTGGCAGAGTTGGGCCTGCTGGACGCCTTTCTCGCCCAGAACCACCGGCCTGCTCCAGGCATCGTATCCGCATGGGGAGGCGCGGAACCCGCCGTAACCGACTTCCTCTTCTCTCCGTACGGAAGCGGCTGGCATATCGACCGTGCAGCGTTCAACCGGCTCCTGGCAACGGCGGCCATGGAAGCGGGCGCGGAGTATTGCGCGGACACCACCGCCCTCGGGTGCGGCCGTTCGCACTCGCATTGGCACATTCGAACCGCGGCCGGTGCAACGCTCAGATGCCGGGTCTTGATCGATGCCGCCGGCCGGGGCACGCGCGGAATCCCTGGGTTGCCCGCGCGGACGATGCAAGACCACTTGATCGCCATCGCCGGC
>DATJYJ010000201.1:0-26711 GCA_035578025.1 Verrucomicrobiia bacterium
GTACACGGACTTCCGCGACAAGAACGAAGTCTTCCAGGGAATGTTCTGCCGCTACGGCACAGGGATGAGCCTGAGCTACGGCGGCAAGACCGAGCTGGTAGTGGGCGAGCTGGTGTCGGGCAACTATTTCCCGGTACTGGGTGTGGGCGCGGCCCTGGGGCGCGTGTTTACAGCCCAGGACGATCTGAACCAGGGCGGGCACCCGGTCGCGGTGCTCAGTTATAACTACTGGCAGTCGCGATTCGCGGGCGATCCCGGCGTGATCGGGAAGAAGGTCACGGTGAACGGGTATCCGCTGACGATTGTGGGGGTGTCGCGGAAGGGCTTTGAGGGCGTGGAGCCGGGGAACACGGTTCAGATCCGCGTGCCGATGATGATGAAGCGCGAAATTACGGGCGCGCAATTCTATTCCCTGAACAACCGCCGCGGCCGGTTCGTGCAGGTGTTCGGCCGGCTCAAGCCGGGGATGACGCTGGAGCGCGCCAAGGCCGGACTGCAGCCGCTGTTTCACCAGGTTCTGGAGATGGAGGTGCAGCAGAAGGAATTCGCGCGCGCAGCGGAGGACACGCGGCGGAATTTTCTGCGGATGTCGATGGACCTGCTGCCGGCTTCCAAGGGACGGTCGTTTCTGCGGCAGCAATTCGAGAATCCGCTGCTGGCGCTGATGGCGATGGTGGGGCTGGTCCTTTTGATTGCCTGCTCGAACGTGGCGAACCTGCTGATCGCCAGGGCGAGCGCGCGGCAGAAGGAAGTTGCGGTGCGGCTGGCCCTGGGCGCCGGGCGCGGGCGGCTGGTGGCGCAACTGCTGGAAGAAAGCCTGATCCTGTCGCTGGCCGGCGGGGCATTGGGAATTGGGCTGGCCATTCTCGTGGATCAGGCGCTGATCGGTTTCCTGCCGCAGAACATCACGCCATTTACACTATCGGCGATCCCGAATTGGCGGGTGCTGGGCTTCACGCTGGCAATCTCGATTGCGACGGGCGTGCTGTTCGGACTGGCGCCGGCGTTGCAATCGACACGCCCCGAGCTGGCGGGGACGCTGAAAGACCAGGCGGGCTCGGTGGTGGGCGGGACGGCGGTGGGGCTGCGCAAGGCGCTGGTGGTGGCGCAGGTGGCGCTGTCGCTGCTGCTGTTGATCGGCGCCGGCCTTTTCGCGCAAAGCCTGAACAACGTGAAGGGCATCAACGCGGGATTTCGGACCGAAAACCTGCTCTCGTTCGCGGTGAATCCGACCATCAACGGCTACCCGATGGAGCGCAGCCGCGAGTTCTACAGGCAGCTCCAGGAGAGGCTGGAGCAGATCCCGGGCGTTTCGGGGGTGACCCTTTGCATCATGGCGCTGCTGGACGGCAACGAGTGGGACAGCACGGTGACGGTGGAAGGCTACACCACCAAACAGGGCGAGTGGATCGATCCGCATATGCAGTTTGTCTCGACGGGATACTTCGCGACGCTGGGCGTTCCGGTCCTGCTGGGCCGCGATTTCAATATCCGAGACGACAAGGGCACGCCGCCGGTGGCGATCGTCAACCAGAAGTTCGTGGACCGGTATTTCGCCGGGCGCAGTCCGATCGGGCGCCACGTGGGAATGGGCGGCGATCCGGGGACGAAGACCGATATCGAGATCGTGGGCGTGGTGCGCGACACGCGGTACGAGAGCCTGCGCGACGAGATCCCTTACCAGATGTACCGGCCCTATCGCCAGATGGATTTCGTGCAGGGCATGACGGTCTACGCGCGCGCGGCCGGCGATCCCACGGGGGTGTTTGCAGCCATGCGCAACGCGGTGCAGCAGGTGGACGCGAACGTGCCGGTGTACCGCGTGCGCACGCTCACCCAGCAGGTGGACAAGTCGCTGATGAGCGAGCGTCTGCTGGCGTCGCTGAGCGGCGTCTTCGGCGGTCTGGCCACCCTGCTGGCGGCGATCGGGCTTTACGGGGTGATGGCCTACATGGTGGTACGGCGGACGCGCGAGATCGGGATTCGCATGGCTTTGGGCGCCGCGGGCACCAGCGTCATCTGGCTGGTGATGCGGGAGGTGCTGGTGCTGGCGGGCTGCGGCGTGGCCATCGGCCTCGGAGCGGCGTGGGGAGCGACGCGATGGATTTCGACGCAGCTTTTCGGCATTCAGCCGACCGACCTGGCAACCATGGCCGGTGCGGCGTTGGGGATCGCCGGAGTTGCGGCCCTCGCCGGGTATCTGCCGGCGCGGCGGGCGACGGGGATCGATCCGATGCGGGCGCTGCGCTGGGAGTAGGGCCGGGTCTTCCCTTGATAACCGTACCGTACCAGCGCCGCCGGCATAACCGACGTTAACAAGCTCTGACAACCCAAGGTTGGAATTGAATTCGGCCGCCATGCCCGTAATAATCGGCGCAATGGCTCTCAACACCGGGACTGGTCTGGCACAGCAGCACATCGAACATGAGGTGGTTTCTCTTTACGAACAGCATGCGCTGGTTCTATTCCGGTATGCGTCATCGATTGCCGACGGCGACGAATCGGCTCGCGACGCGGTGCAGGAAGCCTTCTTGCGTTATTTCGTGGAGCGCCGCTACGGGCGGGAGATCGGGAATCCGCGCGCGTGGCTGTACCAGGTGCTGCGCAACTATCTGTGCGACCGGCTGACGGCGCCCTCGGCGCAGCGCGAGATTTCCGCGGTAAACGTGGACCAAGTGCCCGACGAGAGGAGCGATCCGGAGGCACTGGCCGCGAAGGCGCAGATGGCGCGCGTGATTGCGGCGAGTCTCTCGGAGCGCGAACTGGAGTGCCTGCAACTGCGCACGGCGGGGCTGTCCTACGAGGAGATCGGGAGCGCAATGGCGGTACGCATCGGGACGGTGGGGGCATTGCTGGCGCGGGCGCACGACAAGATCCGCCGCCGGGCTGAATCGGAGGGCGGGCGCGACCTGAGCCTGGCGGGGGCGGTCTATCAGCTTGTCTGTGACGAAAAGATGTGCCTGCCGGGTTAGCAGGCGGCGCCGCCCCGTGTTACCACAGGGTAGATGAATCCGAACAGCCGCAGGGCCTTTCTCGGCGCGGCGGCAGGCATGGCGGCAATCCTGCCCCTGCGTGCCCAGAGAACATACGACACACGCGATTACGGTGCGGCCGGCGATGGCAAGACGCTCGACACGGCGGCCATTCAGCGGGCCATCGACGGGGCCGCGGCGGCGGGCGGCGGGCAGGTGCTCGTGCGCGGCGGCAGGAAGTACCTGGTGGGCACGCTGGTGCTGAAGAGCGGCATCGATTTCCACCTGGCCGATGACGCCGAGCTCGTGGCCAGCACCAACCCGCAGCACTACGCGCCGGACGTCGAGGCGATCCTTTCGGCCAACGGCGCGCAGAATCTGAAGATCACCGGGACGGGAAACATCAACGGGCGCGCGCTCGACTTCATGACGCGATTCAACAACGAAGGCGAGATCTGGGAATTCGGCCCGTTCCGCCCGCGGATCTTTCTGCTGACCGCGTGCCATGGGCTGGAGGTGCGCGGCATCAGCTTCGGCGCGGCGGCGTTCTGGGGCCTGCACATGCTCGGCTGCGAGCACGTGCTGGTGGACGGCGTGAAGGTGCGCAACAACCTGGACGTGCCCAACTGCGACGGCATCGACCCGGACCACTGCCGCGACGTGGAGATCCGCAACTGCGACATCGTATGCGGAGACGACGCCATCGTAATCAAGGCCACTCGCCAGAACGCGCAGTACGGGCCGAGCCAGAACATCCGGGTACACGATTGCGTGATGGAAACGAAGGATTCCGGGTTGAAGATCGGCACGGAGACGACGGCCGGGGTCCGCGGCATTCAGTTCGAGCGCTGCGAGATCAAATCCTGCTGCCGCGGGATGACCATTCAGTTGCGCGACGAAGGCATGGTCAGCGACATCCTGTTCAGCGACATCCGTTTCACGGCCCGGTACCAGGCGGCGCCGTGGTGGGGCCGGGGCGAGGCGATCTCCTTCACGGCGATGCGGCGGACGGCGGACGGGCAGATAGGCCGGATCGACGGAGTGCGCGTGCGCAACATCGTGGGGCGCGCGGAAAACAGCATCCGCATCAACGGCTCGCCGGAGAGCCGGATTCGGAATGTGACCCTGGACAACGTCGCGGTGGCCTTCGACCGTTGGACCAAGTACCCTGGCGAGGTCTTCGACAACCGGCCGACCACGGCGCACCCGGACCTGGAGCGCCACAAGACGCCGGGCATCAGCGTCCGCTACGCGGAGGGGGTGACGCTGAAGGATTGCAAGGTGGTGTGGGGCCAGAACCTGCCGGATACGTTCACGCACGCCATCGAGGCGGAGAACACCAGCGGGCTGGCGATCACGCGGTTCAGCGGCGAGGCGGCGCATCGCGACCGCGACCCCGATATCCTGATTCGATAAGGAGCCAAGCATGAAACGCGCGCTGTTGGTGGCCGCTTTGCTGGCGGTTCCGGCGCCGGCGGTGGACCGGCCCGGCACCACGTTCAAGATTTTTCAGTTTCCGGCGGACCGGATTCCGCGCATCGACGGCAATGCCGACGATTGGAAGATCGTGCCCGACGATTACGCCATCGGGATGGACCAGCTTGTGGACGATACCAATAAGGATCGCAAGCCGGACCCGAAGGATCTCGACGTCAAGGTGAAGGTCGGGTGGGTGAAGGGGCTGAACCGGCTGTATTTTCTCTACGAGGCTTACGACAACTACTGGGACTTTTCGCGGCCGGGCCTGCACAACGATATCTTCGAGGTGGTGGTGGATGGCGACCTCTCGGGCGGTCCGCTGATTCCGCGGTTTCAGCCGACGAAAGAGCTGAGCGAGCGCGACGCTCACTTTTCGATGCACGGCGTGCAGGCGCAGAACTATCACATCATGACGCCGGCGGTGGGCAAGGATTGGGCGCTGGCGTGGGGCTGTAATTCGTACGTGAAGGAGCTGCCGTATGCCAACGCCGCGTACAACTACAACTTCAAGCCGGGCGAAGCGGGCCGGCTGACGCTGGAATTCTGGATCACACCCTTTGACTACGCGGGCTGCGAAGGCCCGCAGCGCGCCGTGGAGAGCGTGCTGACGGAGAACAAGCTGATCGGGCTGGCGTGGGCGGTGTTGGATTACGACGACGCGAACAGCGAGAAGCACGCGTTCTGGAATCTCTCGCGGCAGCACACCATGTACGGCAAGGCCGACGAGCTGGTAGCGTTCCGGCTGATGCCGCTCGAGCCGCAGTTTGTGAAGTTCGACGCGAAGTGGTCGTTCGAGGTGATGGACATGGATCGCCGGGTGGTGGCGTTCCGCGATCAGAGCACGGGCAAGGTGAGTTCGTGGAAATGGGACTTCGGGGACGGCGAGAGCTCGACGGAGCAGAATCCGATTCACCGCTATTCGCGCGGGGGAGATTTCATCGTGACGCTGGAGGTGGAAGGGCCGGAGGGCAAGTCGAAGCGCGAGAAGATCTGGGACGTGTCGCTGCGATAATGGGCGCTGATAAGATGAAGTCATGTCGACGCTAATGGAGAAGGCGCTGGAAAAAGTTGCGGCTCTGTCTCCGGATGAGCAGGATGCGATCGCATCTCAGATTCTGGCGTCACTGGCCGATGAGGAAGCCTGGAAGAAACGCTTCGCCGAGAAGCGCGATGTGATTCGCCGGATGGCAAGAGAAGCTCTCGAAGAAGACGCGAGAGGCGAGACGCTGACACTGGACGATCTACTCTGATGCAATCGCGGACAACGCGGCGGTTCTGGCGATTGTTTTCCGAGCTCCCCGCAGATGTTCAACGAGATGCAAAACGGGCGTATCGCCTCTTTCGCATGAATCCAGCACATCCGGGACTGCAATTCAAAAAGCTGGAGGGCGAGAGCGACATCTTCTCGGCTCGTATCGGTCTCGACTATCGCGCGCTTGCAGTCAGGACGAAAGATCGGATTGTGTGGTACTGGATCGGCAGTCATTCGGATTATGACCGCTTGGTCTGAAAACGGGCTGATCGCTGCGCGACTGAAGTCCCGCGCGGGCCGAAGCACCGCCCCACAGGGTTTGGCATGCACTCGCTGTCATCGCCCTGCGCCTTTCGCCCCGAACAGCGCCAAGAAGAACAGGCCGTTGTAGGCGGCGTGCATCAACGTCGAGGCGCGCGTCGATCCCGTGGCCTGGCGCATGCAGCCGAAGGCGGCGCCGGCCAGCGTGATCACGACTACGTGACGCCAGGAATTTCCGTACTGTTGGTAATGCAGCAGGCCGAACGGGATGTTGGCCGCGAGAATCCCGCCGGCGACGCCGAGACTTCGAACCAGCAGCGGCTGAAGGAATCCGCGGAACACCAGCTCTTCGCAGAGCGGACCGATGGTCACGCCGAAGATCGCGATCATGATCATCGACGCGGGGTCCTTGAGCAATTGCGTCATCGGATTCTCGGTGTTCGGAACGCGGATGAGCAGCCCGACCAGATTCACCAGGATCGCGGTCAGCATGCCGAGAATCGCGGGCAGAAGCGGCGCGATCCGGTACGGCACCCACCCCAGCGACTGCCAGAACGGACGGTCATATTGAAGGCGGAAGATCGCCGCCAGCAGGCCCGTCAAGAGGGCGTAGAGGATGGCCTGCTCGGGAAGCAACTCCCAGGTCTTGAGTGCCGGACGCAGGTGGAGGAGCCACATCGCAGCGCGCACCAGGCCGACCGAAAACAGCATGCACGGCATGGCCAGGCCGATGAACATCAGGACGTCCGTGTAGCCCCAGAAGGGGTCGCGGCGGGGTTTCGGCGGCTCCGGTGCCGGCGCCTGCAACAGTTCGGGTTCCATCACGGATGCTTCTCGATCAGCGCGGCGGCCAGCAGGGGCAGCATCAGCTCGTGGTGGCCTGTGATGGCGTATCCTCTGCCGCCGCCCGAGGCGTGCGGGCGCTCCAGCACATTCATGCGCGGCCGGTAATGTTGCAGGAAATCGAAGTTGGCGGTGGTGAAGCCGGCCAGCGGATGTCCAAGGTTGCGCACCGCGGAGACCGCCTTCAGGAAGACCTCGGGCAAGATCACGGCCGAGCCGACATTCAGGTACACACCACCATCATGCAGTTCGGCCGCCAATGTGCAGAACAACCGGAAGTCGCGGTGCGTGGCGCTACCGATGGCCGCCGCAACGGCCGCGGGATGCGTGTGCGGCGTATCGGTGCCGATGGCCACGTGGACGGTCACGGGCACGCCATGGCGGTACGCGCCGTAGAGCAGGCTGGACTCGCCGGCGGCCAGCGAGCGCCCCAGCGCCTCGCCCATGCCGAGGCCGTCGCGGTCGCCTTCGACGATGGCCCGGTTCATCTCGCGTCCGGTTTCCTCCGCGGAGCCGAAGCGGCCGTCGGGCAGCGCGGCTTCCACATCTTCGCTGGTATGGCCGGCGAGGGCGATTTCGAAATCGTGGATCGACGCCGAGCCGTTCATTGCGAAACCGGTGGCATAGCCGCGGCGCATCAGGTCCAGCAGGACCGGGGCCAGGCCGCACTTGACGACGTGACCACCCAGTCCCCAGAGAATGGCGCGCTTCTTTTCGCGGGCTTGAGCCAGCGCCTCGATCACCGCGCGAAAGCTCTCCGCCGCCAGGATGCGGGGCAGCGAATCGAGCAGCCCTGACACGCCAGCGCCCGGCTGGTACGCGCGCGCGAAATCCGCTGCTTTCACCTTGCCCCCGCGCTCGGCGAGGCTGATTGTCTTCAGATTGGAGAAATCCATGGGCCGCTGCCGGTAGCGGCTCATGCCAGCACCTTGCGCAGCGCTTCCGCGGTGTAGCTCTTCTTGTTGCGGCTGACCTGCTCGGGTGTGCCGCTAGCCACCACGCGTCCGCCGTACTCGCCGCCATCGGGGCCGAGATCGATGATCCAGTCCGCGCTCTTCATCACATCCAGATTATGCTCGATCACCACCACCGTGTTGCCCAGGCTGACCAGGCGCTGCACCACGTCGAGCAACTTGCGCACGTCGTCGAAGTGGAGCCCGGTGGTGGGCTCGTCGAGCAGGTAGAAGGTGCGGCCGGTCTGGCGCTTGCTGAGTTCCTTGGCCAGCTTGATCCGTTGGGCCTCACCGCCGGAGAGCGTGGTTGCCGATTGGCCGAGGTGCACGTAGCCCAAGCCGACATCGTAGAGCGTCTGGAGCTTGGCCTTGATCTGCGGCTGGTTCTCCATGAGGGGGAGCGCTTCTTCGACGGTGGCCTCCAGCAGGTCGGCGATCGAGTAGCCTTTGAACTTCACCTGGAGCGTCTCTTTGTTGTAGCGCCGGCCGCGGCAGAGATCGCAGGTGACGTAGACGTCGGGCAGGAAGTTCATTTCGATGCGCTTCAGCCCGTCGCCCTGGCAGGCTTCGCAGCGGCCGCCTTTGACGTTGAAGCTGAAGCGGCCGGGCTTGTAGCCGCGCTCGCGCGATTCGGGGAGCATGGCGTAGAGGTCGCGGATGGGCGTGAAGAGGCCGGTGTAGGTCGCGGGGTTGGAGCGAGGGGTTCGGCCGATGGGCGCCTGGTCGATGCGGATGACTTTGTCGATCTGGTCGATGCCCTCGATGGAATCGTGCGCGCCGGGCTCTTCGTGCGAGCCGTAAACCTCGCGGGCCAGCCGGCGGTAGAGGATTTCATTGACCAGGGTGGATTTTCCGCTTCCCGAAACGCCGGTGACGACGGTGAGCAGGCCCAGCGGGATCTCGACGTCGATATTCTTCAGGTTGTGCTCGCGCGCGCCGCGGATCGCGAGCTTCTTGCCGTTCGACTTGCGCCGCGTGTCCGGCAGCGCGATCTGCATTTTCCCGGAGAGATACTGGCCGGTCAGGGATGACGGGTTGCGCTCGATCTCGGCGGGCTCGCCGGAAGCGACCAGGGCACCGCCGAGGCGTCCGGCGCCGGGGCCGAGGTCGATGACGTAATCGGCGCGCTCGATGGTTTCGGCGTCGTGCTCCACCACGAGCACGGTGTTGCCCATGTCGCGCAGATGCGCCAGGGTTTCCAGCAGGCGCTCGTTATCGCGCGGGTGCAGGCCGATGGACGGCTCGTCGAGGACGTAGAGCACGCCGCGCAGCTTGCTGCCGATCTGCGTGGCCAGGCGGATACGCTGCGCCTCGCCGCCGGAGAGCGTGGCGGCGGAGCGCTCCAGGCTGAGATAATCCAGCCCGACGGCGGAGAGAAACTCCAGCCGGCGGCGGATCTCGTCCAGCACGCGGCCGGCGATCTGCTGCTCGCGGTCGTTCAGCTCCCAGTTGCGAACCGTGACCAGGAGACGCGAGATGGGCATGCTGGTGAATTCGCTGATGGAGAAATTCTTGACGCGCACCGCGAGGCTGGCGGGCCGCAGGCGTTGGCCGCGGCATGCCGGGCACTCCGAGGGCGACATGTAGTCGGTTAGCCACTCCCGATAGGCCTCGGTGGACGACTGGTAGCTGTCTTCGAGCACGGCCAGGATTCCCGGCATTCCCGCCGCCCCGTCGATCAGGGTCTCGCGGGCTTTTTTCGGGAGATCTTCGAACGGCTTGTTGAGCGGGATGCGCATCTTGCGCGCCAGTTCCTCCAGCCGCTGCTGCATCATATAGGAGCCGGCGCCGGGCCCAAGGCCGCCATCGAGCAGGGGCTTGGAGGGGTCGGTAATCACTTTCGCGGGATCGAAGGTCCAGCGGTTGCCCAGTCCGTGGCACTCTTCGCAGGCGCCGTAGGGGCTGTTGAACGAGAACGAGCGCGGCTCCAGTTGCGGGATGCTGGTGCCACATTCGGTACAGGCCAGTTTCTGCGAATACAGGCGCTCTTCGCCGTTCACGACCGCGATCAGCACCAGGCCACCGGCCAGCTTGGTGGCGGTATCGATGGAAGCTTCCAGCCGCTTCTCGATGCCGGGCTTGACCAGCAGGCGGTCCACCACGACCTCGATGGTGTGGTTCTTCCGCTTGTCGAGGGGGATCTCCTCGTCCAGCGAGCGCAGAATGCCGTCGATGCGCGCACGCACGAAGCCCTGCCGCGCCAGTTTTTCGAGGTCCTTCTTGTATTCGCCCTTGCGCCCGCGGACGACCGGGGCCATGACCATGATGCGGTCGTCGGGCTTGAGCGCGAGGACGTGCTGAAGGATCTGCTCGGTGGTCTGCTGCGAGATGGGGTTGCCGCAGACGGGACAGTGGGGCACGCCGATGGAACTGTAGAGCAGGCGCAGGTAGTCGTAGATCTCGGTGATGGTGCCGACGGTGGAGCGCGGGCTGCGGCTGGTGGTTTTCTGTTCGATGGAGATTGCCGGGCTAAGTCCGTCGATCGAATCGACATCCGGCCGCTCCATCTGGTCGAGGAACTGGCGCGCGTAAGTCGAAAGGGTTTCGACGTAGCGCCGTTGTCCCTCGGCATAGATAGTATCGAATGCCAACGAGGATTTCCCGGATCCGCTCAGCCCGGTGATCACCGTAAAGGTGTTCCGGGGAATCTCGACGTCAATATTCTTCAGGTTGTGCTGGCGGGCGCCATGCACGGTGATACGGTCCAGCATGATTCAGTCGGTTGGAAGTAGTGGAATACTATTTTCCCGCTTCTTGTGCCGCTTCCGCAAACTGCGTTATAAACAAGACAATGAGGTGTCAACAGTGCGGCGGGAAGCTGCGGCGCGTCCACCGCACATTTTGGGAACGCGTCGGATATATGGCGATATACGAGTGCCGCGCGTGCAAGCGGGAGGAGTATGCGCCGCGCCGTTACCGGTATCACTTCGGGCCGCATTGCCGCTGTCCGATTTGCGGCACCTACCGGGTGGCCAAACTGAAGCATCGGGACCGCATCGATAAAATGCAAACCGGCTTTCTGAACCTCATGGAGAGGATAGCGGGCAAGGGCCAACTCTTCCATTGCCGGTGGTGCCGGCTCCAATTCTACGACCGGCGGCCGATGTCTGCGGACGCCGCCAGGCCGCAGGAGACGGCGTCCGAGCAGGCGGCCGCCGCCGGTTCCACCCAATAAGTGCAATTCACCGTAGATTCCGGAGGGGCCGGCCGGCGGCTCGATCACTGGCTGCACGCGCACCTGCCCGGGCACAGCCGCGCCCGGATTCAGGACTGGATCAAGTCCGGCCGCGTGCGGATCAACGGAGCGGATACACGCCCTTCGCAGACCGTTCGCGCCGGGGACCACGTGGACGTCGAACCCGCCGAGGCTCCGCCATTGAAAGCCAAGCCCGAAGACATCCCGCTGCGCGTGCTGTACGAGGATGATGCCGTAGTCGCCATCGACAAACCCGCGGGTATGGTGGTCCACGCCGGCGCCGGAGTTCACTCCGGGACCCTGGTGAACGCCCTCCTGCATCGATTCGCGACGTTATCCGGCGTGGGCGGCGAATTGCGCCCCGGCATTGTGCATCGCCTGGACCGGTTCACCAGCGGCGTGCTTCTGGTTGCCAAGACCGATGCCGCTCACAGCAGCCTAGCGGCGCAATGGGCGACGCGCGAAGTCGAGAAGATCTATCTGGCGCTAGTACAGGGCAAGCTGAAAACCGATACGGGCCGCATCGAGCGCCCCATTTCCCGCGACCCGGTGCATCGCACGCGCATGACGGCGCGCCGGGCCGAAGGCCGCGCCGCGTGGACCGAGTACCGCGTGCTGCGCCGGTTCGAGAAATTCACGCTGCTCGAGGTGCGTCTCGGCACCGGCCGCACGCACCAGATCCGCGTCCATTTTTCGAGCGCAGGTCACCCCGTCGCAGGGGACACGCTCTACGGCGCGCAGGCTCAGCCCGCGCGGGGCCGCTACTTCCTGCACGCCCACCGCATCCGCTTCCGTTCGCCGGCCACAGGGAACGAAGTGGCGGTGGAATCACCCCTGCCCGCGGAACTGCAGGACTGGCTCGCCAATCTGAATTCTGACTCCTGAATTCTGTCTTTCTTTCTTCTCGCTATAATCGTGACAGCTATGAATCTCCGGGCCACCTTCGGCGTCATGAGTGTGGTCGTTCTGGCAACGGCCCAGGCGCCCGTGCAGCAGCAGCGTCCCGTCCAGGCCGACGAGCCGACGCGCATCCAGGTGGAGGTCACGCGCGTCGACATGCTGTTCACCGTGACGGACAAGAAGGGCCGCTTCGTCACCAATCTGACCAAGGACGACTTCGAAGTCATCGAAAACAAGAAGCAGCAGGTGATTCAGGAGTTCGCCGCCGAAAGCGACCTGCCCCTGCGCCTGGGCATTCTCATCGATACCAGCAACAGCATCCGCGGCCGCTTCAAGTTCGAGCAGGAAGCCGCGATCGAGTTCATCAATAACGTGGTCCGCACGAACCAGGACAAGGCCATGGTGGTGCGGTTTGACAACAGCGCGGAGCTCGTCTCTGACCTCATCACCGACACGGAGAAGCTCACCACCGCCATCCGCAACCTGCGCCCGGGCGGCGGCACCGCGTTCTACGACGCCATCTATTTCGCCTGCCGCGACAAGCTGTCGCAGGATCAGCCGAAGCACAAGTTCCGCCGCGCCATCATCATGGTGACCGACGGCGACGACAACCAGAGCAACTACACCCGCGACCAGGCTCTGGAAATGGCGCAAAAGTCGGACGTGGTCCTTTATACGATCTCGACCAACGACAGCAAGATCGAATCGGACGGCGACAAGGTGCTGAAGTATTATGCTTCCGAGACGGGCGGACGCGCCTTCTTCCCGTTCCGCGTGGAAGACCTGGAGCAATCGTTCGAAAACATCGCCAACGAGCTGCGCCACCAGTACAACATCGCCTACCGGCCGGATCCGCTGAAGACGGACGGACTGTTCCATCCGGTGGAACTGCGGGTGAAAGGCCGGAAGGACCTGGTGGTACATGTCCGCAAGGGCTACTACGCCTCGAAGCTGTAGATGTGGGACAGGCTAAAGCCTGTCCTACTGCCCCGTCGGCGCCTGTACCGCAATTGTGAGCCCCTGCTGGCTCGTGCGATCTCCCGCCTGAAGCACCACGGGCACCGCCGGACCCGCAGGCGCCCGGGTGGGAATCCGTACATTCACCTGGATCACGCCCTCTACAATTCCCGGTGCACCGCCGGCATATAGCACCTGCGCGCCAAGACCGCCGATCTGGACCGACACCGGCAAGACCGGCACCGGCAGATTGTCTGCGCTCACCACGCTTCCATCGATGCCGGGCGGCGACATCTGTCCAACGCCGGTCGCATAGAGCGTCACCACGGAGCCGGCGGCGGCGGGCTGGTCCGCGGAATTGATCGAGCCGTCCTGGTTCAAGGCGATGGCCTGCCCGGCGCCCGATCCGTCCATCGAGAAAATGCCTGGAGACGACGCGGCCACCGGCACTGTAAACGTGTCCGACGCCTGCCCCTGGTATTGCACCTGCACCTGCGTGGCTTGCGCGGCGAGTCCGAACGGCACGATCGCATTTACCTGTCCCGAGCTGGTCCACACCATCGGCGCCGCCACACCGTCGAACAGCACCTGCGTGTTCCCGGTGACCGTCGAGACGTTGCCGGAGGCATCGAGCTGCATTCCGGCGGGAGTGGAGGGCCCCAGGCCGGTGCCGAAGATCGAAACCAGCTCGCCGGGGGAGACGGTGCCGGAAGAGTACCCGGCAGAATCGGCCACCATGCCGACCGCGGGCTGGTCCGGTGTCAATTCCGTGCCGGAAAGCAGGCCGTACACGATCACCACGTTCGCCAGGTTGGGTACGTAGACGCGCCCGTTGGCCACCGTCGGCGACAGGAACTTCACGACCGGCCCCATATCGTCGGCCGGATTCATTGCGCTGTTCCACAGCTCGGAACCCAGGTTCGAAGCGTCGTACGCGTGCACGGTTCCGGAGGTGCTCGAATCGTTGTAATTGCCGGTGATCTCCCAGAGAATCCCGGTGCCGTCGGCCGCGCCGTCCGCCGAGAGCGTCATGCCGACGCGGCTGTACTGGGACGGCTGGGGGACGGCCGACACCGGCGAAGCCGAAAGCCCGGCGCTTGTGACTGCAAAGCTCTTCAGCGAGTCCCGCGACCCTTGCACGTAGACGAGGCTGTTTCCCGGCCGGCTCCACACCGCCAGGTTGAAGATGGGACCCGTCGAAGCGGTGAACCTCTGGACCGCGCTCGCCGCGCCCCCCTGACCCATCGCATCGCCATTGATCAGGTAAATCCCGCCCGCCTTATCCGCGCCCACCACCATGTGCGTCCCGCTGATCAGCGCCGGGCCGGCCGAGAGATCGGCATCGGCATTGGACATCGACTGCCAGTTGGGCGGGGTGTAAGACCCGATGCGGGCCGGCGCGGCACCCGCGAATTGGAGAAGGCTCTGGCCGAAGTTCGCGACCCCGTCGTAGTCCCCATTGCCGCTCAAGGCATAGACGTTGCCTGAGTCATCGGCCGCGGGCCCGCGGCCCGATTGCCAGATAGAGCCGCCGTCGCCGTTGGGCGTACTCATGAAAACCCCGAGCTGATGCGCTACGTTGGCCGCATCGTAGCTCATCATCCAGCCGTGAAAGGGCGATTGATCGCCATGCGAACCGAAGCAGATATAGACCGCGCCGTTCGCCAGAAGCAGCCCCGGTCTCTGGATATGCTGCAACGGGTCGAACGGGATTGTCCCGTTGGACCCTCCCGAACCGGTACCGCTGACTTTCGCGCTGATTGCCGCCGGCCCGCCCAGCGTTTCCGCGCCGGTCGTCAGGTCCAGGGCATGCAGATGCAGTACAGGCGCACCGTTTTGAAGATTGTCCGATACGACATAGATCACACCGCGCTGGAGATCGACTGCGGGCGTGCCCAAAATCCCGACTTCGCCGCCGATGTCGCCGTACTGCCCGAACAGCATCGTTGCCGGAACCGAAGCGCCCAGATTAACGCGCCACAACACGCTTCCGGGACCAGTGGAATCGGCATCGAAGGCGTAGACGCTGTTGTGCATGGTCGCCACGATGAGCAGGTTTCGCGAACCCAAGCCGGGCATGGGAACGGCGGCAGCATAGAGCGGCTGGGCATACACCTGTCCATCCACCGCCAGGGCCGCTACCCTGCCGAAACCCGACGAAGTGACCGTCGCTGGCGAGAGCTGCGTTTCCTGTAAGTTCGCATTGGTGCGGTCGTTACTTCCGTTGGCCGTGAGTATGTTGACCTGCGCGCGGCTCAGCAGGCAACTGAGAAGCATCACCGGAACAGCATTCCTCAACGTGCGCATGGCGCTCCCTCCGAGTGGTCCGTGGCGCCTGGACCGCTATCAACATCTATGTCTTTCGGGCACGATTCGTTCCACAGGGAATTGTCAAGGAATGAAAACTTTTCCAGACTTTTTCTGGGGAACTTACTACAGATCGTGAACGCAGTCGTTCACCCCCGTGAACAGCCCGGTTCATCTAACTCAAAATTACACGATGGATTCCAGACCCGCCAGCCTAACTTCGGTTAGGTCCCGGCTGGACTATCGGTCCTCATTCGGGCGCAGCCTGCGATTGCACCGCAATGGTCAAACCTGGCTGGCTGGTGCGGTCGCCGATGCGCAATAAGATGGGAACATCGCCGGCGGGCGTCCCGCCCGGAACCTGGACATTGACCTGCAGAACACCTTCAACCAGCCCTGGGGCGCCGCCGGCATATAAGACGGCGGCTTCCGCCCCCCCAATCTGCACGGACACGGGCAACACCGGTACCGGCAGATTGTCCGGGCTCACCACGCTCCCGTCAATCCCGGGAGGCGAAAACCGTCCTGCACCGGTGGCGAAGAGCGCCACCACCGAGCCGGCGGGCGCCGGGCGATCACCCGAGTTAACCGTGCCGTCCTGGTTCAAAATCGCGCCCTGGCCGTTGCCCGTTCCGTCGGCGGAGAAGATACCCGGAGCGGCAGGCGCGACCGGCATCGAAAATGTCCCGGATACCTGGTTCTGATACTGCACCTGCACCTGCGTCGCCGGCGCTTGCACGCCGAACGGAACCACTGCGTTCACCTGCGTGGCACTGGCCCACACCATCGGCGCAGGCGTGCCGTCGAACAGCACCTCGGTATTGGACAGGCTGGTGGCCACATTTCCGGAAGGGTCCAGTTGCATGCCGGCGGGGCTTGTGGGACCCAGGTTCGATCCGAAAATTGCGACTACTTCGCCCGGGGACACCGCGACCGGGGAGTAGGCGGCGGCATCCATGACAGAATCGATCGACGGTTGCCCCGGGGCTTCAACCGGAGAGTTGAACAGCCCGTATACCATAATCCGGCCGGCGAGGGTGGGCACATAGACCCTCCCGTTGGCGACTGTGGGTTCGGCAAACTTCACGATCGGCCCCATGGTATCTCCGGGGTTCATGCCGCTGTTCCACAGCTCCGATGCGAGGTTAGACGCGTCGTACGCATGAAGCGTTCCCGATAAGTCGATGTTGTTATAGTTGCCCGTGGTTTCCCAGAGGATGCCGGTCCCGTCGATGGCGCCATTGGCCGAAAGCGTCATCCCGATCCGCTCGTACGGGTCGATCTGGCTGCCCACGGACCCGGGCACGGAGTTGAAGCCTGCGGGCGTGATCTGGAAGCACTTCACCGGCTCCCCGTGGCCTTGAATGTAGATATTGGTGCTTCCCGGCCGCCCCCAGACGGCGAAGTTGAAGACCGAATCACCCGATGCGGTGAACACCTGAAATGCGCTCGGGCTCGCGGACGCGGAGTTTTCCATGGCATCTCCGTCGAGAACGTAGAGGTTGCCATCTTTGTCCGCTCCCAGCACGGTGTGCGTGCCGGGAATCAGCGCCGGGCCGGCCGCGATATCCACATCGGCGTCCGAAAACGATTTCCAGTTGGCCATCGTGAAGCTTCCGATGCGCGCCGGGGAGGCACCCGAGAGCTTCAGAAAGCTCTGGCCGAAATTCTGGATGTTATCGTAATCGCCGTTGCCCGTGATGGCGTAAATACTGCCCACGTCGTCGGCCGCGGGACCGCGGCCCGATTGCCAGAATGCGCCACCGTCGCCATTGGGAGTGCTCATGTAAACGCCGAGTTGCTGCGCGATGTTACTGGCGTCATAGGACATCAGCCATCCGTGATAAGGCGGGCTGTCTTCGTGAGATCCGAACGCCACATAGATCGCGTTGTTCGCCAGCAGCAAACCCGGCCGCTGGATGTGCTGTGCGGGATCGAATGGCACCGTCCCGTCCGCGGAAGCCTCCGCTCCGGAACCTTGTACCGCGCCACCGATTCGGATTGGCCCTCCGAGCACCTCGCTGCCGGTGGTCAAATCGAGCGCGTGAAGGTAGAACACCGGCGCGCCATTCTGCAGATTGTCCGAAACCGCGTAGATCACGCCGCGCCCGAGATCGATCGTGGGAGTGCCCAGGATCCCGATCTCCACGCCGATATCGCCGTAGTTGAAGAGCAGCCTGGACGGAATCGAGGGACCGAGGTTCATCTGCCACAGGACCTTCATCGAATCCGCGTCAAATGCGTAAATGCTGTTGTGCATGGTGGCGACGAACAGCACATTATGCAGCCCGCCGCCGATCGAGAGGCCGCTGACGTACAGAGGCTGCGCGTAAACCTGGCCGTCGACCGGAAATTCCCCTACCTTCCCGAAGGTCGCGGCGTTAACCGTGGCAGGTGAAAGCTGGATCTCCTGTAAATTGGCATTGGTTCGATCGTTGCTTCCATTGGCAGTGAGTATGTTGGGCTGCGCGTGAAGCCAGGACCCGGTACATAAGACCAGCCAGAACACTCCCGTGTTGGCGTGCACGCGATTATTCCGCCTCTATAGCTAATTACCGAATTCCAGGAATTAGTTTCTGTGACGTGATCCGATAACGTGGTGAACCGCACCGGCGGCACCTCGAGGAAATCCGTGTATACTGAACTCAGGATGCGTGCAGCTTTCCCATCGTTTATGGCCGTACTGGTGATTGCGGCCCTGTTCTGGGGAAACTGCTATTCCTGTCCGCAGATGCTTTTGGCTCAGCAGAAGCACGGTTGCTGCCCGCACGGCAAAACCACCCGGACTGACTGCCAGGCGCAATCCCTCCAGAATTTCGAAAAGGCCGAGAAGGCATCCGTGGCAGCGCCCGCAAGTGCCGTACTCCTGCCGCGGCCCGAAGCCGCCGTTCGACTGCCCGAATCCGCTTGCAGCCCTGACACGTCGCCGGATTACACCCCGCCCCTGCACACCTCGCTTCGCATCTAGCCCCACCTCATTTGGGGTGGACGACCGGTTTTCGTCGTCCGCCAAGCGCGCGTAGCCCGCAGTGTCTCCTGACTCCCATGAGGTCGTGAAAATGAAGTACCCAATCTGTCTCTTCCTCTGCTCCGCGATAGGCGCGGCCCAACCCCTGGCGTCGCTGGTCGACGAGGCCCTCCGCGGCAATCGGGAGATCCTTGTCGCACAGAAGCGTTACGAGGCCGCCCGCCAGCGCCCCTCGCAGGAGAGCAGTCTGCCCGATCCTACCGTCTCGCTCGGCTACACGGCCAACGGCTGGCCCTATCCCGGCGCGGGTCTGGGCCGCGATGTCACCAGCAACATCGGCATCATGTACTCGCAGGAAATGCCCTTCCCCGGCAAGCGCCAATTACGCGGTGAAATCGCCGGCAAGGAAGCCGGCGCCGAATTCGACGAGTACCTGGCCGTGCGCCTCAACGTGGTATCCCGTTTGAAGCAGACCTACCACGAGCTGCATCACGCCAACGCCGCCATCGGCTTCGTCCAGCGCTACCAGGAGCTGCTGCAAAACATCCTGCGCATTTCCGAGGCCCGCTACAGCGTGGGCCGCACCGCCCAGCAGGACATCTTCAAGGCCCAGACGCAATACGCCATCTTCGAAGCCCAACTCCTGCGCTACCGGCAGGAGCGCGAAAGCAAGGAAATCGAGATCAACCAGCTTCTCAACCGGCCGGCCGGCGGGCACATCGAAGTGCCCGACGACATCCCGCCCGGCGAGCTCACCGCTACCCTTGACGAGCTGCTGGCGCACGCGCGAAAAAACGCTCCCCAGCTGGCGCGGGAGCAGAAGATGGTGGAGCGCGGCGAACTGGCCGCCAACCTCGCGCGCAAGAGCGCCTGGCCCGACTACACGCTCTCCGGCGGCTACTTCAACCTGGGCGGGTTACCGCCGATGTGGCAGTTCCGAGTGGATTTCAAGGTACCCACGCACTTCTGGAGCAAGCAGAACGCGGAGATCACCGAGCAGACCTACCGTGCCGCCGAGGCGCGGCACAACTACGAAGCCGCCGACCTGGCCATCCAGGCGCAGATCCGGGAACAGTACACCGTCGCCACCACCGCGCGCCGCCTCATCGACCTCTACCAGAAGTCGGTCATGCCGGGCACGCAATTGACGCTGGAATCGTCCATGGCCGGCTACGAGACGGGCACGCTGGATTTTCTCAGCGTGTTCACGAATTTCATGAGCGTGGTGGAGAGCGAGCTCATGTACCACGAAGAGATCATGCAATTCCACGTGGCGCTGGCCAGGCTGGAAGAGCTCACAGGAGTTTCTTTATGAAGACGCTGGCCGCTCTGGTGTTAGCCGCCGCCGCGTTCACCGGCGGATACGGCTACGGGCGCTGGTATCTGAAGCCCGCGCCCGCCGCGCCAAAGCCGCTCTACTGGGTGGATCCCATGCATCCCTGGTACAAGAGCGACAAGCCGGGAACCGCCCCCGACTGCGGCATGAAGTTGGTCCCCGTGCTTCCCGGCGAGGAAGCCCGGTACGAACGGCGCGCCAACAGGCTTCCCGAAGGGTCGGTGCAGGTGCCCGCCGAAAAGCAGCAGCTCATCGGCGTCGAGTACGGAACCGCCGAGTACGAGACCACCCGCGACACCATCCGCGCCGTGGCGCGCGTCACGCCCGACGAGACCCGCATCGCCAAGGTGCACAGCAAGCTCGATGGCTGGATCGACCAGGTGTTCGTCGATTTCACCGGCAAACAGGTGCGCGCCGGCGATCCGCTGCTCAGCATCTACAGCCCCGAGGCGTTGGCCACCCAGGAGGAGTTCCTTCTCGCCCGCAAAGCGCAGCACCTGATGCACGACAGCCCGGTCCACGAAATGCTCGGCAGCACCGAAAACCTGGTCGCGGCGGCGCAAAAGCGCCTCGAGCTCTGGGACATCAGCGACTCTCAGATCGAAGAGATCGCCGTCAAAGGCGAGCCGCTCAAGAACCTCACGCTTTACTCGCCCATCGCCGGCTTCGTGATGGAGCGCAACGCCTTCCCCAAGCAGCGCATCGGGCCGGACACAGTGCTCTACACCGTCGCCGACCTGTCCCGTGTCTGGGTGCTGGCCGACATCTACGAGTACGAAGCCTCCGCGATCCGCGTCGGCACGCCGGCCGCCCTCACCCTCGCCTATCTTCCCAATCGCACCTTCCGCGGGTCCGTCAGCTACATCCTGCCGCAGGTGGACCCCAATACCCGCACCCTGAAGGTCCGCATCGAATTCGAGAATCCCGGCTTCGTCCTCAAGCCCGACATGTACGGCGAAGTCGAATTCGTCACCGGCGGCGTGCGCCGCCTGGTGGTGCCGCAAACCGCCGTCCTGAACTCCGGCGATCGGCAGACCGTATTCGTCGATCGCGGCAACGGCTTCTTCGAGCCTCGCGAAGTCAGGATCGGCGCGCAGACCGATGGCCGCACCGAGATCGTCAACGGCCTGAAACCCGGCGAGCGGATCGTCGTCTCCGGCAACTTCCTGCTCGATTCCGAAAGCCAGCTCCAACGTGGTGAGGCGAAGAAATGATCGACCGCATCATCGAATTCTCCGCCCGCAACCGTTTCCTGGTCTTCTTGTTGGTAGCCGGGGCGGCGGCCGCCGGATGGTGGTCGATGCAGAACATTCCCCTCGACGCCATCCCCGACCTCAGCGACACCCAGGTCATCGTCTACTCCCGCTGGGACCGCAGTCCCGACATCATCGAAGACCAGGTCACCTACCCCATCGTCAGCTCGATGCTGGGCGCACCCAAGGTGAAAGACGTGCGCGGCTTCTCCGATTTCGGCTACTCGTACGTCTACATCATCTTCGACGAAGGCACCGACATTTACTGGGCGCGCTTGCGCACCCTCGAATACCTTTCCAAGATCCTCTCCCGCCTCCCCAAAGACGTGCAGACCGAGCTCGGTCCCGATGCCACCGGCGTCGGCTGGGTCTTCCAATACGCTCTCGTGGCCGAAGGCCAGTCGCTCGCCGCGCTACGCAGCACGCAGGACTGGTTCCTCCGCTACCAGTTGCAATCCGTGCCCGGAGTCGCCGAGGTCGCGCCGCTCGGCGGATTCGTGCGCCAATACCAGGTCGCCGTCGATCCGAACCGCCTGGCCGCCTATGGCGTCCCCATCGCCAAGGTCGTAGCCGCCGTGCGCGGCGGCAACAACGATGTCGGCGGGCGCCTCGTCGAGTTCACCGGCCGCGAATACATGGTGCGCGGCCGCGGCTACGCGCAGTCCACCGCGGATCTCGAAAGCCTCCCACTGACGGTCAGCGCGACCGGCGTGCCGGTCCTGGTGCGCGACGTGGGCACCGTCTCGCTCGGTCCCGACATGCGCCGCGGCGTCGCCGACCTCGACGGCCGGGGCGAAGTCGTCAGCGGCATCGTGGTCATGCGGCAGGGCGAAAACGCGCTGCGCGTCATCGAGCGCGTCAAGGCCAAACTCAAGGAGATCGAGCCCGGCCTGCCACCCGGCGTCAAGCTGATCACTGCCTACGACCGGTCCGAGCTGATCCTCAGGTCCATCGACAACCTGAAGCGCACGCTCACCGAGGAGCTGATCGTCGTCGCGCTGGTCATCCTGGTCTTCCTCTGGCACTTCCCCAGCGCCGTGATCCCGATCGTGACCATCCCGCTCGCGGTCCTCATCTCTTTCGTGCCCATGCACGCGATGGGGATGACCGCGAACATCATGTCGCTCGGCGGCATCGCCATCGCGGTGGGCGCCATGGTGGACGCGGCCATCGTGGTGGTGGAGCAGACGCACAAGAAGCTGGAGGGCGCTTCGCCCGAGTGGACCGCCTGGGATTACCAGCGCGCCATCGTCAACGCCGTGAAAGAGGTCGGCGGCCCGAGCTTCTTTGCGCTGCTCGTGATCGCGGTCAGTTTCCTGCCCGTCCTCACGCTGGAGGCCCAGGAAGGCCGCCTCTTCAAGCCGCTCGCCTACACCAAGAACTTCGCCATGATCGTGGCCGCCGTCCTGGCCATCACGCTCGATCCGGCCCTGCGCCTGCTCTTTTTCCGCAAGGACAACTTCCGCATCCCCACGTTCATCGGCCGCGCCATCAACGCCATCCTGGTCGGCAGAATCCACTCCGAAGAGAAGCATCCGATCAGCCGCGTACTCATGCGCCTCTACGAGCCGGTCGTGTCATGGACGCTCCGCTGGAAATGGCTGGTGATCGCGGGCGCGCTCGGGCTGGTCGCGGCCACCGTGCCTGTCTACCAGCGCCTGGGCAGCGAGTTCATGCCGCCGCTCGATGAGGGCGCGCTGCTGTTCATGCCCACCACCGTGCCCGGCATCTCGATCGCGGAAGCGCAGCGCCTGATGCAGATTCAGGACCGCATCCTGATGCGCTTCCCGCAGGTGGAGCGCGTGCTCGGCAAGGCCGGCCGCGCCGAGACGTCCACCGACCCCGCGCCGTTCTCGATGATGGAGACGGTCATCCTGCTCAAGCCGAAATCCCAGTGGCCGCGCCGGATCACCACCGACCAGCTCATCGGCGAGATGAATGCGGCGCTCCAGATCCCCGGCGTCGCCAACGCCTGGACCATGCCGGTCAAGAACCGCATCGACATGCTGACCACGGGCGTGCGCACGCCTGTCGGCATCAAAATTTACGGTGCCAGCCTTGCCGAAATCGAGCGCCTCGGGAAAGAGGTCGAATCCGTGCTCCCCGATGTTCCCGGCACGCGCAGCGTGTTCGCGGAGCGTGTGGGCGGCGGCTACTTCCTCGATTTCGACCTGCGCCGCGATCAGCTCGCGCGCTATGGCCTGAGTGTAGACGACGCCGAGACGGTGGTCATGAACGCCATCGGCGGCGACAACGTCTCCACCACAATCGAAGGCCGCGAGCGCTACCCCATCAACGTGCGCTACTACCGCGACGCGCGCAGCGACCTGGGCCGCCTCTCCCGCGCGCTGGTGCCCGCGATGGACGGCAGGATGCAGATTCCGCTGGCCCAGATCGCGACCCTGAAGCTCGCCACCGGACCATCGATGATCCGCAACGAAAACGGCATGCTGAGCGGCTATGTCTACGTCGATGTCGCCGGCCGCGATGTGGGCAGCTACGTCGCCGATGCCAAACGGGCGGTCCGCAATGCGGTGCAGCTTCCGCCCGGCTACACGCTCGCCTGGAGCGGGCAGTACGAATCCATGGAGCGCGTCCGCCAGCGGCTCACCCTGGTGCTGCCGCTGACGCTCTTCCTGATCTTCCTGCTGCTCTATCTCAATACGAAGTCCACTGCGAAGACGCTCCTGGTGCTGCTGGCGGTGCCGTTCTCCGCCGTCGGCGCGATCTGGCTGCTCTACGCGCTCGGCTACAACATGAGTATCGGTGTCTGGGTCGGGTTGATCGCGCTCATGGGCGTGGATGCCGAGACCGGCGTCTTCATGCTGCTCTATCTCGACCTGGCGTTCGAAGAGCGCCGCCTCGCAGGGCGCATGAGCTCGCTCGCCGACCTGCGCGAGGCCATCGTTCACGGCGCTGTCAAGCGTATCCGCCCCAAGGTCATGACCGTCGCGACCATGTTCACCGGCCTCGCCCCCATCATGTGGAGCGCCGGGACCGGCGCCGACGTGATGAAGCGCATCGCCGCGCCCATGGTCGGCGGCATCTTCACATCGTTCGTCCTGGAATTAGTGGTTTATCCCGCAATCTACGAGGTATGGAAATGGCATTCGGTAAAATCGCAAGCGGCCTGATTCTGGCCGGCGCCCTTTGGCCCGCGGAGTTCCCCGTGCGCCACGAGCACCTGCACAAAGGCTGCTCCGGCGCCATGACGGTGGACGACGCCGGCATCCGCTTCACCGGTGCGAAGAAGCACGTCTGGAACTGGAAATACGAGGACATTCAACAATTAACACTGGCTCCCGGCCGGCTGCATATACTGACTTATAAGGACAGCAAACTCAGACTGGGCGCGGACGTGTCGTACACATTCACCGGCAAGATTCCCATAGAGGCCGTCTTTCCCCAATGGCGCGCGAAGCTCGATCAGCGCTTCGTGGCCGCCGTGGGGCAGGTTTCCGACCTGCCCAGTCTTCCCGCCAAGCATCTGGCCGCCATCAGAGGCTCCGAAGGCGCCCTAACCTTCGCCTCCGATTCCATCGTCTACGCCGCCCCCAACGATTCGCGCACCTGGCGCTACAGCGACATTCAATTCATCAGCAGTTCCGGCCCCTTTCAACTGACCGTCACGACTTTCGAAAAGCAGTTCAATTTTCAACTCAAGCAGCCGATGCCCGAGTCGCGCTACAACCAGCTCTGGCTCGACATCGAACGCAAGAACGGGAGAATCCAATGAAAAAGACAATCGTCCTCGCCTTCGCCGCGGCCGCGCTCAGCTTCGGAGGCAGCTTCACCGGCGTCATCACCGACAACATGTGCGACAACGCCGACCACAAAGACATGAAGATGGGCAACGATGCCAAGTGCGTGGTCGAATGCGTGAAAGGCATGAACGGCCAGTACGTTCTCTATGACGCCTCAGCCAAGAAGACCTACAAGCTGAGCGACCAGAAGACGCCCGAAAAGTTCGCCGCAAAGAAGGTGACGATCAACGGCACCCTCGACGGCGACACCATCAAGGTGGACTCGATCGCCGCCGCGAAGTAGACCGTGGGGCAGCCCTCCGGGCCTGCCCATCATCCGGCGTATCTATGCCCGGCGGCCCGCAGCATGCAATCCTGGATACGAGAACCGACAAATGCTCCAATTCCGGATCCGCCGTGCTGCCCTCGCCCTACTGGCGCCGGCTCTTTCCTGCGTGGCGCAGCAGGCCGCACCCCTGAAACTTACCCTGAAGGAGGCTGTCGCCCTGGCGCTGCGCCAGAATCCTCAGGTGATCCTGGCCAACCTGGCCGTTTCACAGAGTGAACAGGACCGCCTGGTGGCGCGCTCCGCGCTCTTGCCGCAGGTGGCCGGCAACGTCTCCGATTCCGTTCACCGCATCAACCTGGATGCCGCGATCGGCGTCAGCTTCCCGAATTTCCCGCAACACGTGGGGCCGTTCTACGTCTTCCAGGGGGGCGTGGGCTTCAACTCGCCCGTGTTCGACCTCACGCTGTGGCGCCGGTACAAGTCCTCGCAACTGGGCATCACCTCGCAGCGCGCGCAGGAAATCAGCGTGCGCGAGGAGAGCGTGCTGCTGGTGGTGTCCCAGTACCTGGGAAGCCAGCGCGCCGCGGCCGACCTTCAGGCCGCACAATCGCGCGTCGAACTGGCGCAGGCTCTTTATGACCAGGCCGCCGATCTCCAGAAGAACGGCGTGGGCACCGGTCTGGACACGCTGCGCGCCAACGTTCAGCTCCAGAACGAGAAGCAGCGCGTCATCGTCGCGCGCACCCAGTTCAACACTTCCCTGTTCGCGCTGGCGCGGCTGCTGAACATCGACCCCCACCGCCCGGTCGAGCTTGCGGACCAGGTCGGCTTCTTCGATACCCCGACGGTCTCCATCGATCAGACCCTGGACAAGGCCTACAGCACGAGGCCCGAGCTCCGCCAGGTGCTCAACGAAGAGCAGCGCGCCGAGCTGCAATCGCGCGCCGCCGGCGAGGAGCGCCTGCCGAAACTTTCGGTCAACGGGTTCTGGGTGGAGCAGGGGTTGACGCCGACCAGCATCATCCCGGTCTACCAATACCAGGCCAGCCTGGATTTCCCGCTATTCACCGGCGGGCGCATCCAGGCCGAGCGCGCCAAGGCCGATATCGCCATTCGCCAGCTCAAGCAGCAGGAGCAGGAGGTGCGCAACCGCATCGCGCTCGAAGTCAAAACCGCCGCGGCACAACTGGAATCCGCCCGCAGCGAAGTGGACGTGGCCAACCTCGGGGTGCAACTCGCCAAACTGGAAGTGGAGCAGGCCCGCGACCGCTTCCAGGCGGGTGTGGCCGACAACATCGAAGTGATCAGCGCGCAGGACTCCCTGGCCCGCGCCAACGATAACCAGATCGCGGCGCTCTACCGCTACAACCAGGCCCGTGCCGACCTGGCGCACGCTGCCGGAGAGATGGAGGCGCTCTACGCCCGGTGACGATCACGTAAGGGATTGGCACCGGGGCGTCAATCCCTGGGTCATCGCGGCGACGGTCATGCTGGCCACCTTCATGGAGGTGCTCGATACGAGCGTGGCCAACGTCTCGCTGCCGCACATCGCGGGCAATCTTTCCGCCAGCCTGGACGAATCCACCTGGGTGCTGACCTCCTACCTGGTGGCCAACGCGATCATCCTGCCCATGGGCGGCTGGTTTTCGATGTTACTCGGCCGCAAGCGGTTCTACATGATCTGCGTGGCCCTCTTCACCATCAGCTCGTTTCTGTGCGGGCTGGCGCCGTCGCTGGAAGCCCTGATCTTCTTCCGTGTCCTGCAAGGCATCGGCGGGGGCGCGCTGCAACCCATGGCGCAGGCCATCCTGGTGGAGAGCTTCCCGCGCGAGAAGCACGGCATGGCCATGGCCGTGTACGGCATGGGCGTGGTGGTGGCGCCCGTCATCGGCCCTACTCTCGGCGGCTGGATCACCGACAACTACACCTGGCGGTGGATCTTCTACATCAACATTCCGGTCGGCATCCTCTCGCTGGTGATGACGTGGCTGCTGGTGTTCGA
>DATJYJ010000202.1:0-4021 GCA_035578025.1 Verrucomicrobiia bacterium
AACCGCGACGTGTAGGCCCTCGTGATGTGCTCGTAATAGAGGACAGTCGACTCGGGGCTCATGCCGCCCAGGATGCCTATCTTTTTCATTTTTGCTCCAGAATCAGTTCTGCGACCCGCATGCCCGAAAGCAACATGCCTCCAAATACCGGCCCCATGCGGGGTCCGCCGAACGTGGCGCTGACGGCCATGCCCGCCACCCACAAGCCTGGATAGGGTTCGGCGACTCGTTCGACCACAAACCTCTCCCCGGCCGACGCATCCATCGGGCCTTCGCCGGATCCACCCGAGACGGATCGCGGAGCAAGCAGATTCCGTGCGCGAAGCCGCTCCACGGCCACCGCCGCATGCCCGGATGCGTCAATTACCACTCCTGCCTGGAAAACGATCGGGTCGACAGGGAGAGCGCCGGAGATGGTGGTCCGATTGACAACCACGCCAGTCACCTTGCCGTCGTGAACACAGAGGTCTTCCAGTGTCACTAGGTTCAGCAGGCCAGCCCCGGCCCAAATGGCCTGAAGGCAGAGAGCGCAGGCCAGTTCCGCGGCGTCGATGATGTACAGGCCTTCGCATCGGCGGTCGTGACGGATGCCTGCAGCTTCGAGAATAGGAACGGCCTCCTCCTGAACGACGATCTCGTTCATCCCCATTCCACCGCCCCAGACCCCGCCGCCCGGCGCGAGCCGTTTCTCCACGATCGTGACCTTTCGACCTCGGGCCGCAAGATGAGAGGCAGCCATTAGACCCGCTGGCCCGGCTCCTACGATCACCACATCGCCTTCGATCGAGCGCAACAGCTTTTGATGATAGCTGTCCACAATCGCTTTGGATATCATCGTTTCCTTGATTTCGTTCACAAATACCGCCCCCAATTGGCGTTCCTGCGCTCGTGGATCACTTCCATTGACCGAATCGATCGGTCCGCGCTAGCATAGGTGTTTCTTACACTTATAACAATATCGCACGGATGCACACGAAAGGAAAACACGCCGCGCGTTTGCCGTTCGACTCTTCAACCCGACCGCCGGCGGCGATTCTCATCGCGGCGGCCGCTGCCGGCTGGTTCGCGTCCTGGGCGGCCTTCAGCCGCGATCCTGACGAATACCACTGCACCCTGGCCCACCTTGCGGATAAACGCAAAGACACCCGGACCGCCGAGATGGCGTGCAGCCGATCGCGGAGATCCAGATTGGAGATCGGTTATTCAGGTCCGGTAGAAGCTTAAGGCGCTCGGTTCCCGCAGGGCGGTCCGACCGGTGCGCCCTCCGGTTGGGTAGAGGCCGGCGAGTTCATCTGACGCTACAAATGCAGTCCTGCCGAAGAAGTGACGTGGGGGGAAGGGGCTGGCTTCGCCCCGGCGTGGAATCACCGTACCGCCCCGGAACAGCGAGATGAAGCAGGTATTGGCCGCAGTGGTGCAATTCTGGCTGGCCAGCATCATTGACCCAACCCTTGGCTGGCGCTAGGATAGGTGTTCCTTACACCCACTCTGTCGCAGGGATGGGGACGAGAGGAGAAGACACCGCCTATGGCTAGAATCCGACCGCTGCTGCTCGTTCCAGCGTGTTGCTTGTTTCTGAGCGAATCGCTGTCCGCCCAAACCAACCCGTTGGCTGCCAGGCCTGCCGGGGGAAGCGCCTACTTTCAGACACTCGTAAAAGAGGCCAAGTCTCGAATCCGGGAGATAAGTGTTGTCCAACTGCAGACCCTTCGAGGGACAATGCCCTCTCCGGTTCTCGTAGACGTCCGCGAGGACAATGAGTGGACCAAGAGCAGGATCCCGGGGGCAATTCATGTAGGGCGCGGGGTCCTCGAGATGAATATCGAAGCCCGCGTTCCGCAGAAGTCGACTCCCATCATCGTCTATTGCCAGGGCGGCGGGCGGTCCGCGGTCGCTGCCGACGTGCTCGCCAAAATTGGGTACACAAATGTTTCGTCATTGTCAGGCGGTCTCGCGGCCTACCAGACTGCCGGCCTGCCGGTGGATCAGTCGAGTCCTCCGAAATAGAGGCCCCCTCACAGTGCCGGCGTTGAAACGGCCAAGGATGCTCTGCGCAGGGCGGCTTCGGGCCTCCGGCACCCTCGCGAGTTGGCCACCCGGTTCCGCCAGTTCGCGCGAAGCCGGTCGCGGGCATTGCCGGCGTCGATTGTCACTAAGGGTCTTCCGCTTGCATCTCCACGCCAGCAGACTAAATGATCTGGATATTCTGTTCTTGCTGATGCTGCTTCTGGTCGCTGTCGAGAGTCTCATCGCTGGTGCAGTTGCCGCGCCCGCACCAAGTCCGGTGTGGCGATGCGCAGATTTCTGCCCCGACCGTCCCCGGTCTTCTATCGCCATGTTTCCGTTTGGAGAACATCTATGAATTATCCGGTTTGGAACGTTGCGTTCGGCGCCGGATTGCTGATCGCACTGGTGTCGATTCTGCACGTGTTCGTTTCCCACTTCGCCGTGGGCGGCGGCCTCTTTCTGGTGCTGACGGAACGCAGGGCGTTGCGCCACGGTGACGACGGCGTGTTGAGCTGGTTGCGCAAGCATACGAAGTTCTTTGTGCTGGTAACCGTCGTGTTCGGCGCCATCAGTGGTGTCGGAATCTGGTTCACTATCGCGCTGATTCACCCTTCGGCCACCAGCAGCCTGATTCACGCGTACGTGTGGGGCTGGGCGATCGAGTGGGTATTCTTCTTCCTGGAGATCACCGCGGCGCTGTTTTATCTCTACGGGTGGGACAAACTGGAGCCGCGGCTGCACCTGTGGTACGGCTGGATCTATTTCATTGCCGCGTTCGCCAGCATGGTGATCATCAACGGGATCATCACGTTCATGCTTACCCCGGGGAAGTGGTTGGAGACGCACGCTTTCTGGACTGGCTTTTTCAACCCGACCTACTTTCTCTCGCTGGCGGTGCGGACAGCCATCGCGTTGGCCCTGGCCGGGATCTACGCGCTGCTCACCGCCAGCCGGATCCAGGATGCGCAGCTCAAGTCGCGGATGGTGAAGTGGAGCGTGGCCTGGATCCTGCCTTCCATGGCGGTACTCCCACCGCTGATCTGGTGGTACATCCGGTGCATTCCGCAGGAACTCTGGGCGAGTGCGAAAGGGGCGATGCCCACGGCCACGCACTATGCGGGCGAGGCCGCGGTTCTGGCCGGCGTGACCTTCCTGCTGGTCCTGGGCACCCTGTTCCGCCCTGCGCGGCTGCATCTCGCCTATGCCCTGGTGCTGTTGTTGGCGGCTCTGGGGACCATGGGCTCGTTCGAATTTGTCCGCGAAGCCGTTCGCAAACCGTTCGTGATTGCGAATTACATGTACGACAACTCACTCTATGCGACGCCATCGGCCGACGACCACGGGTACTCGGTGGAGGCGATTGACAAAACCGGCGTGTTGGCGACGGCCCGGTGGGTGCAACCTGCCGACGGTGTCGCTGCGGGCAGGGAGATCTTCCGGGTCGAGTGCCTGAGTTGCCACACGGCGGATGCGTACCGGGGAGTGCGCCGGCTTCTGGCCGCACGGCAGTGGGACAACGGGCAGCTTGGTGCCATGCTGGGCAGTCTGGATATGATGCACAATGGTGTGATGCCGCCGTTCGCCGGGACCGAGGCGGAGCGGAACGCCTTGAGTGCGTACCTAGCCACTCTCTACCCGGCCGGTCCGAGGCCGTCCGACGGCCAGCGGCTTTTCGAGCAGAATTGCTCAGTCTGCCATGAATCGGCGCCCACGGACCCCGCGATCACGGCGCTCCGCTCGCTGGACCCCGAAAAGGCATCCGAAAGCTTGAAAGATCTGCCGGCTCTGTTCGTTCGCATGCCGGACCTGAAACTGAGCGACCAGCAGCGCTCGGCTCTCGTGCAATGGGTCCGGACGCGATTCGCGGGGCAGCAGGCGCCTGAGCAGCGCGCCGCGCTGACCGGGCGGAAAGGAGCGAACTGAAAATGCCGCAGGCTTCCATTCCCACTCTCGATCCAATTCCGCTGCCGGCTCCGTACTGGTTGTTCAAACTGCTGCTGGTGGTCACCTTCAC
>DATJYJ010000203.1:0-32895 GCA_035578025.1 Verrucomicrobiia bacterium
CCGGCGAGCACTTCCAGTTTGCGGCGCAGGGTGGCGCGCTGGAGAACGTCGAGAAACGCCTTGACGGCGGGCAGGTCCGCGGTGCGGCGCCGCATCACCAGGTCGTACCGTTCGCTGCGCAGCGGAACAAAATCCAGGCCGAATGTCTTGGCGGCGGAGCGCGTCGCCAGGCACACGTCGGCATCGCCGGACAGCACGAAGTAAGCCGCCGCCAGGTGGCCGTAAGCGACCCGATCGTAACCCTGAACGTTGCGCGCCTCCATTCCGTCTTTCTCCAGCAGCCTGTCCAGGAGCGCGCGGCTCCCCGATCCGGGCTCGCGATTCACGAAGCGAACGTTGGCCCGCGCAAGGTCCTCTACTTTTCGAATCCGCCTGGGATTCCCCGGCGCCAGCACCAACCCCTCTTCCCAGCGCGCGAAGGTCACCACGGCCAGATCCTCGCCGGGAAATTCGCGCCGCAGGAAGGGCAGGTTGAACTCGCCGGTCTTGGGATCTTCCAGGTGCGATCCGGCGATGTGTACCTTGCCCTGCTTGAGCCAGCCCAGAGCCAGTTTGCTGGACGCGGCAGCGGAGACGATCTCCACGCCGCTGGCCTTCTCCACCATGTGGGCGAGCAGGCCGGTCGCCGGATCGCACCCGGCGAGCACCAGGCGCTTCTGTGCCGCTTCTTCCTTGCCGAACACGACCAGGTCGGCGCGGCCGCCGGTTCTTCCGGGCCGCCGGACGATGCCGTCGGCCTCCGGCAGGTAGTAAGGCGATGCCGTCACCGGCACGCTCACCCAGCGCGAACCGATCTGGCAGATGCGCACCGGCTGGCCTTCTTCCGCGTCGGCCGCGCTCAGCACGTCGGCGGCGATCGATTCCGGGGATGACGGCGCTCCTTCCTGAAGCGAGAACAGCTCGTCGACTGTGACTTCGAGCTCGCGCGCCAGGCGCAACGCCACTTCGGTATTGGGGACGTAGGTGCCGGCCTCGATGGCGTAGATCGTCTGGCGGCTCACGTTCACGCGGCGCGCCAGGTCAGAGGCGCCAACTCCGCGGCTCTTGCGGATTTGTGCCAGACGGCTTTGAACCCGGGGCGATTCCGGGTGTCGTGTAAACATGACTCAATCACATTGTAATGTCGGGCCGGACAGGCTGAAGCCTGTCCTACGATCAGAAGTGGAATTTTGCCACGAATTCAAACACTCGCGGGTTGCCGGCGCTGGTGATGGATCCAAATGCGGCGCTGCCGAAACTTCCGTTGGGGTCGCTCAAGGGCGGGGTATTCGAGACGTTGAAGGCTTCGGCGCGGAACTCGATGCCCATGCGCTCCGTGATGCGGAACGTCTTTCCGATCATCAGGTCCGCATCCTGCAATCCCGGGCCACGGACCGGGTTGCGCGAGCTGGTGCCGATCACGAACTGCGGCGCGGCAGTGAACGCCGCCACGTTGAAATACTGCGCCAGGCTTCGGCCGGCGAAGTTATTGGGGTTGGCGATCCGGTTGGGCCGCTGCACGGCGAATCCCAGGCTGGAGTTGTTGTTGGTGGCTTGCGTTACCGGGACGGCGTCGCCCGCCTGAAGGCGCACCAGCCCGGCAATCTGCCAGCCCGAGATCTTCCAAAGCCGCGGAATCTGGTAGACCCAGCCGAGCGCGAAGACCTTCGGGATGTCGCCGCTCGAGACATCGCGCTCCAGGTGCCGATTGTAAGCGTCGGCGGCGCCAGTGCTGTTGAGCACCGGTCCGGTGAAAATGGTCTGCGAGAACACGCTGGAGGCGTCGTCCAGGAGCTTGGAGAAGGTAAACGCCGCATTGACGGTCAGCCCGCGCGAGAGGCGCTTCTCCAGCTTGGCCGCCGCCGCGCGGTAGCTCGAATTGCCCACGTTGTCGCGAAACAGCGCGAGCGTGGTGAACCGGGGGTACGGGCGCAGCAATTGCTGCTGGGCGATGGTCGAGGCTCCCAGCGACGACGAAGCCGGAATCTGGCCGAAGTAGGGATTCGGCACCTTTACGAGCAGTGCCGCGCCCATCGACAGATACTGCGAGGGGAGCTGGTTGATATTGGCGTCCGGAATCCCCAGCCGGGTGTTTTTCGAACCGAGGAATGACACCTCCACGTTCCAATCGCTGGCAACTGTCTTCTCGACGGTGAAGTTGAACTGCTGGGAGTATCCGGACCCGTTGAAGCGGTCCACGCTGAACACGCCCTGGCCGAGCCCGGAATTCGGGTTCGGCGGCGTGTACTGCACCGAAGGGCCGTTGGCGAGAGTGAACGCGGCGTTGACGTTGTCCTGCGTCTGCTGGCCAAGAGTCTGGACGAACGGAAACTGCGGAATGGTGAACGGCGTAGTGATTCCGGACTGCTCGAAGTAGATCATGCCGTATCCTGCGCGCAGCACCAGGCTGTCGCCGATGCGATAGGCGGCGCCGACACGCGGGCCGAAGTCGCAGCACTCCAGCTCTCTTGCGGTGTGCGGGAAATCGAGCACCTGGGTGCCGAGGTTGAACACCGCGCCCTGGTTGTGAAGTTCGGTGGAAGGAAAGTTGAGCGTGTAGCGCGCACCGATGTTCAGCGTGAGGCGGGATGAGACCTTCCAGTCGTCGCCCACGAAGAACTCGGCGATGTGCGCCCGCGGCTGGATCACGTTCTGCTGAATGTCGATGCTGAACGCGTTGACCTGCCCCAAAAACAGCGAGGCCAGCGCGTTTCCGCTGCCGGAGACCGCGGCGTTGTTGCTGCCGGTGGTGGTGAAACCGAACGACCCGGTCGGATTGGGCGGGTTGAGCACGTCGAGAGCTTCGCGCCGGATATCGACGCCGAACTTGATGGTGTGCTGCCCGCGCACCATGGTGAAGGTGTCCAGAAACTCGGTGATGGAAGTCGTGAATTTCGAGTTGGCGGCACTGGTAGGACCGATCTGTTGATAGCCTGCGACGGTGAAGATGGGCAGAACCGAGGAGAAAGAATTCTGCGGCAGGCCGGGAACGGTGATGCCGCCGTTCTGAAGCGAAGTCTGGTTGAGGTCGCGCCGCGAGTAGCCCACGCGAAACTGGTTGAGCGCCGAGGGCGAAAGGGTCCAGTTGTAATCGCCCACCAGTGCGTCGCCGCGGGTGATGGCGTGCCCGATCACGCCGGAGGTCAGGCTGCCGCTGCCATCGGGAAGAGGCGTCACCGGGTTGTCGTCGTCGCGGAAGTAGGTGTAGCGCCCGAAGACCCGGTGCCTGTCTCCGAAATAGCGGTCCACGCGGAAATCGGCCTGGTCCTGGTTGTCGGGTTCGGTCGCGGTGCGCACGTAGTTGTTGGCGCCGGCGACGTTGGGCGCCGGGTAGTGCTGGAGCACCTGTGCGCCGACGGGATCCACGCGGTTCGCGGGGATGGTGTTGTTCGGAAACGGCGTGCGCGGCGAGGTGGCCGGATCGTAGATGGCCTGCGCGAAGATCCCCTGCCGCTGGGCCAGGGTCGGGACCACGCTGAAGCGCGTGATTCCGGTGCGCAGGCGCGTGCCCTGCCAGTCCGCGAAGAAGAACGTCTTGTTGGCTTGAATCGGGCCGCCCACGGTGGCGCCGTACTGATTGCGGCGGAACTCGGGCTTCGGCCCGGTGGGCGCGAAGAGGTTGCGCGCATTCAGCACCTCGTTGCGAAAGAACTCGAAGAGGCTCCCGTGGAACTGATTGCTGCCCGACTTGCCCACCACCATCACGGTTCCCCCGTTCGAGCGGCCATATTCGGGCGAGTAGGAGTTGATGTTCAGCTTGAATTCCTCCATGCCGTCGATGATCGGGTAGTAGACCACCTGCCCGGGCTCGGGCTGCAGGACGCTGATGCCGTCGTAAAGATACTCGTTGGTGCGCGGGCGGCTGCCGTTGATGCGCGGCAGAAACTGCCCGGCGGGCAGCGCCACGCCCGGAGCCAGCGTGACCAGGGGAATGAAGTTGCGGCCGTCAAGCGGCAGGGAGATGATCTTCGTCTGGTCCACGTTCTGGCTGACTTCGCCGCTCGCCGTCTGCAACAGCGGGGCCGCGGCCGTCACTTCAACCGACTGCGAAGGCTGGCCGACTTCGAGCTTCACGTCCAGGGCGATCCGGTCCGCGAGGCGCAGCACGATTCCCGACTGACGATAGGTGCGGAAGCCCGGCTGTTCGACCGTGAGCACGTATTCGCCGGACGGCAGGCCGAGGAGGTGGTACTCGCCCCGGTCGTCGGTGACGGCCGCGTATTTCGCCGTGGTCGCCTGATCCTGGGCTTCGACCTTGGCTTTCGGAACCGCCAGACCGGCCGGGTCCGAGATGACTCCGAAGAGCTCCGCCCGGCCCGCCTGCCCGAGACAGGGCATTGCAGCACAGAACACTCCGACGAGAACGGGGAAGAGCCTGTTCATGGACGCCTCAATCTGTCATGTTTACGAGACGTCGTAATTATAACAGGTCATCCAGCGCCTTCGGCGCGTGGGCAGGCCAGGAGGCCTACCCTATAAAAGACCGGATGTATTCGAGGTTGCGGCGCTGATCGGCTTCCAGGGTGGCCGGAGACTTCGCGTCGGTCTCCAGGTTGGCGTATCCCGTGAACCCGATGTCGCGGATCGCCTGCATGATCGGCCCGAACTGGATCTTGCCTTCGCCCAGGTAGTTCGGATTGTCCTTCAGGTGCATCTGGCAGATGCGCGCCTTGCCCAGCCAGCGGATCTCCTTCACCACGTCGAAGCCGCGCGCGGTCGAGTTGCCCACGTCGTAGTAGACCAGCACCGCTTTGGAGCGCGAGCGCTCCATGATGCGCACGTTGTCCTCGGCGGAGATGGTGTTCTCCAGCCCCAGGATGACGCCCGCCTTTTCGGCTTCGGGCCCGAGATCGCGCAGCGCGTCGGCGGTGTAATCCATTTCGGCGGGCGTGTCGAGCGCCCATTTGCCGAAGAACGGCAGCAGGATCACCTGCGTGCCCAGGTCGCGGGTGATGCGGATGGCATCGCGCACCCACCCGACGGCGGCCTTCTCGCTCTTGAGCCCGTCGGTGTGCAGCCGGTCGACGCAGGTGCCGTCGATGGGGACGCGGTGCTCCTTGGAGAGCGCCTTCATGTGTGCGATGAGCTCGGGGTTGTCGAGCGGCTGCTTGCCATCCACCAGGTTGCGCCCGCAGGAGACCTGCACGCCCTCGAAGCCGAGTTTGGCGGCGAGCGGAATCGCCTCGGGCTTGCAGGTGAGGCGCAGGTTCCAATCGGTGATGCCGATGCGGAGGCGGTTGGTCTGGGCGCGCGGTTTTCTTTGGAGCAGCGGCGCTCCGAGCGCGGCTGCCATCAAGGTGCGGCGAGTCAACATGGCTCCTCCCTTTTCAGGGCGCCACGGTGTAGAGCTGGAACGGCGCCCAGTAGTACGGCTTTCTCAAATTGCCGCGCGATTCGATCATCGCGAGCTTGGCGGCGCGCAGCGCGTCGGCTGGGCGCCTGCCGGCCGCCAGTTCCCGATATAGCACATCCATGAGGTCGGCTGTGGACTGGTCGTTAACGTCCCACAGGCCCGCGATCACGTGGCGCGCGCCGGCGCGCAGGAAGGCCCAGGCGAAGCCGACCAGCCCCTCGCCCGAGTAGGTGCGCTGTCCGGCGCCGCGGCAGGCGGAGACGGTGACCAGGTCGGCGTTGAGCGGCAGGTCCATGACGTCGCGCGCATAGAGCTTGCCGCCGGAGAGCAGCACCGCGCTTTCCAGCGGGTTCTCGCGGTTGGCCAGCGCGTGGGCGGTGAAGTGGATGGCAGCGAAGGGTCCGGAAGCGGCGGCGAGGTATGCCTGCGGAGTCGCCGAGTCGCGGGTGAGGACCACCTGGTCGGACGGAGTGAAGTTCTGCTTCACGCTGGCGATCTCGCGGGCGGCTTGGGAGAGCGGAGGGAAATCGGGGTCGTTGGCTGCCGGATCGCCGAGCAGGAGCAGCCGGCGCGTGTTGCCGGGCGCGCGGTTCCTCCCGCCCCACATGGCGAGCGACGGCGCGATTTCGATCGTGGCGTCCTGGATCCAGTAGTGCGGCGACTCGCCGGGGGAGGGCAGGGATTCCAGATTGAGCCCGTGCAGGGCGCCGTCCGGAACGACCACGATGTGCGCGCCCTTTGGCAGGAACGGGCACACGGGCGCGATCAGCATCTGGTACAGCTTCTCTCCTGCGGTAAGGCGGGTGCGGAGGGGGTCGGCAAGCTGGCGCTCGACGGCATCCTGGTATTGCGCGACGAGTGGCTCGATTTCACCTGATGGAGGCAGCGGCACATGGTGAATGTCGTGTGCGGTGATTACCCAGGCGTGCGATTGGTTCGGCGCGAGCCAGTAGGAGAGCAGCACCGACCCGCTCTCGCGCGCGAGGTTGAGAAAAGCGCCGGGCGGCAACCGGCGGACGGGAGCGGACTCGGAGCGTTGGGCCAGAACCTGCGCATGGCTCGAATCCGCGACCGCCAGAGCCCGCTCAATCTGGTCTTGACGGAGCAGGGCGTCGACGTACTCCTGGTACAACTGGATGCGGCGCGTCAGAAATGGCAGCTTGAATTCCGTGCGCAATAAATCCGATCGGGTCTTCTCCAGAACGCCAACTGCGGCCTCAAACTCGCGAGTGGCTTCGTCGCCATGCTTGCGCTTCGCGGCCAATCCGCCAAGGCCATCGTGGGCCTCCCACTCCACCGCCGGATCATTTTTGGCCTCCCTGAGGGCCTGCTTAAAGGACTCCGCGGACTGATCCAGATCGCCCTTTCCAAACTCGATTTGGGCGGCGTTGAGGGTGTTGTATTGCAGCGTTCTGTCGCCCACGGAGTTCTTCAGGCGGATGGCCTCCTGGTTGAAGGCCTCTGCGTTGCGCCAGTCGCCAAGTTCGATGTACACGCTTGAAAGGTTCGTCGCCCAGAGCGCTGCGTCCGTGGGCCGGTTGAGCTCACTGGCCAGGCTCAGAGCCCGCCGCAGAAAGGGAATCGCCTGATCGAGTGCGCCTTTGCTCAAATAAGTCTCCCCCGCTGCGCCGACCGCCCCCTGGAGATAGAACTTCGCGCCGGAACGCTCGTGGCGCGCAATTGCTTCCATTTGGATACGGATAGCGCGGTCGTGCTCGCCGAGGTTCAAGTAACAAACCGCGAGATTGTTTTGTGCCACCGAGTAGATAATCGGCGATACGGGTCCGATCACCCGCGATGCTTCTTCAAAGAAGCCAGCCGCGTCATCGTACCGGTGCTTGCGAAGCCGGATCATGCCGAGGTTGATCAGGGCGCTACCCTCGGCAT
Source organism: Verrucomicrobiia bacterium (assembly GCA_035578025.1). GTDB lineage: Bacteria > Acidobacteriota > Terriglobia > Bryobacterales > Bryobacteraceae > Solibacter. Next base: position 7,220 of record DATJYJ010000203.1, read on the forward strand.
ACGAGGAGTGCTCAGCCTGGGCTCGTGCCAGCGCGCGTGCCAGCACCCATTCGGCTTCGTCGTAGAGACCGCGACGGATCAGTATCGGTCCCTGAATCACTTCGACCTCCATTGCAACGTCTTGTGCGCCCGCCGCTTCCGCGGCCTGGTGTGCCCCGGCAAGCAGCCTATCGGCTTGATCCGCGTGACCGAGAATGGAATGTGCCTGGCCTTCCAGCATTTCCTTGCGTGCAGCCAACGCTCGAAAGGCCGCGCCGGCGGGGACAGGGTCGGATAAATATGCCAGAACCTCTTCTGCCCGGAGGTTGTAAAGCATGACCTCCGACCGGAGCAGTCTGAACCGCCAAAGGTAGACCTGGTCTTTCCGTGCTTCGGCCAGTGAGACGCCGCGTTCCGCCTCGGCCTCCGCTTTGGCCAGTTCGCCGGCGTGAAGATTCGTGCGCGCAGAAGAGAATAGCGTGTCCAGGTGTTCGTACGGCCTGAGTGAACAGCCGCAGAGCACAACCAAGACCGCGAGACGCCGCATTTATCCGCCGGTGGGTGGGACGGTTTGCCCGTTGGTCTGCCCATCCCCCGCCGAAACTTCCCCGCCATCGTCAGACCCAAGCTGGCACCGCACCAGCGTCAGGCGCCGGGTGTCCACCGAGACAAACATCTCGCCAAAGTATATCTTGCCGAAGTTTGGGACCACGACCACGTGCCCGTGAATCTGCGCCGTAGGGTGAGGCGCGCCGTCCCAGGAGATGTTCCGGACGATGGTGCACTTCACCAATCCGTTGGCTTCGGGAAAGCTCTTGACCTCTTCCTCGCCCGCTTTGCACGGCAGGAACATCCGCGCGTAGTGCTCGGGCAGTCCCTGGTCGTGCGCGGCCTTGAGCTTGTCCTTGGTGTCGTGCTGGCGGTAGAAATCTTCCGCCAGCTCGATCTTGAGCCTGGATTGGTCGATCGTCACGTCGTCGATGCGGTTGTTCTCGAGTTGGATGGAGGGCTGGGACGTGTCCTGGGCGCTGCGCGAAACGATGCCAAGAGAAATGTCCGCGATATGAACGCGCCCAAGAATGTCCAAGCCCCGCACCCGAGCTGAAACCCGCGTGATCACGGGCGCCGCGTCGAAGGCCAGTTCGCCGAGCGTGGTTTTTTTGCCTTGCTCGGCGTCCTCATAGTCGCCGTACGCCGACGTCTCTACCGATTGGTAGGAAACCCATTTGCCCAGCGAGTTCGGCCCTTCGCTGGATTCAAAGTGCCCGCCGGTCGGCGACAACGCGCTGCAGCCGGCGGATTTCAGCATGCCATTCTCCGGGCGGCGAATCCTGGCGGACACGCCCGTCGCGTGGCCGTGGAATACATGTCTGCGGGGATGAAGTTGCTTGAGATGGATCATGACCTTCCTCTATTTAACCTGAACCTGGAACGGGTAGCGTGCGACTTCCGCGCCCTTTTGCGTGCGCAGCACCAGCACCCAGGCGCCGGGCTGCCGGATCTGGGTATTGGCCAGCACGACGATCAAGGGCGATCCAAGCGGAGGCGCCTGCGTCGGATTGCTGATCCGCGCCTCGCCCCCAGGGGCGATTACCTCGTAGGTAAGCGGAGTTCCGGGGTCGGGGCCGTTGACATCCAGCGAGAGCAGCGAAACCGGCTGGTCGCGCCGGATCTCGAGCGCCTGCTCCTCGCCGCGGGCGGCGGCGCGCAGCACCATGGGGGCCATGGCGCGCGAGCCGGTCTGCCAGCGCAAGGCCGGAATGACGACCCAACCCTGATAGGCGGCGACCACGGCCAGGCCGCAGGCGACTGCCGAAGGCGCCAGAGCCGCCGGAGCCAGCCAGGCGAGCCAGCCCGAGCGCCGCTCTTCGCGGGGAACCACTTTGCGCCGGGCATCTTCTTCGCCCACAGCCTTCACCCCGCGAGTCAGGGCGTCGGCGACCCGAACATCCTCGGCGCACTCCTCACACTCGAAATAGTGGCTCTCGAAAGCGAACCTCTCCGGCTCGTCCATTTCGCCAAGAAGATAACGCTCCGTAGCCCTCGTTTCCCGGGCCTCACGGTGATCCATACTCATCCCATTGGTGTCGCGCGGTTAATTTTCGTTGCAGAACGCCGCAAATAATCGTCACGAAAGCGCTGTTTGGCCCGGTGTACCAGGACCCGCAGGTATTCCCGGTCTACATCGAGAGCCCGGCATACCTCGTCCTTATCGCGCTCCTCAAAAAACAGCCATTTCAGAATGGTGCGGTCTTTTTCCGGAAGCTCCTCGATCACGCGCCGCACCGCCGCGCGCTCCTCTTGATCCGCCAGCGCGGATTCGGCCGGCGGGTCCTCGCCGGGACGATCAGGCGCCGCTTCCGCAAACCGCGCCTGCGTACGGTAAAACTCGAACAACACGTTGTTGCACACCGAATTGACAAAGCTGCCCAGCGCCTGTGGATTTTCCATTCCGGACGCGCGCAGGGTCTTCAGGACGCGGAGAAAAGTCTCCTGAACCACGTCCTGCACCTGGTCCGCCGAGCGCAGGCGCGAGCGCAGCTTGATGCCAAGCAATTCGCTGAAATACGCCACAAAATCACGCTCGGTTTCGCCGTCGGATTCGCTGAGCCGCTGTACATAATCGGCGTCAAAAGCCTGACGCTGCACGCTCGTTATTATACAGCCCGCAGCCAAATGCTCAGCGTTGGATAGCCCTGAAGCAGGCAAAAAGAGCGGAAACTGGTGGAAAAGGGCCGCGCACAGCCCTCCGAAACCGTGCGCGACTCATCGTAAGGGGGTCTGCAAACATCGCGAAGTATGGCAAACCCTGCCGCAAGCGGCTCGTCACCGTGCGACTGACAAATGGTGCACGTGCGGTACGGAACGTTTCATGCAATTCAAAAAAAATTTGAGAAACGTTTGGACATGCCCCTACACCAATCGAATGACTCCTGTACTTAAAGGAATATGGTCCCGATGAATCTCGCGATCCCAGATGTCCGAACCCTCGAAATGCACCCCCTCCCCTCCGGTTACCTCAAAACTAGCTGCCGGCGATCTTCGGGACCTTCCGGGCGGAACGATCTGGGCGTTCCGCTTCTCTTAGGAGCCATTCGCGACGCCGCGGCGCTGGGGTACAACTTCTTGTCGATTGCCGGCGATCAGGCACTGGCTCACCCCGCGCTGGGCTCCCTCTGCCGGGAGGCCCACCGCATGAACATGCTGACCACCCTCACCGCGCGGGGCGCGGCGCTTTCCGCGCGGAGGCTGAAGTCGCTGATTCATTCGGTCGACCTGTTGGGCGTGAAGTTCGAAGCCGATGTCGCGCCCAGCCTGGAGAGCGTGCGCCGCTCGGGAATCCCGTTCGCGGTAGTGTATCCGCTCACCGCCGCCAACATGGGCGAAATGGAAAAAGCCGCGGCATTTGCCGCCGCCCGCGGGGCCGCCATGCTGAGCGTGCGACCCGTGGAGGAGCTCTCGGATCAGCAGATGGCCACCGTCTGGATGATGATCGAGTGCCTGCGCGACATGCATCGCGGCGAACTGGCCGTGCAGTTTGAGGTTCTGAGCCGTTATCACCTCCCGATCGAAAGCGGCGATCTGGACGGCTGGAGGGCCGGGCTGGAAACCGACACGCGTTTTCTGGGAGAGCTGATCTCGCCGATGGTGATCGAAGAGGATGGAACCATCGTGCCCCTCCGTCACGGATTTCCGCGATCGCTCGCGCTGGGCAATCTGCGCGACGGGACAATGGCCGAGCTGGCGTCGAGATGGATTCACTGCGGCGCACCCAACTTCTGCCGGATCTACCGGACCGTGCTGCGCGATGCGCGCCTGTTCGGAGACCTGCCGCAGCTTCTGGCCGAGCAGGCCGGAGCCGCCAGCTTTTCCGCCGCGGGGTAGCCTCCCTGGTTCGCAGCCGGGCGGTGAACGCGCTACTGGAACCGTTCACCCTCCAGTAGTGGTACCTACCGGCCGCGAACCCGGGGGGCTGCCTAGTACTCCTACGTGTTTTGCCGAACCGGGCTCGGAGTAGCCCCGCGGTGAGTCTAGGCATCAAGCCGTCGATTTTGAGCCTTTGGTCCTACAACTATTGAGAACAAAGGTCTTAGTACAACGCTGGTACGCGCGGCACTGGTGATTTGCCGCGCCGTGGGCCAAACTGGTGCAACGATGATCTTTATCCGGTACACGAACGGGAAGATTGTGCGCGGGGTTCTGCTGGCTCTAGGCGACCAGTTGGTTCGGGTTGCAATCGAGGGAGCCGATGATGCCGCGGTCTTTCGCCTGGTCAGTGGAGTTTGGGTGACCGAGGACTGCGAGGTCGTCACCATCGAGGTGGCCGACGACGAATCCTCCCATCGGAATGGCGCCATGCTTCTGGAAAGTATGTTCCCCGCGAAGGTCGACGCCACTTCCGTCCAGCGCGTGATGTAGTCCGGACGATTGGCCGGCTCGCTCGAGACGGCAGGTGCGGCTTCCATCCCAGCCTTCCACCCGCACCTTCTGTCCCACCCTTTCTACTTTGTAGACCGACTCGGCGCCGAACTCAATGCGCAGTGCCGCCAGCGACCACCCCGCGGGATTCAGCATGCGGACTTCGCCGCCGCGCCCAATCACAATCGCCAGCTCCTCACAACCGAATACGGCGGTTTCCAGGATCTCTTCCGCACGCCGAAGAAAAGGACTCACAAACCGCTCTTCGACACGCGCAGCCAGTTTTTGAGTGTAAATTCAGGCGGCGGCGACCTCGCGCACGTCCAGAATGACCGAGGTGCGGATGGGCTCGAAGTCGGGGTGGCCAAATTCCAGCCGCATGCCGCGCCCGATGAATCGCGACTTGATCATGGAACCGCCCCACGTGGAACCGTGGATGGTCACCGGGACCGGCTCCGGGCAGAACACCGGATGACCTGAGATCAACGCCTGATCCCAGCCCTTGTACTCGATCGTGTAATAACGATTCTGCGTCTGTACTTCTAACACCGTGCCCGGGGGCAGGTCGCACAAGTGGACGCCACCTTCGACCTCCGACTGAGCGATATTGTGGTTAATTTCGTCGCTCAGGTTCGAATGCGGCTGAAACAGCCGCGGAAATTCGACGGTGGTGGTCATCTTCAAACTTTGGCCCAAACAACAGAGACGGCGGACAACGCCGCCCGCCGGCAATCCAACCTATCGTTTAGCTTACTACCATTACTTCCTTACCTGCAGGCCTACCCAATTGGGTGCAATTCGCCTGCCAAGCCCTAAACCTTATCACAATCGCGGCCGATTCATTAGCCGTGAATGTTTGGATGACACCACCAGGGTCCCGCGGCCGCCGGCGGGCGCTGCTGGCGGCGAGCCTGGTCCTGACTCTGGCCGGGGGGCTGGCCCTGTGGATTTGCAAGCCCGCGCCAGCCCCCGGAAGGCCGCTGCGAATCGGGTTTCAGAATTCGCAGCCTTATCATTTTCCGGATGCGCAAGGGCGTGCTGCGGGCCCCGCGGTGGATGTGATCAAAGTCGCGGCACAGCAGGAGGGTATTCAACTGGAGTGGGTGTTTGGCCCGGAAGGCCCGGAAGCGTCATTGAACACCGGCCTTGTGGATCTGTGGCCGCTGATGGCCGATCTTCCCGAGCGGCGCGGGCTCGTGTATATCGGCCAGCCGTGGGCGCGAATGTCCTACGCCCTGGTGCTTCCGGCTTCCCAGCCGATGCCCGGCGCTGCCGGAATGGCCGGCAGAACACTGGCGGTCACCGCGAAAATCAGCAGCGACCTTCGTCTTGCGCGCAGGTTTTTCCCGTCCAGCCGGCTGCGCGAGATTCGCCTCCAGTCGGAGATCATCGCTTCGGTTTGCAGCGGGGAATCCGCGGCAGGCCTGATCTCGGTCAATGCAATCGTGACTACTCCACCGATCGATTGCGCACAGCAGGAACTGCGCATTCAGCCGCTCGAGGGCGCGACCTATTGGTTCGGCATCGGCGCCGGCATGCACAACCGCGCGGCCCGGCAGGCCGCCGACCGGCTGCGCGAGCGCATCGGGAAACTGGCGGCCGATGGACGGCTGGTGGGTATCGATTTCCGCTGGCGGTCGCGGCTGGCCAGCGAGGCAACCACGGTGTTCGCCTATCATGACAGCCTCAGGCACCAGCGATACTCGCAGGCCGCGCTGGGCGCCTGCATTCTCGCGCTCGCCGTGGCGGTTGTGCTGGCGCTCCGCTTGCGCGTGGCCCAGAAGCAGGCGGTGGCCGGCAGCAAGGCCAAGAGCGAGTTTCTGGCCAACATGAGCCACGAAATCCGGACGCCCATGAATGGCGTGCTGGGAATGACCGGGCTGCTGCTGGATACCGTTTTGACGCCTGAGCAGCGGGAGTACGCCGACATGGTCCGCAAATCCGGAGAGGCTCTGCTGTCGGTGATCAACGACATCCTCGATTTTTCGAAGATCGAGGCCGGGCGCCTTGCGGTGGAAACCTACCCGTTCGACCTGCGGCTGCTGGTGGAAGAGGCCGCCGAGACGATGGGACCGCAGGCCGAAGAGAAGAAGCTGGATCTGGTCGTGGAATACCCCGGCACGGTGCCGCGGCATTTCCTTGGTGACGGCGGCCGCATCCGGCAAATTCTGGTCAATCTCGCCGGCAACGCCGTCAAGTTCACGTCATCGGGTCACGTTCTCATCTCGGTGGCGCAAAAAAGCCAGCTCCCGGATTCCACCATCATGACCCTCTCCGTTACCGACACCGGAATCGGCATTGCGCGGGACCAGGTGGAGCATCTGTTTCAGAAATTCACCCAGGCGGATGCCTCGACCACGCGGCGGCACGGGGGAACCGGACTCGGTCTGGCCATTTCGCGCCAGCTCGCCGAGATCATGGGCGGAACGATTTCGGTGGAAAGCACTCCGGGCGCGGGCTCGCGGTTCGACGTGACCCTGCCGTTACGACAGGATCCCAAGCCCCAGGCCGCCGAATCGGCTGCTGCGAGCCTTGCCGGACTCCGGGTTTTGATCGTCGACGACAATGAGATCAACCGCCGGGTGCTCGAGCGGCAGGTCGGCTCCTGGGGCATGATCCACACCAGCCATGCAGGCAGCCGCGGAGCGCTGGAGGATGTCCGCCAGGCCGCAGGCGCGGGGCAGCCTTACCACTTCGTGATCGCGGACTACCACATGCCCGGCATGGACGGCCCTGCTCTCGCGGAGGCGATCAAGAACGATCCCGCCGCGCGCGACACGATCGTGGTCATGCTGACCTCGATCGGCAGTTGGCGGTCGGTTCGCGGCATCTCGGGCCAGGCGGTAGATGCGTGCCTGGTCAAGCCGGTGCGCTGTACCCAGTTGGTGCAGGCATTGAGCGGGGCGTGGGCGCAACGCCCGTCGCGATCCCTGGCGGCAATGGGGGCAGCGATCGCCGGCGCGGACGCCCGTCCGTCCCCTCCGGCTGCTCCCCTGCGCGTCCTCGTCGCCGAGGACAATGCAGTCAACCAGAAAGTCGCGGTTCGCATGATCGAGAGCCTAGGAATGCGGGCCGACGTCGCCGCCAACGGCCGCGAGGCCGTCGAAATGCTGCGCATCATGAGCTACGACCTGGTGCTCATGGATTGCCAGATGCCCGTCATGAGCGGCCCGGAAGCCGTCGCCCAGATCCGGCGCGGCGAAGCGGCGGGATCGCACAAACCCGTGGTCTGCATGACGGCCGGAGCCAGCCCCGGCTGCGACCAGCAATGCCTGCGGTGCGGCATGGACGATGTGCTCTCCAAGCCGATCCGGATGCAAATGCTAGCCGACGTACTGCGCAGATCAGTGGGGCAGGTTCCCGACCTGCCCCGTCCCGCCTAAACCGCCGAATCTGGAAGCCACGCAGACGACTCTTTATCCAGCAAATCCGGCCGGAGCCGTTCGGTCTTGCTTCGGGCCGCCGACCGCCGGAATGCCGCGATCTGCCGGTGATTGCCGCCGAGCAGCACCTCCGGCACGCGCCATCCGCGGAACTCGGCCGGACGGGTCCACTGGGGGCAATCCAGCAAACCCTCGCCATGTCCGCCCTCCTGAAAGGATTCGAATGCCGACGAAGCCTCGTTGCCCAGAACCCCGGGGAGCAGCCGCGCCACCGTGTCGATCACCACCGCGGCCGCCAGTTCGCCGCCGCTGAGTACGTAGTTGCCGATCGAGATCTCTTCGTCGGCCAGGTGCTCGGCCACGCGCTCATCGACGCCCTCGTAGCGGCCGCAGATCAGGAGAAGCTCCTCGCATTCCTTCAGGCGGTTGGCCATGGCCTGGTCGAACATCCTGCCCTGCGCGGAAAGCAGAACGATTTTTCGGCCCGCGGTGCGCTCGGGCCAGATCGATTCCGCCGCCTGGAAGATGGGCTCGCATTTCAGCACCATCCCTTCGGCGCCGCCGAACGGACGGTCGTCGACGGTGCGGTGACGGTCGCTGGTCCAGTTCCGCAGGTCGTGGATGCGGATGTCGAGCAGGCCGGCTTCCCTGGCGCGCTTCACTACGCCGTGGGCAAACGGTCCCGCGAAGAAGTCCGGAAAAATGGTCAGCACGTGATAGGTCACGGCCGGTTGAGTTCCTTCAAACCCTCGGGCAATTCTACCGCGATGCGCCGCTCCGCCGGATTGATCTCGACACAGATGGCGCGCGCGAAGGGGATCAGCAGGCTGCCGCCGACGACCAGGTTCCCGCCGCCCGAGTCGTCGAAAGCCGTTACTGGTCCCAGGGAAGCGCCGGTGGTGCGATCGATCACCTGGCAGCCGATCAGGTCGTCGTGGAAGAACTCGCCTTCCTCGAGCGGCACACGCTCGGACGCCGGTACGCGGACTTCGCTGCCCACCAGGGATTCGGCGGCGCCAATATGATCCACGCCGCGAAAATGAAAAATGAGGACCCCGTCGTGAAACCACGTTTCGTCGACTTCGTAGCGCTCGCCGGTTCCGAACAGCCAGACTTCCGTGAGGCTCTCGTATCTTTCCGGCTTGCTGCTCAGGGGCAGCGCGGTGATCTCACCCCGGTTGCCCCGTGTCTTGCCCAGCAGAGCAATCGTCACCCAGTCGGAATTCCCGACGCTCACTCGAGAATTTCCAGGGTGAACCGGCGATTCAGCTTCATGCCGGCAGCCCCCAGAATGGTGCGGATCGAGCGCGCCGTCCGGCCCTGCTTGCCAATCACCTTACCCAGGTCGCTCGGGGCTACCTTGAGCTCCAGGACGGTGACTTGCTCGCCTTCGACCATACGGACGCTGACCTCTTCCGGGATGTCGACCAGAGCTTTAGCGATGTCCTCTATCAACTGCTTCATTCACCCCGCCTCCACCTTCATAGTAACTGAGCGGTCATTGTTTCAGCGGGTTACAAATCAAAGCCCGAGGAACATTCCCACCCTTGACGTGCCAAATTACACACTGGCGGGCACGGCCGGATTCTTTTCCAACAGACGCTGGACGGTATCGGACAATTGCGCGCCGCTCCTGGTCCAATGCTCGATGCGATCGTGCTTCAAACTCACCGCCGGGGGATCGGCGAGCGGATTATAATGACCGACCACTTCGAGCGCGCGGCCGTTGCGGGCGCGCTCCTTCTCAATCACGACGACGCGATAAAACGGCTTCTTCTTGGCGCCGAATCGCGCCAGGCGAATCATCAACATTCTTACTCCATGTGGGACAGGCTTCTGCCCGTCCATCGCTTTCTCAGGCTGGACCATAACGTCCCGCCTGCTCTTACATTCCTGGTAGATTTCCGAATGGAAAGCCCGGTATTTTCATCTTACCGAGTTTTTTGCCCATGAAACCGCCGGAGAGAGACTTCATCATCTTCCGCGCCTCGGCATACTGCTTGAGCAGCTGATTGACCTCCTGCACGGAGGTTCCGCTGCCCCTGGCGATCCGCCGCCGGCGGCTGCCATTGATGATCATGTGGTTGGCGCGTTCCCGGGGGGTCATCGAGTCGATGATGGCTACCACATGAGAGATCTCTTTTTCGTCAACCTTCACGTCCTTCAGCTCTTTCAGCATGCCAACCTTCGGCATCATGCCGAGCAGCGACTCGAGCGGCCCCAGTTTGCTGATCTGTTTGAGCTGGTCGCGAAAATCCTGCAGCGTGAATTCGTTCTCGATGAGTTTCCGCTGCATCTCGACGGCCGACTTCTTGTCGATCGCCTCCTCGGCCTTTTCGATGAAGCTGAGGATGTCGCCCATGCCGAGGATCCGGTTCGCCGCCCGGTCCGGATGAAACGGCTCCAGGGCATCCGATTTCTCACCGACGCCGACAAACTTCAGCGGCTGCCCGGTCACGTGCCGGATCGAAAGCGCCGCGCCCCCGCGGGCATCGCCGTCCATCTTGGTGAGAATGACGCCGGTGATTCCGAGCCGCTTGTGAAACTCGTCGGCGCTCTTGACCGCGTCCTGGCCGGTCATGGCGTCGGCGACGAAGAGGATTTCGACCGGGCTGAGGTGCTCTTTGAGCTGCTGGAGCTCGACCATCAGTTGATCGTCTATATGGAGACGGCCGGCGGTGTCCACGAGGAGAACATCCCGCCCCGTCTGGGCGGCTTCGCGCCGCGCCGAACGCGCCAGGTCCAGAGGGAGCGTCTCGCCGGGCGCACCTTCGTAGACCGGCTGTCCGATGTCGCGCGCCACGACTTTCAATTGCTCGCGCGCCGCCGGGCGGTAGACGTCGACGGATACTACCATCGGGCTGTGCCCGTTTTTCGAAAGCCAGCGCGCCAGTTTTCCCGTCGAGGTGGTCTTGCCGGACCCTTGCAGTCCCACCACCAGGAAGACGCTGGGCGGATCGTTGGAAAAGCGCAGGCGCGATTCGTGCGCCCCGAGGATCTTGATCAGCTCCTCGTGCACGATTTTCACGACCTGCTGCGACGGCGAAAGAGCCTGGAGCACCTCCTGCCCCATGGCCTTCTGCTTGATGTTCTCGATAAGCAGTTTGACGACTTTGAAGTTGACGTCGGCCTCGAGCAGCGCCATGCGGATCTCGCGCAGCGCCGCCTCCATGTTCTCGGCCGAGAGCTTTCCTTCGCCGCGCAGGTTTTTGAAGACCCGCTGCAGCTTCTCCGAAAGACTGTCAAACATAATGAATCGAGGCGGACCTCGGCGGTCCGTTTATGCGGTTTCCGCCTCCGGCGCAATGCGCAGGCTGGAGGCCGCCATCTTTCCGGTGCGATCCATGCCCAACTCGTAGAGCACGCGCGTACCGGGACGAAGGTCGGTGGCAAGGCCTTCCGCGAGGCGGGAGACATGGAAAAAGATGTCGCGCCCGCCGTCATCCGGGCGGAGGAATCCAAAACCTTTGGCTTCGAAGTAGGTCACCACGCTGCCCCTCTGCTCGCCGGCCGGAGCTTCGCCCGTGGCATCGCCCTGCTCCGCCGCGGACTGCGGCGGCCGGCTCGATTTGTCTCCAACTCCCTGTTTGATCAAAGCGAGGTCCGCCTCCGACCACTCGGTCGCAGGCTGGGTGTCGGTGGGAATCTTGAGGTCCGGATTTCGTTTCCGGGCCTCTTCAAATAACCGTTTCTGGCGTGCGTTCAAACGTTATTCCTCGAATCGAATTGGGCCGTCAAACGGCCGCGGGCGCGGCTTTCTTCCGCCGGGCGCCCTTCTTCTCGGCAGGCGGCTGACGATCGCTCTTTTTCAGGCTGCCTATCACCAGTTGGGTGACGAATTTTTTCTCGCCGTGGTCATCGAACTTGATGACAATGCGCTCTTCACTATGCGACAGGACGGTGCCCAGCCCGAACTTTTGATGCTCGACCTGAGCGCCTTGCGAATACGTGTTGGAAGCCATAATTTTCCTAAGGTTTACTCCGGGAATGCCAAGACGGGGCGATGTAGTACCGTTTGAGAGCGGAAAGAGGATAGGGACACAAGTACCACAATGAACTACTTAAGATGCTAGCAAATCAGGGGCTAAGCCGTCAAACCGCGGGTGTTAACCTGAACCCATGGACGTCTGGAACCTGGTTGCCGAGCGCAAGATTCAGGAGGCAATGAGCGAGGGCGCTTTCGATCACCTCGACGGCGCCGGACAGCCGATCTCCCTGGAAGAAAACCCTTACGAGGACCCCGGCACGCGCATGGCCCACCGCCTTCTGCGCAACAACGGGTTCGCGCCGCCGTGGATCGAAGAGGCCCGGGACATCGATGCCGAGGTGCGCCGCCTGTATGCCGAGCGCACCCGGCTCGATGCCGGCGAATTCCGCCGCCGCGCGGCCGCATTGAACCGGCGCATCGAAATCTACAACCTGAGGACCCCGGTATCCTCCACTCATCGCCGCAAGCTTTGACGCAGTGGGGTGGACTCGCCTGCGAGCCCGGTCGTTTTTCGTCGTCCGCCCGGCGGCCGTAGCCCGCAGTGACGCTAGAATACTCATGAATGCCCGAATTCGACGTCGTCGGTGTAGGCCTCAACGCCACCGACACTCTCCTCATCGTCCCTCATTTCCCCGCTTATGCCGGCAAAGTGCCTTTCGAAGAAGAGCACCTCAGTCCCGGAGGCCAGGTGGCCAGCGCGCTGGTCGCCTGCGCGCGCCTGGGACTGCGCACCAAGTACATCGGCTCCGTCGGCGACGACCTGCGCGGCCGCGTGCAGATGGACAGCCTGCGCGGCACCGGCATCAACCTCGACCACGTCCTGGTCCGCCCCGGGTGCGCCAACCAGTCCGCCTACATCGTGATCGACCGCTCCACCGGCGAGCGCACCGTACTCTGGCGCCGCGACGATGGTCTCAAGCTTCGCCCCGAAGAAATCACCGAGGAGATGATCGCGTGCGGCCGCCTGCTGCACATCGATGCCCACGATACACCCGCCGTGGCGCGCGCCGCCCGCCTTGCGCGCGGCTGCGGCATTCCGGTCACCATCGACGTCGACACGATCTACCCCGGCTTCGGCAACGTCCTGCCGAACGTCGATTACCTGTTGGCCTCCAGCGAATTCCCGGCCGCGTGGACCGGTGAAACCGACCCCTTCCGCGCCCTTGAAATCATCCAGCACGAATACCGGATGAAGGTGGCGGCGATGACCCTGGGCCCCCACGGCGCCCTGGCGCTGGAGAACGGCAAGTTCCACTACGCACCGGCCTTCGTGGTCAACTGTGTGGACACCACCGGCGCTGGCGACGTGTTTCACGGGGCCTTCTGCTATGCTGTTTTGCAGGGAATGCCATTGCGCGAAGCGCTCGATTTTTCCAATGCCATGGCGGCGCTCAATTGCACTGCGCTTGGCGCCCGCGGCGGCATTCGGGGGCTGGAAGAAGTCCGTTCCCTCATGACGCGCGGCGAGCGGCGCTCCCATACCGACTTTGCCTCGCGCTCCTCGCGGGCAGGCGCCCTCGACTAGATGTTTCCTCTACGCGATTCCGAGCCGAGTTACTCCAAGCCTGTCGTCACGACGCTGCTGATCGTGATCAACGTGCTGATTTTCCTGTTCGAGTTCTCGCTCGCGCCTTACTATCGCGACCTGTTCATCCGGACCTACGGCCTGGTGCCGGACGAATTCAGCTTCAGCTCCGTCTTCACCTCCATGTTTCTTCACGGAGGCTGGATGCACGTGCTCGGCAACATGTGGTTCCTGTGGATCTTCGGCGACAACGTGGAAGATATCCTGGGACACGGAAAGTACCTGCTGTTCTACCTCGCCTGCGGAGTGGCGGCGGCCCTGGCGCAGGTGCTGGTCGATCCGACATCGCGAGTCCCCACCGTGGGCGCCAGCGGAGCCATCGCCGGCATCATGGGCGCATACATGGTGAAGTTTCCGCACTCGCGGGTCCACACCCTGATCTTCGTCTTCCTCTTCATCACCACCATCGACGTGCCCGCCTGGCTGATGCTGATCTACTGGTTTTTCATCCAGTTCTTCAATGGCTTCGGCAGCATCGGATACTCGCACGTTTCGCAGGGCGGCGGCGTGGCCTACATGGCGCACGTGGGCGGCTTCGTGGCGGGCGCGCTGCTCATCATGCTCCTGGTGCCGCGCCGGCGCTCCACTCCGCCTCCCGACTACTACTGGCGATGAGGCCGAAGGTCACCCTGTATACGCGCGCCGGCTGCTGCCTGTGCGACGATGCCAAACAGGTGCTGCTGGCCGCGCGCGCCAGGGCCGATTTCGATTACGAGGAAATCGATATCGACCGCGACGCCGATCTCGTGCGCCGCTACAATGACGAAGTGCCGGTGATCGCCATCAACGGCGCCAAAGCCTTCAAGTACCGGGTGGATATGTACGAATTCCTGAAGAAACTGGCGGCGCGCGCATGAGCCTGGACGTCCTGGCGATCGCCGCCCACCCCGACGACGTCGAGCAGACCTGCGGCGGCACCCTGATCAGGATGGCCGAGATGGGCTACCGCACCGGCGTGCTCGACCTGACCGCCGGCGACATGGGTACCCGCGGCACCCCTGAGCAGCGCGTCGCCGAAAGCGAGGTGGCCGGCAAGCACATGCTGCTCAAATGGCGCGGCAACCTCCACATGCCCGACGCGCGCCTGGAGAATACCATCACCGCGCGCATGACGCTCGCCGTCCAGATCCGCGAGCTCAAGCCCCGCGTGGTGATCCTGCCCTATTGGGAAGCCCGCCATCCCGATCACTACCGCGCCAGCGAGATCGGTTTCGAGGCGTGCTTTCTTTCCGGCCTTCGCAAACTGGACGAGTACAGCGAGCCGCATCGTCCGTTCAAGATCCTCTACTCGAGCGTCTACGCCGAGGTGAAGCCGAGTTTCATCGTGGACATCAGCGCGCAATTCGAGCGCCGCATGACCGCGCTTTTGAGCTACACCTCGCAATACGGCGAAGCCATCGAAGGCGGCGCGCTATTTCCCAACGAGCAGGAGATTCGCGACCGCCTCGGCAGCATTGCACGCTTCTACGGCAACCTGATCGGCGTGAAGTACGGCGAGCCGTTCGTGGTGAAAGAGGCGATCCAGATCGACGACGTGGTGGCGATGCCGGGCAGATCGATTTGAGGCGTCAGGCATCAGGCTTCAGGCGTCAGCTAAGAGCCATCAGCTATCAGCTTTCAGCTTGCGTCGCCGCAACCCACCGGCGCACCTGCATGATCGTTGGTGCTGAGAGCTGACGGCTGATAGCTGATAGCCGAAGTTGCTGAAGCCTGAAGCCTCACAAGCCTGAAGCCTCTGCTACCATAAAGTTTCCCCTTGATCAAAGCCGTCAAAGGAACCAGAGACTTACTGCCCCCATCCACCGACGTCTGGAACCGCGTGGAAGCAAAGGCGCGCGCGATTTTCCGCGCCTATAACTACCACGAAATCCGCACACCCATTTTCGAGGAGACGCAACTGTTCGCGCGCGGCGTCGGGGCCGATACCGACATCGTCACCAAGGAGATGTATACCTTCGACGATCGCGACGGCAGTTCGCTCACCCTGCGCCCCGAGAACACCGCGTCCGTGATCCGCGCCTACATCGAGCACCGGCTCGATCAGCGTCCCGGCGTGCAGAAGCTCTACTACATCGGCCCGATGTTCCGCCGCGAGCGGCCGCAGAAAGGACGCTACCGGCAGTTTTTCCAGATCGGCGCCGAAGCCATCGGCTCGGAATCGCCGGTGATCGACGCCGAAGTCATCGAGATGGTGGTCGAGATCCTCAAGGGTGTCGGGCTCACCGGATTCAAGCTGCTGCTCAATTCCGTCGGCGACGCCAACTGCCGCCCGCAATACGTCGAGCGCCTCCGCCAGGAGCTGAAGGAAGCCGCGCCGCGCATGTGCGGCGATTGCCAGCGCCGCGCCGAATCCAACCCGCTGCGGGTGCTGGATTGCAAAGTCGAGGCCGATCAGCCCATCATCGATGCGCTGCCTTCCATCCTCGATTACCTTTGCGATGCCTGCCGCGCGCACTTCGACGCCGTGAAGCAGTACCTGACCGATCGCGGCATCGAGTACGAGGTCCGCCCGCGCATGGTGCGCGGCCTGGATTACTACATGCGGACCACGTTCGAAGTGGTTCACGGCGCGTTGGGCGCGCAGAACTCGGTGCTCGGCGGCGGCCGCTACGATGGGCTGGCCGAATCGCTCGGCAGTAAGGTCGCAGCACCGGGCATCGGCTTCTCTATCGGCGAAGACCGCCTGGTGATGAGCGTCGAAGGCGAGCAGGCGCCCGCTGCGCTCGATCTCTTTATCGCTCCGCTCGGCGAGCCCGCGCTACGCCACGCCGTCCTCATGGCGCGCCAATTCCGCCTGTCCGGCAGCAGCGTGGAGATCGGCGAAGGCAAGCTCAAGCGCGCCCTGGAGATCGCCAACAAGACCGGTGCGCGCTATGTACTGATCATCGGCGACAATGAAATGGCCGCCGGCCGATACGCCCTAAAGGACATGGCGTCCGGCGAGCAATGGAATCTTACACCCGCCGAAATCGCGGAGCGATTGAGGCGTGATAGCTGAAAGCTGAAGGCTGATCGCTAATAGCTCTAATATGGAACCTTCCGTCTCACTAGACTTTCTCGGCGACCTCCGCCGCACCCACACTTGCGGCGAGTTGCGCGCCGCCGACGCCGGCAAGAAGGTAGTTCTGATGGGCTGGGCGCACCGCCGCCGCGACCACGGCGCCGTCATCTTCATCGACCTGCGCGACCGCAGCGGCCACACCCAGGCGATCTTCCACGAAGATATCGACCCGGCCGTGCACCGCCGCGCCGAGGAAGTGCGCGCCGAGTACGTGATCGCCGTCGAAGGCACGGTCGAAAAGCGGTCGCCGGAGACCGTCAATCCCAACATGCCCACCGGCGAAGTCGAGGTTGTGGCCTCGAAGATCTGGCTCCTCAACGAATCGCGCACGCCGCCGTTTCCCATGGAGGAGCACGTCGACGTCGCCGAGGACGCCCGCCTCAAGTACCGCTACGTCGATCTGCGGCGTCCGCAGATGCAGCGCAACATCATCCTGCGCTCCAAAATCAGTTTCGCGGTGCGCGAGTTCTTCTACTCGCAGGGATTCCTGGAAATCGAAACGCCGTTCATGACGCGCTCCACGCCCGAAGGCGCGCGCGACTACCTCGTGCCCAGCCGCGTCAATCCCGGGACCTTCTACGCACTGCCGCAATCGCCGCAGATCTTCAAGCAGCTCCTCATGATCAGCGGCTTCGAGAAATATTTCCAGATCGTGCGCTGTTTCCGCGACGAAGACCTGCGCGCCGACCGCCAGCCCGAGTTCACGCAAATCGACGTCGAGATGAGCTTCCCGCAGCAGGAGCGCATCTTCGAAGTCATCGAGCCGCTCATCGTCCGCGTGTGCCAGGAAGCCGGCTATGAAGTCACCGCGCCGTTTCCGCGCCTCACCTACGCGCAGGCCATGGCCCACTACGGGATCGATAAGCCGGACACGCGCATCCCGCCGATGCACCCGGTCGGCGACCTGGCCCCCGAGCTCGCCCATGCCGGCATGCCGCTGGTCGCGATTCACATCCCCGGCTGCGGCGCGCCCAGCCGCAAAGAGCGCGACGAGTTCAAAGCTTTCGGGCAGGAGCGAGGCCTGCGCGTCTACGACGACGCCAGGCGCCTCGACCGCGACTACCCCGAGCAGATGGCCAAGGTCCGCGAGCGGTGCGGCGCCAAAGAAGACGGCCTGCTGGTGCTGGCTACCTGGGCCGGCGAGCCCAAGGGCCATCGTCCCGAAGAGACCGTATACCAGGCCTGCGGCCAGTTGCGCCTCAACCTCGCGCAGAAGTTCAACGACCGCCACGAGCTTCTCGATCCGAAAAACTTCCAGTTCCTCTGGGTGGTGGACTTCCCGATGTTCGAGTGGGATGCAGAGGAAAACCGCTGGATGGCCGCGCACCACCCGTTCACTTCGGTGCACGACGAAGATCTCGACAAGCTGACTGCCGACCCGGCCCGCTGCCGCGCCAAGTCCTACGACCTGGTGCTCAACGGCGTCGAGCTGGGGTCGGGCTCGATTCGTATTCACCGCCGCGACGTGCAGTCGAAGGTCTTTTCCGCGCTGGGCATGAGCACCGAAGAAGCCCGGGCCCGCTTCGGCTTCCTGCTCGACGCGCTGGAATACGGCGCTCCGCCCCACGGCGGCATCGCGCTCGGCCTCGATCGCCTGGTGATGATCCTCGCCGGCGAGACTTCGATCCGCGACGTGATCCCGTTCCCGAAGACCGCCCGCGGCACCGACCTGATGTGCGAAGCGCCGTCGACGGTGCCGGAGAAGAACTTGCGCGAGCTTGGAATTTCTATCCGCCGGCAGGTCTAAGGGGCTCGCTCACCACGCGATCAGCCGTTCCATCTCAGATACCAGCGTCTCGGTCTGCGGCAGGATGGCCGCTTCAAGCTGCGGGTGATACCCCACCCACGTGTCCAGCGCTCCTACGCGCCGCACCGGAGCGTCCAGCGATCCGAACAACTCGTCCGCGATCCTTGCCGCGATCTCCGCTCCGTATCCGAATGACAGCATGTCCTCGTGCGCGATGATCACCCGGCTGGTCTTCTCCACCGACTGCCGGACCGCCGCCCAGTCGTAAGGCGCGAGCGTGCGCAAATCCAGAATCTCGATACTCACTGCCGGATTGCGGCGCTCGATCTGCGTTGCTGCGACGAGCGCCTTCTGCACTAACGCGCCGTACGTGATGACGCTCAGGCTCTGCCCCGGCTTGACCACCCTGGCGCGGCCGAAAGGAATCGTGAAATCGGCGCCGGGGTGGGGAGAGCGGTTGTACGGCTCGCGATAGAGGCGCTTGTGCTCCAGAAAAAGTACCGGATCGTCGGCGCGCAGGGCGGTGCGCAGCAGCCCGCAGGCGTCGGCGGCGTTGCTCGGCATCACCACCCGCAGGCCGGGAATGTGCGTGAACAGCACCTCGCCGCACTGGCTGTGATAAACGGCGCCGCCGTTCAGATAGCCGCCGATGGCCACACGGATCACCGCCGGGCACGAGAACGCCCCGTTGGAGCGCCAGCGCAGGGTCGCCAGTTCGTCGCGGATCTGCATCATCGCCGGCCAGATGTAGTCGAAGAACTGGATCTCCGCCACCGGCTTGAGCCCGCGTGTCGCTAGCCCGATCGCGCGGCCCACGATCGACGCTTCGGCCAGCGGCGTATTGAACACGCGCCGCGAGCCGAACTCGCTCTGCAATCCGTGCGTGACCTTGAACACTCCCCCCTTGCCTTTGACTTCTTTCAGGTTCTCTACGCGCGTGGCGTCGGCCACGTCCTCGCCGAAGACCAGGATGTCGGGATTGCGCCGCATCTCCTCGCGCAGCGCGGCGTTGATCAGGTCCACCATGGTGGCGGGCGCACCGTGGAACCGCGCGGGCGCGGCGAAAGCATCGCTGGTGACATCAACGGTGTCGGAGTAGAGGTGCTGGAGCGCGGTCGCCGGGTCGGGGGCCTCGTCGTGCAGCGCCTGCTGCGTGGCCTGGTTCACCTCCTCGTCGATCTCGTAGGCGATGTCCTGAAGCATGCGCCGGTCGAGCACGCCTTCGTCGATGAGGAACTTCGGGAAAAGCAGCACGGGATCGCGCGCCGATTCCGCTTCGCGTTCGGCGGGAGGCTTGTAGAGGCGCTCGTCGTCGGAGAGCGAGTGCGAGTACGGCCGGATACAATGCGCGTGGACCAGCGCGGGTCCGCGCCCTTCCCGGCAGTATCGCGCGGCGGCCTGCATCACACGGTACGATGCCAGAAAATCCGTGCCGTCGACCTCCTGGCGGAACAGCCCCGGAAAACCGGCAGTCAGCGGAAAGATGCTGCCTCCGGCAGTCTGTGCCTCTCGCGGAACGCTGATCGCGTAGCCGTTGTCCTCGATCAGGTAGAGGAGCGGCAGCCGCTCCAGGCAGGCGAGGTTGAGAGACTCCCAGAATTCGCCTTCGCTGGTGGCGCCTTCGCCGCAGCAGACCAGCGTGACCTCGTCGGCGATATTGCGGTAGCGCGAAGCCTCGGCGCAGCCGGCCGCCTGTAGATACTGAGTCCCCGTGGGCGATGACGAGCTCACGATGTGGCGCTCGCGATGTCCCCAGTGCGAGGGCATCTGCCGCCCGCCCGAAGCGGGATCGGCCGCGGCGCCCACCGCCTGCTGCAACATTTCGTGCGGCGTGACGCCCAGGGCCAGGCACAGCGCACGATCGCGGTAATAGGGATAGAACCAGTCGTGGCCGGATCGCAGCGACATGGCTGCCGCCACCTGGATGGCCTCGTGCCCGGCGCCGGAGACCTGGAAGAAGATCCGGTTCTGGCGCTTCAAAACCACTTCGCGGTCGTCCAGCCTCCGCGAAGTGTGCATCGCGCGGAATGCCTGGATGAGTTGCTCCGGCGTCAACCCTTCGAATCGGGCCTGGGCCGGCAGGTGCGTGGTGATCTCGGTGGCCAACTCCCGCGTGCTCCCCCAGTTCCAGTGTAGCTACTTCCCGTGCGCCCGCCCGAGTGCGCGCGAAATCCGAGCGAGACCTCAGTTCGCTCCATGATCGGGATGCAGGTAGCCGGCCAGAAACCTCCAGACCTCCTGGCGCGATTCTTTGGCCGCCTTGGTGTCGATGCGGTTGAAGTAATGGCCGCCGGGCGCGTCCTGGTAAATCTTGTATTCGAACTTCTTGCCTTCGGCCTTCAGAGCCTGGATCAGGTGTTCCACCTCCAGCACGTTGACGTCTTCGTCGTTGGTGTTGGTGTGGATCAATAGCGGCGTGGCCAGTTCCTTGGCGTGATACACCGGGGAGCGCCGGCGGTATTCCATGATGTCCTCGCGCACCGTCTTGCCGATATGGTATGGCGCGGAGTACAGCGATTGATACCCGGGCGCCTCGTAGCCCATACGCGCCACCAGGTCGCTGACCGGCACACCCGCGTAAGCCACCGCATACGTCTGCGGATGCCCGAAGATGTTCATCAAGGTGATCAGGCCGCCATGGCTCCAGCCGACGATGCCCACGCGCTTGGGGTCCAGGAACGGATGGTTCTCCAGCATCCACTGGCCGGAGAGATAGACGTCGTCCACCTCGCGCCCGCCGTAATCGATCTGCTCGTAGAAGCCGCGGCCGTAGCCGGTCGAGCCGCGGTAGTCCGAGGCGATGATCGAGTATCCCTGCTGCAGCAGCTCGCGGAAGACGTGGGCATCGCGCGTGTCTTCATTGGCGTGAACGCCCTGGTGCGCGAAGACGATCAGGGGCTGCGGCTTCGTCCGGTCCAGATTCTTCGGGATGAACGTGTAAGCCCGGATGATCAGCGGATTGCCGGCGCCGGGTGCCCGCGGATTTCCGATGTGCGCCGGGGGCAGGCTGGTGTATTCCACCTTGTCGATCTCCGCGATGTCGCCGAGTTTGAAATACCACATCAGGTCGTCGATCGCCTTCACGACCTGGTCGTTGTTGCCCGCTTGCGCCTGGGCCTGGGCCGCGGCAGCAGCGGCGCCGGTGCTGCCACCGCCTGCGCCAGCAGGCGAGGGTGCGGCCGCGGGCGGCTGTTGCGCAGCCAGGGGCAGGAGCATCGCGAAAGACAGCAGAAGAGTGCGCATTGGGAGATTTTACCGTTTTACGACCACCGTGCCGCCCTTCATCACGCCGCGGACCTGGCCGATCGCCACCTGGATATCCATGAGCGGGTCGCCTTCAACCGCCACCAGGTCGGCGAAGTGGCCCGGTGTGGCCGCGCCGAGATCGTCGCGCATGCCGAGCAAATCGGCGGCATTCACTGTAGCCGTCCGGAGCGCCTGCTCGGGTGTCATCCCGGTCTTGACGAACCAGCCGAGCTCGCGAGTGTTCTGGCCGAACATCGTGTACACCGCATCCGACCCCATGGCGAACGGCACGCCGGCCTTCCACGCGCGCTTCGCCGTCTCCAGGTTGCGCGCGATGAAGGTGTTGAGCGGCCCAATTGCGCCCGGCCGGAAGCCGAACTCGTGGGCGGCATCGACGCCCGTTTCGAGCGTCTTGCGCGCGTTCTCCTGCGCCAGGAACACCGTCACCGCCGCCATCCGCTGCCCGCCGCGTGTGATGCCGGGTCCCTCGGAGATGTAGGTCATGTGAGTGTGGACGTCGATCAGGCCCGGCAGGCCGTAGTAGCGCGACCAATCCACTACTTCCGCGCCGGCAGGCGGCGCGGGATCGCCCGCCTGAACACTCTTGATCCGACCATTCTCGATCAGCACGAGCGGCCGGTCGATGACCTTTTCGCCGTCCCACAGTTTGGCAAAACGAACCGCCTTCACCTGCTGTCCCCACGCCGACGCCGCAATCAGAGCCGCGACCGTCAGGGAGCGGTGCACAAATCCCCCGCTCATCTCTTCGGTACCGAAACCGTAATATTCCGGTACTTCATCCCGCCCGTGTGATCGCCCTGAATATAGAACGGCCCCGGTTCCGCCTCGTGGCTGTCGAGAGCCCCGCCGGTCGGCCCCGGGATCTCCTGGTTGTCGATCGTCTTCACGCCGTTGCGCACGATCGTCAGTCGGCGGCCGACCAGGGTGATATCGAAGCTCTCCCACGTCCCGGGTTTGCGCGGCAGTTCCACCGCCGGCGCCAGGAAGCTGTAGATCGAGCCGATGCTGTGGAACTTGTCGTTGGCGTCCACCTTCTCGTATTCCACCTGCACTTCGTAGCGTCCGCGCAGGTAGATGCCGCTGTTGCCTTCGTCCGGACAGTTGTATTCGATGTGCAATTTGAAATCGTCGAACTTGCGCGTGGTTTTGATGTTCGCGCCCTTGGACTCGTTCAGCAGGTCGCCGTCCTTCGCCACCCAGTGGCTCGCAGCAGTGCCGATCGGCTCCCAGCCGGTCATATCCTTGCCGTTGAACAACGGCTCCGGATCGCTCCACGCTTTGGGCATCGGCCGGTCCAGCTTCGGAGCGCGCACGCCGGCCAACTGGCCGCGCACCTCGTCCCCGCGCTTCAGCGATCCACTGAAGGAATTGCCGTTCGCGCCAATCTCCCACGTCGTGGCAGGTCCGTTTCCGCCGCGCATGGTGACGACGAGGCGATCGCCGTCCTGCTTCACGTCCGACGCCCAGACCGCGCCGCCCGAGCGCGGCTGAACGTGCGCCGCCAATTTGCCGTCTTTCTCCTGAACTTCGATCCAATCGGGATATGTGTCCTGGCCGGCCGTCACCGTTACGTCCCACCGTCCCAGGAAGGGGCTCTTCGCACTCTGTGCCAGGCAGGCCGTCAACAATGCGGCCGCCGCTCCAGTCATCCAAAACAGTTGTTTCATATTGAGCCTTAGTGTATCCGAAGGCCGGCGAGCCGTCATACCATGAGGAAGCGAATGCGTGGTGCGATCACACTGATGCTGCTGACAGCGGCGGCGTCCGGACAGGTGCTGCTCGATTCTGCCCGCATTCCGCCCAGCCTGCGGAATTTCGAAGCGACGCCTGACGACAAGCCCCTGCGTTGCGACGTTCGCCCGATCCACCCCACGCTCGACTTCAGCTTCCGCTTTCAGGCGGGGTACATAGTCCGGGTGCCCATGAACCAGTTTCCTGGAAAGGGCCACGCCTGGGGCGTCATCGTGCGCGTCACGCCGGAGGGTGGCACGCCGGTGTATTTCGGCCATCGCACGCGGCTGCCTGAGGTACCGAAGACTACCGTCCAACTGGAACTGGGTGGCGGCTTCCTGCTGGGCGAGGGCCGCTACCGTGTGGAGTGGCGGCTCCTGGACGACGCAGGCCGGGTCTGTCGCAGCGCATGGAATGTGGATGCGCGCCGCAGTCACGCCGACCGCAAGGTGCGCATGTCTCTGCCGCCCGAAACTGTCACTCCGCTCTATGCCCGTGCGCCCGGAGACCGTCACGACGATGCCCCGCCGCTCCGTCTCACAGTGCTCCTCGACGCCGCGCCCATCTCACCGCGCCGCACCCGCCTCAGCGCGCGCGACAACATGATGCTGCTGGGCACACTCTCCGCGCTGTTGGACCGTTTGCCTACGCGCTCCATCCGCCTGGTGGCCTTCAACCTCGATCAGCAAAAGGAACTCTACCGCCAGGACGGATTTACTCCGAACCGTCTGCCGGACGTGGCGCGGAGCATCGAATCCCTGCAGCTCGGCCTGGTCGATTACCACGTACTCCAGAACCGCCACGGGCAGATCGAACTGTTGGCGGACCTCGTAAATCGGGAACGGGCCGAGCCCGAGCCCTCCGATGTCATCCTCTTTCTCGGGCCGCTCGCCCGCGCCGGCGAGCGATTCCCCGAACAACTGCTGGCGCGCCCGGCCGGGGCTTCGCCGCACTTCTTCTACCTGCAATACCGGCCGCCGTTTCTGCGCATGCAGTCCGTGCTGCCGGACCTGATCCACTCCCTAGTCGGTCGCCTCAAGGGCAAGGTGGTGGTGATGAGTTCGCCGGGCGATTTCGAAAAAGGCATTCAGCAGATCGAACACGCGGGTCCGCTTTTCCCGTCGCGCTAGAATCGTACGATATGCAACGATTCATCGCCTGCCTGTTGTGCGCCGGTCTGGCTGCGCCCGTGGCCTTTCCCGCCGATGCTCCATCTCTCGCCGGTTTTTCGGCGGATGCGGCGCGAAGCCAACGCGAGTGGGAAGCCAAGTTCCGAGCGGTTCCCGATCCGGCCAACCTGCGCGCCTACATGCAGCGCCTCTCCGCGCGCCCGCACCACGTCGGCTCGCCGTATGACAAGGACAATGCGGAATGGCTCCTGGCGAAACTGAAGTCGTTCGGGCTCGACGCCCAGATCGAGACGTTCGATGTCCTCTTCCCCACGCCCAAGGAACGCGCCCTGGAACTCGTGGCGCCTACTCAGTTCAAGGCCAAGCTGATGGAGCCGACCGAGAGCGTCGATTCGACATCGAATCAGCACGAAGAGCAACTCCCCACCTACAACGCCTACTCCATCGATGGCGACGTCACCGCGCCGCTGGTTTACGTAAATTACGGCGTCCCGGCGGATTACGAAACTCTGGAGCGGATGGGCGTCTCCGTGAAGGGCGCCATCGTTATTGCGCGTTACGGCGGTTCCTGGCGCGGCATCAAGCCAAAGGTGGCTGCCGAGCACGGTGCGGTCGGATGCCTCATCTACTCTGACCCGCACGACGACGGCTATACGCCAGGCGAAGTCTTTCCGCTCGGCCCCTACCGCAACCGCGACGGCGTGCAGCGCGGCAGCGTCATGGACATGCCCGTCTATCCGGGCGACCCGCTCACCCCCGGCGTCGGCGCCACCAAAGACGCAAAGCGGCTGGACCGCAAGGACGTCACGACGCTCACCAAAATTCCCGTGATGCCGATCTCCTACGGCGACGCGCAGCCTCTACTCGCCGCCATGCAGGGGCGCGTAGCTCCGTCGGCGTGGCGCGGCGGTCTGCCCATCACCTATCACCTCGGCCCCGGACCGGCCAAAGTCCATCTCAAGTTGTCCTTCAACTGGGACCTCAAGCCGCTCTACGACGTGATCGTGCGCATTCCGGGCGCGCAGTATCCCGACGAATGGGTCATCCGCGGCAACCATCACGACGCCTGGGTCAACGGCGCGGAGGATCCACTTTCGGGAACATCTCCGGAGCTCGAAGAGATGCGCGCCTTCGGCGAATTGCTCAAGCAGGGATGGAAGCCGAAGCGCACCATTGTCTATTGCTTCTGGGACGGCGAGGAGCCCGGCCTCCTCGGCTCCACCGAATGGGCCGAAACCCACGCCGATGAGCTGCGGCAAAAAGGCGTGATGTATCTGAACTCCGATACGAATGGCCGCGGCTATCTGGGCATCGAAGGCTCCCACACGCTGGAGCGGTTCCTGAACGGCGTGGCGAAGGATATCCAGGACCCCGAAGCCAACGTCT
>DATJYJ010000204.1:0-8567 GCA_035578025.1 Verrucomicrobiia bacterium
GGCTCGTTCTGGATCGGCACCTGGGGCAACGGCTTGCATCGGCTGTCGGCACACGGTTCCGAAGCCTGGACCTCCCGCGAAGGACTGCCGGACGACTTCGTGCGCACCCTGTACGAAGACGGTCCCGGATGCTTGTGGATCGGCACCCGGGCCGGCGGCCTGAGTCGCTGGAAGGACACGCCGATGGTCACCTTCGGCGCGCCGGAGGGACTGAGCGGCAATTTCGCCAGCACCGTGGTCCGGGGTGCCGGCGGCGAACTGTGGCTCGGAACCTGGCGAGGCGGTCTCTACCGCTTGCGGTCCGGCCGCTTCGAATCCCAGCCGTCGCCGGTCCCCACGCTCTACCTGACCGTGCGGGCGCTGGCTCTCGATCCGCAAGGCCAGCCGTGGATCGGCAACTGGGAAGGGCTCAACGGCCTGACCGGCGCGAAGTACCGGCATTTCGGCGATGCCGATTCTGCGTACCTGCACGTCTCGGCGATCGTGTTCGACCGCGGCGGCCGCTTGGTGGCCATCACCGGCACCGGGATCGGCCCGGCACAGACTGCCAATCTCTCCATCACCGCCAACAATCACATCGACACGTCCGCCGGAGCGACCCGTGTGCTTTTCGACGGCATCCCCGCGCCGGTCGTCAGCGCGCAATCCACGCAGGTCGTAGCGATCGTTCCGTATGGAGTCTCCGGAAAGGCCAATTCGAAAATCACGGTCGAATACAACGGACAGGTTTCGGCTCCTCTCACGGTGCCGGTCACGGATGTCGCGCCCGGCATCTTCACAACCCAGCCGCTTGGCAAAGGATCGCCCTTAGTTGTCAATGTAGCCGACGGCACGCAGAACAGTGCCACGAATCCCGCCGCGAAAGGGTCCGCGATCACCTTCTTCGTCACGGGCGAAGGACTCGTGACCGCGACCGGCAATACCCTGCCGATCGACGGAAGGCTCGCGGCGGCGCCGCTTCAAGCTCCGGTCGCGCCTGTGGTGGTGAGCGTGAACAACCAGGCTGCGACCATACTCTACGCCGGCGCTTTGCCGGGCAGTGCCGGGATCATGCAGGTCAACGCGCGGCTCGACGCCAACGCCCCCTCGGGTGCCCTTGCGCTGGTAGTCCAGGTCGGGAACAAGAGCAGCCAGACCCTCAACGTGTCGGTGAAGTGAGGGCACTCGCGGCTTCAGGGGGAGAACGCAGGAATCCGGCGGGTCGCGTTGCTCGCTTCCCGCCCGGGGCGATCGCCCGGGCCGTATCCCGGCGCGGGTTTTGATTGCGTCATGTTTCGATTCCTGATCCCTTTGACCGCAGGCGTTCTCGCTATCCCGGCTTTCGCGAGTGATCCGCGGGCACTGAAAACAGCGGCCGGGCATCCGATGCAATACTATGTATCGTTGCCCAAGGCTTGGAGTGGCGGCCGGACTTGGCCGGTGGTGATGATCATCGAAGCCGCGGAGCGCGAGTTTTTGAGGACCCTCAACGTGTTCGAGAAAGCGCGCGGCGACCGTCCATTCATTCTGGTCACGCCTCTGGTCACCACCAACGGAGGAGCGAACTACCGGCAGGCCGGAACATACCACTATTCTGAGGAAACCTGGGCGAAGGTGCGGGAGAATCGATGCGGGTTCGATTTCGATGGAATCGCCGCCGTTGCGGCTGATGTCCGCAAGTTCTATCACGGCGAGTCGCAGTATTTCCTTACCGGGTGGGAGGCGGGCGGGCATACGGTCTGGGCGCTGCTATTCGCGCATCCCGAAGAGGTGCGGGCGGCGGCGCCTGCGGTCACGAACTACGCGGCAAGGTGCATGGACGGGGGTTTCTCGAACTCGCCCGCGCGTGTCAATCTGCCGGTCACGGTCTTCCAGGTGGACACGCAGAGGGACCAGGCTCCCGGGCGGTATGTGTACCTGCAGTCGCAGGAAGCGATGAAGACAGCGCGCGAGCACGGCTTCGAAAATGTGACCGAGCGCGTGTTGGCCGGCAGACCGCACGGACCACTGGCCGAAGAGGTGTTGGAATATTTCGCCGCACTAACGCGGCAATATGTGGCCAATGTTCTGAATGAGGGGCTCGCGGTAAGAAGCGGAAAGCAGTATTCTTTTTTCGTTTGAATGCTGACTTCGCCGGGAGGGTGAAGGCCGACGCGGCTACACCCGGCCGATGACGGCGGTCTATGTTGACGGCCCGCCCCACGCCCGGACTCCTGCCCGCCGCGGGCTTTGGATCAGTCTACATTTCAAACCGAGACGGCATGGTGGTCTTGTTGCCCTAATGCCGGACGCTTCCCCTTTATGGCTTCAGGCCCGAAGGAAGTCTTGTGCCCGGGGCGCTGGCGTGGTTTGCAGCACCAGGTCCGGCCAGATCTCGCACAACCAGGAACCAGCCTTTCGGTCTCAAGTTGGCGAGAAACGCCCGAACCACCGATCGCTGCCTCACGCGGCAGAGTCGACTTCTATGACCCCCACGAAAGTCGACGGCGCCGGAATCGGAATTCCCTCCTCGCGCATCCCTTCCAGGTGAAACTCGATGGCCTCTTGGATGAGATGTTCTACTTCTTCCCGGGAATCCCCAACAGAGATCACGCCGGGAAGGTCCGGAACATACGCACCCCAAGACTCCGGCCCCTTTTCGTAGATCACGGTGAATCGCACTAGGTCTTCTCCTTCTCCTCCAGTTCGGCGCTGCGAAGGATCGCCTTCAGGGTCCCCACCGGCACATCCTTGCCTGGATGCCCTGCCACCGTTACAACCGCTTCCTTCCGGGGGTGCCGGTACTGGCGGTGACTACCTTTCGTTCTCTTTAACTGCCAGCCCGCAGCTTCCAGGCGGTGGATCAGATCCCTGACCTTCACCCTTCAAATGATACCGCCAGGCACACGCCATTGGCTGTGTAACGCCCGAGGCTCCCGCGGAGCCATTAAGATTCGCCGCTTCAACCGTATGTGGGAGGTCTCATGGGCGGCCCGCCTGGCGTACCCTCGGTGCTTCTGTGGCAGAACGATGCGTACTGAGGCATTCGACCTCACACCAGCCAATCTTCACCCGCCCCACGACCGAACAAAACCCATTCCAGAGAGACCTTCACATTGCGGTTTAGTTCACCGCACGGTTTCATCAGCTTGCGGCTTCGGAGCCGAGCCTGCTGGTCGGTCTCGCACTGCCGCAAGCTGAAGAAACCTTTTTCAGTAACCGCAGTTATATATTTATTTACCCCTATTCCCCAGTAACTTACCCCCTCCCGCCGGGCCCCACCCCTTGACCCCCATGCTACCTTCTCCTTGACAGGGCGAGCCCCGCCGCGGGCCCGCCCTTTTTTCTTTCCAGAAAGGATCTGATATGGCCACCACCGCGCAAATCAACGCCGCCATCGCCAACTCGCAGCATTCCACCGGACCCCGCACCCCCGAAGGCAACGCCGCCTCCTCCCGCAACTCGCTCAAGCTCGGCATCTTCGCTCAGGCCGAAATCCTCCCCGGCGAAGACCCCGACGCCTTCGCCCAACTCGCCCGCGACTTCGCAGAGACCTACCAACCCCAAGGCCCCGTCGAAATCATGCTCCTCAACGACCTCGTCCGCGCCCTCTGGCTCGAGCGCCGCTACGCCCGCATCGAAACCGAGGTAATCAATATCCGCTTCGCCGCCCTCGCGCCCGAAGACCGCGCCAACGCGCTCGGCGCCATCTTCATCCAGGACGCCGAAGGCGCCAACGTCCTCCAGAAAATCGAGCGCCGCCGCGCCGCCGTCCGCCGTCAGGCCGAGCGTGCCCGCAAACAGCTCGAAGATCGTCTGACCGAACGCCTCGCCTTGGGACCGGACCCCGCTTCCGACCCCGACCCCGCGCCCGCAACCCCCAATCCCGTCACCGCGATCCTCGCCGGTCCGGTTCGTTTTGACACTCCCGCGCCCGCCTGCACCCTCCACCCCGGCAGCCCCCAGTCTTCTCCGCGCGATCTCCGCGTTTCTCCGTGTCTCCGCGGTGAACTGTGAATCTCCGGGCGCCATTCTTCCCTCCCGCGGCGCGCCTTGACTTGCACACCGTTTCACATGTAAACTCGTGCCCGCTGAGTCGTTTCGGGGATCGCGCCGATCTTCGACGCCATCGTCCAGGGAGGGGACCGCGTTGAACCTTCAGCGTCTAGCGATATGTGTCTTCTGGGTTCTGGTGCGGAGCGCGGCGATACGGGCGTCCGATCAACCGGTCGCATACTCGCACAGGCAGCACATCGCGCTCGGATTGCGATGCCTCGACTGCCACAGCTCCGCGGATACCGGCGCCGCTGCCACCATCCCCTCGGTACACAAATGTATGCTGTGTCACGCCAAAATCGCCGCCTCCAGGCCCGAGATTCAAAAGCTCGCCGCCTATGCGGCCGGCAAGCACGAGGTGCCCTGGCAGCGAGTCTATGGTTTTGATCCCGCCGCCCTGGTCAAGTTCCAGCACGCCCCGCACTTTCGCGCCAACGTCGATTGCAGCCGGTGCCACGGCGACATGACTCAGGCAACCACCGCCCAGCGCCTGGTCAAGCACACCATGGGCACCTGCCTGAGCTGCCATCGCGAGAACCGGGCCACGGAGGACTGCGCCGCATGCCATTACTGATGGAGATCGCCTGACCCATGGATCGCCGGGGCTTCTTTCGGATTCTCTCCGCCACTTCGGCCGGCGCGCTCGCGGGCGGCTGCGGCAGGAACTCGGAAAAGCTGATTCCGCTGCTCGTGCCGGACCACGAGATCGTGCCCGGCGAGGAGCAGTGGCACCCCGCCGTGTGTACCGAGTGTGGCGCCGGCTGCGGAACGCTCGTGCGCGTCATGGAAGCGGTGCGCACCGTCGAGCGCAACGGCGAGCAGGTCCGGCAGCCGATCGCCGCCGTGAAAAAGGTGGAAGGCAATCCCCTCGACCCCGTGAGCGGCGGCCGCCTGTGCGCCCGCGGCCAGGCCACGGTGCAGGCGCTCTATCATCCGGATCGTCTGCGCGGCCCCATGAAGCGCACCGGAGATCGCGGCAAAGCGCAATTCGCCGCCATCGCCTGGGACGAAGCTCTTGCGATGGCGTCGGACGCGATCGCCAAAGCGCGGGCCGCCAATCCCGCCGGCATCGTCGCCCTCACACGGCCTCTGGTGAGCAGCCGTTCTCTGGCCCTTCAGCGCTTCATGGAAGCTCTGGGCGCTCCCCCGCCGGTGGTCTGTTCCCTCGCCGATCTTGCCGTGGAGCGCAAGGCCGCCGAAGTCGTCTTCGGGTGGAACGGTCTTCCGGTCTACGACCTGGCGAACGCGCATTTCGCGCTCGGCGTCGGCGCGGATTTCCTCGGCGGATGGGCTTCGCCCGTCTATTATGCCCGGCAGTTTGGAAACTTCCGCCAGGGACGCCGCGAAGTGCGCGGCACGCTGGTTCAGGCGGAATCGCGGCTCTCGATCACCGCTGCTGCCGCCGATCGATGGCTGCCGCTGCGGCCCGGTTCGGAGCCCCAATTCCTCGCGGCGGTCGGCCGCATGCTCCTGGATTTGCGCCTGGCGCGCAATCCCGAGCATCTTCCGCCCGCGGTTCTCAACGCGTTTCAATCCGCGGACGTGCGCGCCAGCCTGGCGTCGTGCGGGCTCCCCGAGAATCGCGTGCGCGAGCTGGTGCAGGCCCTGGGCGAGTCGGAAGCCCCGCTGGTTCTCGGCGGCGCCTCGATGGTGCAGACCAATTCGCTGGATGCCGTCGTGGCTTCGCACTACGTGAACCTGATGCTGGGGAACGTCGGCCGGAAGGGCGGCGCGCTTCCTCCCGCCGCGCCGCCCGCCGACGCTTTCAGCGGCTCTCCGGCGCATGAAGCCATGAAAGGCGCGCGCATCGTTCTCCTCGACGACGTGAACCCCGCCTTCACGCTTCCGCCATCCAGCGGCGTGTTGGACGCGCTCTCCCGCGCCGACATGGTGATCGGCCTCTCGGGCTTTGTGGACGACTCCTCGGCATTCGCCGACCTGCTGCTGCCGGCCCACCACGCTTTGGAGTCCGAACTGGCCGTCGTGCCCGCCATCTCTGCGCAGCCCGCGGTGTCCATCGGGATGCCCTTCGTCGAGCCGCTCTACGATACGCGTGCTCCGGAGACAGTATTTTCCGGCCTCGCGCGCGGTATGAAGCTCGCATACCAGCCCGTGACGTCAAAGGAACTGGTTCAGCCGTTTCTCTCCACCGGCACGTCATTCGAAGACGCCGCGCGGCAGGGCGGCGCGTGGGCCGAGTCTCCCAAAAGTCCCGCGATCCATGTCGGCACTCAGGCCATCGATTTCGGGGCCGCCGCCTTCGATGGCGACGCGACCTATCCAATGCAATTCCAGCCGTACCTGTCGCTTCAGTTTCACGATGGCCGTGGATCCAATCTGCCGTGGCTGCAGGAGCTCCCCGATCCGGCTTCGAGCGCCATCTGGGGATTGCCCGTCGAAATCGATCCCGAGACTGCGAAGATGCTGCGCGTCGCCAACGGCGACATCGTCCGCGTGCAATCGCCCCACGGTGGGATCGACGCTCCGGCGTACATCCACCCCGGCGCGGTCCCCGGCGTCGTCAGCATGGCCGTCGGCGACGGCCACACCCATTACGGCCGGTTCGCGTCGGGCCGGGGCGCCAATCCGCTCTCGATTCTCGCGCCGGTTTGGGAAAAGTCCACGGGGGCGCTCGCGCTCGGCGCTACGCGCGTCCGTCTGGCGCGTGTGGGCAGCCGCCGGGATTGGATTCAGTTTTCCGCACCGGATCGCGAAGAACGGGACTTCGGACACAGATAATATGGAACACCGCTGGGGAATGGCCATCGATCTCGACCGCTGCACCGGTTGCGAAGCCTGCGTCGTGGCATGCCACGCGGAAAACAACCTGCCGGTTTCGAATCCCGAACAGGCCGCTGAGGGCCGCACCGCGCACTGGATTCGCGTGGACCGCTACTACGAGGGCGAGTTCCCGGATGTGAAGGTGAAATACCGGCCGGTGCTCTGCCAGCAGTGCGACAACGCGCCCTGCGAGCCGGTCTGTCCCGTCTACGCCACCTATCACAACCCGGAGGGACTCAACGTTCAGGTCTACAACCGCTGCGTCGGCACGTTCTACTGCGCCAACAACTGCCCCTACACGGTGCGCTACTTCAACTGGTTTGCCCCCGAGTGGCCCGAGCCGCTCGAGTTGCAGCACAATCCCGACGTCGCCGTCCGCATGGGCGGCGTCATGGAGAAATGCACCTTCTGCATTCAGCGCATCAAGCGCGCCAAAGAAGACGCCGCCCAGGAGAAGCGTGCCCTCGCCGATGGCGACGTGCAGCCGGCCTGCGTACAATCGTGTCCCGCCGAAGCGATGGTCTTCGGCGACCTCAACGACCCGCAAAGCAAGGTGTCCCGCCTGGCCGCCAACGGCCGCGCCACGCGCCTGCTCGAAGAGCTGGGGACCAAGCCCAAGGTCTTTTACCTGGAGAGAGCCAAATAGGTATGGCGAGTACGCCAGAGCTGCTGCCCTACCAGCGCATCCGCGAGGATCTGTTCCGGCCGCTCTCCGGTATCAGCCGCGCCTACGCGCTGACCACCGTGGTCGCGTTCGTGGTCGGCGCCGCCGGACTCATTGCCTGGGGATATCAGCTCCGCCGCGGCATGGGTGTGACCGGCCTCGGGCGGCCCGTGTTCTGGGGCTTCTATATCGTCGACTTTGTCTTCTGGATCGGCATCTCCCACGCCGGAACGCTGATCTCCGCCATATTGCGGCTCACCAATGCCGCCTGGCGCAAGCCCGTCACGCGTGCGGCGGAGGCCATCACGGTGTTCGCGCTGATGATCGGCGGCATGTTCCCCATCATTCACCTGGGCCGCGCATGGCTGTTCTTCTGGCTGTTGCCTTACCCCAACTCGCGTCTGCTCTGGCCGAATTTCCGCTCGCCGCTTCTCTGGGACCTCACCGCCATCGTCACCTACATGACCGGCAGCGTGATCTATCTCTATCTGCCGTTGATCCCGGACATGGCCCAGCTCGCCGAGCACAACACTCCCTGGCGGCGGAAATTCTACCGCGCGCTCTCGCTCGGCTGGACCGGCAGCGACCGCGAGTGGCATGCCCTCGAGCGCGCCATGAAGCTGATGGCCTGTCTCATCCTGGCGGTGGCTGTGTCGGTGCACACCGTCGTGGCCTGGGACTTCGCCATGGCGCTGGCGCCCATGTGGCACAGCACCATCTTCGGCCCCTATTTCGTGGCGGGGGCGATCTTCAGCGGCATCGCCGCCCTCATCCTGGTCATGGCCGCGTTGCGCAAAGTGCTGCGCCTGGAGTCTTACCTCACGCGCCGCCACTTCGACAATCTCGCCAGGCTCCTGCTGCTGATGAGCCTGCTCTGGCTCTACTTCACGGCATCGGAAAACCTCACCGTCTGGTACGGCAACGACCCGAAGGAGATGGCCGTCTTCGGCGCCCGGACCCGCGCGCACTACGCGCCGTACTTCTGGACCATGGTCGTACTGAACTTCGTGATCCCGTTCGTGCTCCTCGGCATCCGCCGCCTCCGCACCATCGGCAACAGCGCCATAGCCGCCGGCTGCGTGGTCGTCGGTATGTGGCTGGAGCGTTT
>DATJYJ010000205.1:0-48682 GCA_035578025.1 Verrucomicrobiia bacterium
CTGTCGCCGGTCGCGATCATCTTCGGCAGCACGTCCTTGGCGAGCTTGCCCGATAGCTCACCCGCGGCGATCAACCGGACAAGCTGCCCGAGGTTCTCCGCGGTGACGGGAGTCTCGCCGTTTTTCAGCGCGGCCATCAGGTCGCCCATCACCCAGTTGGCGGCCAGTTTGGCGTTGCCGGAAACACGCGCGACGGTCTCAAAATATTCGCTGATGGCGCGCGAGGCGGTCAGGACCTCGGCGTCGTACTCGGACAAGCCAAGCTCTCCGGTGAAGCGTGCGCGCTTTGTCGCGGGCAGCTCCGGCATGGAGGCCCGTACGCGCTCGATCCATTCGGAACCGATGCGCAGCGGCACCAGGTCGGGTTCCGGGAAATAACGATAGTCGTGCGCGTCTTCCTTGCTGCGCATCGAAAACGTCTCGCCCAGATCGGGATTGTAGAGGCGCGTCTCCTGCACCACGCGCTCGCCGCTTTCAATCAGCGCGACCTGGCGGGCGATCTCGAAATCCAGCGCCTGCTTGAGGAACCGGAAAGAGTTCAGATTCTTGACCTCTGCCTTGGTGCCGAACTTTTCCGCGCCCTTGAGCCGCACGCTCACGTTGGCGTCGCAGCGCAGGTGGCCTTTTTCCATGTCGCAGGTGGACACTTCGACGAACTGCAGCACCTGTTTGAGCTCGGTGAGGTAGGCGTAGGCGTCGTCGGAGCTGCGCATTTCGGGCTCGCTGACGATCTCGGCGAGAGGGGTGCCGCTGCGGTTCAGATCCACGTAGGAGCGCTGGCCGGAATCCTTGAAGCCATCGTGAATGCTCTTGCCGGCGTCGTCTTCCATATGAATGCGGGTGATCCCGATGCGCCTGGAGACGCCGTCGACGACGATGTCCACCCAGCCGTGTTCGCTGTAGGGCTGGTCGTATTGGGAGATCTGGTAGCCCTTGGGCAGGTCCGGATAGAAGTAGTTCTTGCGCGCAAAACGCGAATACGGGCGGATCTGACAATTCAAGGCCAGCGCGGCTTTGATCGCCAGTTCGACGGCCGTCCGATTCAACACGGGAAGCGCGCCCGGCAGTCCGAGGCAAACCGGGCAGACGTTGGTGTTCGGCGGGGCGCCGAATCCGGTGGGACAGCCGCAGAAAATCTTGGTAGCCGTGGCGAGCTGAACGTGCACTTCGAGCCCGATCACCGGCTCGTATCGCGCCAGGATCTCCGGAGTCACCGCGGCGATTGCGGACAAAGACATGGTGTCCTGTCATTATAGCGGGGCGGCGCCGAGGGCACCGGATGCTACCATCGCATTTATGGCCAAGTTCAAGCCGGTGCGGGTGAAACCGAAGACGCCGGCGCGGCCGCAGGGCGCGGTCGGTTGCGTCGTGTTGATTCTCTTGATCATGTTTGGCGTGATGGTTTTTCTGTATTTTGCGATGAGATCGAATGCGAGTTGACGGGCGCGCTCCGGCCGCGCTTCGGCCGGTGGAGATCATTCCCGGTTACCTGATGACGGCGGAAGGCTCCGCGTTCATAAAGGTAGGAAACACTCACGTGCTTTGCGCTGCCAGCGTGGAAGACACTGTGCCGCAATTTCTCCGGAATTCCGGCAAGGGATGGGTCACGGCGGAATATTCGATGCTGCCGCGCGCCACGGCCCGGCGCACGGCGCGCGAGGTTACCAAGGGCCGCCCGTCGGGCCGCACCCAGGAGATCCAGCGGCTGATCGGCCGCTCCTTGCGCGCGGTGATCGACCAGTCCGCGCTGGGCGAGCGCACGATCTATGTCGACTGCGACGTGATTCAGGCGGACGGCGGAACGCGAACGGCGTCCATCTCGGGCGCGTGGGTGGCGCTGGCCCAGGCGATCAGGAAACTGCGCACCTTCGGCACGCTGAAGACGAACCCGCTGCGCGACGTAGTGGCGGCTACCAGTGTCGGCATCGTGGGCGGCACGCCGATGCTGGACCTCTGCTACGAAGAAGACTCGCAGGCCGAGGTGGACATGAACGTCGTCATGACCGGCTCGGGGAGGTTTATCGAAGTACAGGCGACGGCCGAGCATACGCCTTTCGACGACGCCCAGATGGCCGAGCTGATCGCGCTGGCGCGCGGCGGCATCGCGGGCATCATCGAAGTCCAGAAGCAGGCGGCGGGGATTTGACCAGGCTGTATTGCGCCACGGGCAACGCCGGCAAGCTGCGCGAATTCCGCATGGCCGCGCTGCACGCGCCTGTGGAGATCGAACTGCTAGGCGGATATAAGCAGCTTCCGGAGTGCATCGAAGATGGCGTGACCTTCGAGGAGAACGCTGTCAAAAAAGCCTTGCACTACGCGCCGCACGTGCCGGGTCCGCTGTTCGCGGACGATTCTGGCCTGGAGGTGGACGCGCTGGGCGGCGCTCCCGGCGTGTATTCGGCGCGTTACTCGGGGCCAGGCGCGACGGATGCATCCAACAACCGGCTGCTGCTGGAGAAGCTGAAGGGCGTTTCCAACCGCGCGGCCCGGTTCGTGTGCGCCATCGCGCTGGCGGATGGCGGGCGCGTGACCGGAGTGTATCGGGGTTCGGTGGATGGTTTCATCATCGATGAGCCTCGCGGCCTGGGCGGGTTCGGATACGATCCGCTGTTTTTCTGCCCGGCGTTCGGCTGCACGTTCGGCGAAGCCACCGCGGAGCAGAAGTTTTCGCTCAGCCATCGGGGCCGCGCTTTGCGGGCGATGCTGGCGGATCTTTTTCGTCCTGGTCAATCGACTGCTTGACTCGCAGCAGCAGGAACAACGTAACAAAGTTCAGAAGCGCCAAAAAGACCGCGACCAGATAGTGCTCCAGGGCGACGGCCGCTCCCATGGCGGCGATGTTCCAGATGGTGGCGGCGGTCGCCGTGCCGTGAACGCGATTTTCCGATTTCAGGATCGCTCCCCCGCCCACGAAGCCGATACCCGCCGCGATACCCTGCAGTACCCGGGACTGCGCGTCCATGGAGGCGCGGCCCCAACCCCCCACCAGCAGGATGAAGGCGCAACTGGCCACGGCCACGATAGGCATCGTGCGCACCCCGACGCTGTGCGCCTCTTTTTCCCGGTACCAGCCTACCGGCAGGGCCAGGAGGTACGCGAAGGCCACTTTGCCCACGTCCTCCAGTTCTTGGCTCCAGATCATCGGAGTTTCCTCACTTGTAGATGCCCGGGCAGGCGGGGAGGCCTGCCCCACTCGCCATGCTATCCTGATTCCGCGCCCCATGAAGATATCGAGTGTCCGCTCGTTTCTGCTCTCCTATCCTTTTGCGGAGCCTTTGCGCCTCCCGTTTTACGGCGGCGAGCGCACCATCCTGAAACGCGATGCAATGTTCATTCGCGTGGAGACCGACGCAGGCCTGGTGGGTTATGCGCCCGGTCCGGCGAGCGAAGGGGTGCAGCAGGCGATCACACAGGTGATCGGGCCATGGCTGGAGGGCCGCATTCTGGCGGACCCGGACGCCCTGCGCGTTCTTTTCCTCGACGGTCCGGGGAGCGACCTCGATCTCGCGAAGATCTACTGCGCGGTCGAAATGGCGCTGTACGACCTGGTGGGCAAGGCCATGGGGGTTCCGGTCAGCGAACTGATCGGCGGGCGAGTGCGCGACCGCATCCGGCTGTACGGCAGCGCGGGAATGTACATGCCGCCGGAAGGCTACGCCGCCGAAGCCGCGGCCATCAAGGCAATGGGCTTCCGGGCGTACAAAATGCGTCCCGCGCTGGGTCCGGAAAAGGACCTGGAGACCGTGCGTCTCATGCGCCAGGCGACAGGACCCGATTTCGACCTCATGGTGGACGCGCACACCTGGTGGCGCATGGGCGATCGCAGCTACTCGCACGAGACCATCGAACGGCTGGCCGGCGAAATGGCGCAGTATCATATCGCCTGGCTGGAGGAACCGATGCCGCCCGACGACCACCCGGCGTACCTGGCGCTGAAATCGAAGGACCTGGTGCCGATCGCCAGCGGCGAGCACGAACCGAATGAGGACCGGTACCTGGACCTGATCCTGACCCAGGCCGTGGACTACGTGCAGATGGACCTCTGCTGCCAGGGAGGCTATCAGCTCGGACGACGCCTGTTCGCCGAGATCGCGCGCCAGGGGCTGAGCTTTGCGTTCCATAGTTGGGGCACCTCGCTGGAGGTGATTGCGGCCGCGCACCTGGGCATCTGCTGGCCGGCGGTGGTGGTGGAGTGGCTGGAGTATCCCTGTTATTCGGCGCCGGGGCGCGCCGGGATGTACCCGTTCCCGCTGGCCGGGGAGATCCTCGAGCAGCCGCTGGAGATCGAGCGCGGCGACCTGGTGGTGCCGCGCGCGCCTGGCCTGGGCGTGGCGGTGAATGAGAGCGTGATCGACAAATACCCGTGGATTCCGGGCCCGTGGTCGTACTTCCAGATCGCGTCGCCGCCGGAGACACGGGCGGTGATGAGCGATCACAGTATTCAGTGGGCGGGGGCTGGCGGGGGAACGGCTCACTGACCCACAGGGTGTAGTTCCGTGCTCGACGCGGTCATCATCGGAGCCGGAGCGGCCGGCCTGGCGGCGGCGCAAGAACTGATTCGCGCCGGGGCAAAGGTCTGCTGTCTGGAAGCGCGCGACCGGATCGGCGGGCGCATTCTCACGGTCCACGGCGAGGCGCCGGTGCCTGTAGAGCTCGGGGCGGAATTTGTCCACGGGCGGCCACCGGAGATTTTCGAGCTGGCGGAACGTGCAGGCATCGGGCTTTACGAAACAGCAGGCCGCATGGTCGGACTTGGGGAAGAAGAGGCCGACGGCGGCAGCGTGATGGAAGAACTGTCGCGGACCGCGACCGAAGAGCACGACGAGACTTTCCAGAGCTTCCTTGACCACACCAGCTTTTCGCCGGCGGAAAAGGAGCAAGCCGCGGCGTTCGTCGAGGGCTTCAACGCGGCCCGGCGCGAGGTGATCGGCGTGGCCGGCATCGCGCTGGATCAGCAGGCCTCGGACCGCATCGATGGCGAGAGCAGCTTTCGGGTGCGCGAAGGATACGACGCGCTGATCCGTGCCCTGGCTGGAGGAGTTGACGTTCGTCTGAGCTGCCCGGTGGAGGCGATCGAGTGGAAGCCGGGCGCGGTCAAAGTCTTCATGCGCGTCGAACCGATTGAGGCGCGGCGCGCGCTGGTCACGGTGCCGCTCGGAGTGCTGCAAAGCGGGGCGATCCGGTGGAACCCCGAACCGAAGGACTCGCTGGCGGCCGCGCATGCCCTGCGCTTCGGAGATGCGTTTCGCGTAACCTTCCTGTTCGATCGGACGTTCTGGGATGAGCGGCCGGAAACCGCCGGCTTCGGCTTTCTGTTCTCTGAGGAGCCCCTCTTCCCGGTATGGTGGACGGGCAGGCCAGCGGAGCCGCGGCTGATTACCGGCTGGAGCGCGGGACCGAAAGCAGATCCGCTGATCGGACAGCCGCGGGATGCGATCGTGGCGCAGGCGTTAGCCACGCTCTCGCGGATCATGAAGACTCAGCCTCCAAATCCGCGGGGAGTCTGGTTTCACGATTGGAACGCGGACCCGTTCTCGCGGGGCGCGTACAGCTACGTACCGGCAGGTGCCCTTCCGGCGAGGCGCAAGCTGGCGGAACCGGTTGCAGACACGCTGTACGTCGCAGGCGAGGCAACCGATTTGCTTGGCTACACCGGAGCCGTGCACGGCGCCATCGCCAGCGGGCGGCGCGCGGCGGCGCAGATTCTGGGGCGGTAGGATAGGTAGCCATGAGAATAGCGATTCTGCTGCTGGCGGCGTGGTGCGCAAGTGCGCAGACCAAGGAGCGCGCACGGGAGATCGGCGTGCCCTTCGAGGGCGCCACCGGACCGCTCAACGCGATTACCGATGTGCCGGGAGTCGAGGTGGGTCACAGGACACTGATCTCCGGCGACTCCATTCGCACTGGCGTCACGGCGGTCTGGCCCCGCGGGAAGAAATCGTCCGACCCGGTGTTCGGCGGGTTCTTCTCTCAAAACGGCAACGGGGACATGACCGGCACGCACTGGCTCACCGAATCGGGATTCCTCGACGGGCCAGTGCTGATCACCAATACGCACAGCGTGGGCGTCGTGCGCGACGCGTTCCTTGCCTGGCTGGTCAAAAACAAGCGGCAGCCGGGCACCAACACGTTCGACGGCGGATTCTACACTTACCCCATCGTCGCGGAGACCTACGACGGGTTCCTGAACGACATCAACGGGTTCCACGTGAAGCCGGCCGATTTGGATTCGGCGCTCGAAGCAGCATCGGCGGGACCGGTCGACGAAGGGAATGTAGGCGGCGGTACGGGCATGGTCTGCTACGGGTTCAAAGGCGGGATCGGAACCGCGTCGCGCAAGATCGCCGGAGGCTTTACGGTGGGCGCTCTGGTGCAGTGCAATTGCGGGAGCCGCAGGCAGTTGCGGATCGGCGGGCTGCCCGTGGGCGAAGAAATCTCGGCGGGAATGCCACGCGCATCGGCGGCGCCGGGCTACCGCGAGGATACGGGCTCGATCATCATCGTGGTGGCCACGGACGCGCCGCTCTTGCCGCATCAGACACAGCGGCTGGCCCGGCGCGCGACTATCGGTCTGGCACGGACCGGTTCGACCTCGGGCAACGGGTCGGGAGACATCTTCATCGCGTTTTCGACCGCGAATCCGGGTGCCGCGGCGGCCAAGGCGGCGGCGAATGTCGCCATGATGCCGAACGACTCGTTGAACCCGGTGTTCGAAGGCGCGGTGCAGGCGGTGGAGGAGGCGATCGTCAACGCTATGGTCGGGGCCGAGACCATGAAGGGCTTCCATGGCAATACGGTATTCGCGCTGCCTCACGACCGGCTGCGCGAGGTGTTGAGGAAGTACAACCGTCTACAATGAAGTCATGGCGGACAAGTTGATCATTGCGGGACGCGAATTCGGCTCGCGCCTCATCGTGG
Source organism: Verrucomicrobiia bacterium (assembly GCA_035578025.1). Lineage (GTDB taxonomy): Bacteria > Acidobacteriota > Terriglobia > Bryobacterales > Bryobacteraceae > Solibacter. The sequence continues at coordinate 6,919 of DATJYJ010000205.1, forward strand.
GCACAGGGAAATATCGCAGCCACCAGGAAATGCAGCGCTGTCACGAGGCCAGCGGGGCCGAAATGGTTACGGTGGCGGTGCGGCGCGTCAACCTGACGGACCGCTCCAAGGAATCCCTGCTGGATTATATCGACCGCTCGAAGATCTTCGTTCTTCCCAATACCGCCGCCTGCTACACCGCCGACGATGCGGTGCGCACGGCCATGCTGGCGCGCGAGGTGGGGCTTTCCAACTGGATCAAGCTGGAGGTGATCGGCGACGAAAAGACGCTCTTTCCCGATAATGCCGGCCTGCTGGAAGCCACGCGCACGCTGGTGAAGGAAGGTTTCGTGGTGCTGCCCTACACCAATGACGACGTGGTGAACGCGCGCAGGCTGATCGACGCGGGCGCAGCGGCCGTGATGCCGCTGGCGGCGCCGATCGGCAGCGGTCTGGGGATTCAGAACCCGACCAACCTGCGCATCTTCCGCGAGCTGATCACCGAGGTGCCGGTGATTGTGGACGCGGGTGTGGGCACGGCCAGCGACGCCACGATCGCGATGGAGCTCGGCGCGGACGGCGTGCTCATGAACACGGCGATCGCGGCGGCGGAGGATTCGGTCACGATGGCGCGCGCCATGAAGCTGGCGGTCGAGTGCGGACGGCTGGCCTACGAAGCAGGCCGGATGGAGAAGAAGCTGTACGCCTCGGCAAGCAGTCCGATGACGGGCGTGGTGGGCCGGTAAGTCAGGCGAAGATTTCATCCACCGGGAGGATGTCGGCTCCGAACGCGGAGAGCGGGATCGAAGCGCTGGGAGAGTAAACAACCGCTGCGCCTTCCTGGCGGACCACGGATACGGTCTTTTTCTCAGGGTCAACAACCCAGAATTCGATTGCACCATTCAGGAGGCACAGGGCGGCCAACTCCTGTAGTTGACGATTGGTGTTCCACGGTGATCTGACTTCGATCACCAGTTCGGGTGCGCCGCGCAGGTTGTCATCCGGGTCAGCTGCCTCCCACCGGGCCTTCGAAATCGCGGCAACGTCGGCCGCCCGCAATTCGAACTCAGCTACAGGCCGGTAAGGGTACTCCATCCTGACGACGCCGAAATGCGCCAGCTTCGGCCCAAGCAGGAACACGAGCTGATGCTGCATTTCCACGTGGCGCATTCTCGGTCTGGTCACCGCCACCACCTCACCGTGATGCAGTTCATAGACAAGCTCGCCGTCTTCCGGCAATTGCCGGAATTGCGCGACCGTGATCAGGTCCGGAAGAGCGGCCATGATGCCTTATCTTAGCGCGGCAGACATTGTCGCGCCGTAACCTCGCCATTCGATCGTCCGCCCCACGCACCTCCCTCGTGTTACTATTCCGTTTTAATTAAGGGAGCATCCCCGTGAAAGTCTACGAAAGCAAGGACATTCGGAACGTCGGTGTGGTGGGCCACGGCGATTCCGGCAAGACGTCGCTCACCGCCGGGCTGCTCTTCACCGCCGGAGCTACCAACCGCCTCCTCCGCGTCGATGAAGGCAACACGATCACGGATTTCGACGACGAGGAGATCGCCCGCAAAATCTCGATCTCCACTGCCATTGCCGTGGCGGAATGGAAGAAAGCCAAGATCAACATCCTCGACACCCCCGGGTACAACATTTTTATCAACGACACGCGCGCTGCCCTGGTGGCGGCCGACGCGGCGCTGGTCCTGGTGGACGGCGTGGCCGGGGTCGAGGTGCAGACCGAGAAAGTCTGGGCGTTCGCGAACGATTACAAGCTCCCGCGAGCCGTCATTATCAATAAGCTGGATCGTGAGCGCGCCGATTTCCAGCGCGCGCTCGAAAGCGTGCACGAGTTCTTCGGCCGCGCGGCCGTGCCGGTACAGCTCCCCATCGGCAGCGAGCGCGATTTCAAAGGCGTGGTCGATCTCATCCGGATGAAAGCGTACACCTACGCGCCGGATGGCGACGGCAAGGGCAAGGAAGGCGACATCCCCGCCGATCTGAAAGACGCGGCGCAGAAAGCACACGAGGCGCTGGTCGAGATGGTCGCCGAAGGCAACGACGCCCTCATGGAGGAGTTCTTCGCCGAGGGTACGCTGCCGGCGGATCACATCGTCGACGGACTGAAGCAGGGCATCCGCGAGCTGCGGATTTTCCCGGTGCTGGCGGCCAGCGGATTGCACAATATCGGGAGCGACCTGATTTTGGACCTGATCGTGGAAAATTTACCCGCTCCGACGTTTCGGGAGACGCCGGCGGGCATCACCGGGCCTTCCGCGTTCGTCTTCAAGACAACGGCCGATCCCTTCGCCGGGCGCATCTCCTATTTCCGGGTCATGACCGGCACCATCAAGAACGACGCCAACCTGGTGAGCCTCAACAAGAGCGCTCCTGAGCGGCTGGCGCACTTGAGCAGCCCGCAGGGTAAGACGCTCAATCCGGTAACCGAGCTAAACACCGGGGACATCGGCGCCGTCGCGAAACTCAAGGACACGCTGACCGGGGATACCCTGGCCGAAAAAGGGCAGACCATCGCGTATCCTCCGGTGAAACTGCCTGAACCCTCGATCGCGTTTGCCATCGAAGCCAAGTCGCGCAACGACGAAGACAGGATGGGCAACGCCGTCCACCGGATCCTGGAAGAGGACCAGTCTCTGCGCTTCTACCGTGACCCGCAGACCCGCGAGTTCCTGCTCGCCGGCGCGGGCCAGCAGCATGTCGAGGTCGTCGTCAGCCGGCTAAAGAAGCGTTACGGCGTCGACGTGACCTTGAAGGCACCAAAGATTCCTTACCGGGAGACCATCCGGGGAACCGCGGATGTCCAGGGACGGCACAAGAAGCAGACCGGTGGGCACGGCCAGTTCGGCGACTGCTGGATCCGGATGGAGCCGTTGCCGCGGGGGTCGAATTTCGAGTTTGCCAACGAGATCTTCGGCGGATCCATTCCCAAGAACTTCATCCCGGCGGTGGAAAAGGGCATCGTAGAGACGGCGGCCAACGGCTACCTCGCCGGATATCCCATGGTGGATTTCAAGGTCACCGTGTACGACGGGTCGTACCACGACGTGGATTCGAGTGAACTGGCCTTTAAGCTCGCCGCCCGGAAGGCCTTCAAAGCCGCCATGTTGCAGGCGAAGCCGGCGTTGCTGGAGCCGATCATGAATGTCGAAGTCCAGGCACCGGTCGAATATGCGGGCGACTTGATGGGCGACCTCAACGGCCGGCGCGGGCGTATTTCGGGCATGGACACCAAGGGGAATACGCAGATCCTGCGCGCGCAGGTGCCCATGGCGGAAATGTTGAACTATCAGAGCGATCTGACCGCCATGACGCAGGGCCGGGCGAGCTTTACCATGGAGTTCGACCACTACGATTTCGTGCCGCAATTGCAGGCCGATAAGATCATTGCGGCAGCGAAGGCGGCCAAGACGGGCGAGGAAGAAGAAGAGGAGTAAACCGGTTATCGCCAAATTGACCGTTGCACACTGCCGTGAAGTGTTGTAGAGTTTTAGGGAGTTTGGCGGTTCGTCTGCCGCACAAGCGCTTTGTTATCATAGGTTGAGGGTACTGGATGGTCGTAGGAACCAAGACTCAGACGTCTTTTTTGCTGCTGGCGCTCGCAACCTTGATCGGTTGCGGCTACAACCAGCCCAATCGGTTTCAGATGTCGTTCCTGCCTCCGGCGCCGAAAGGCGCACCCCCGATCGACCTTCCCGATCCGCCCCCGGTTGAGCCGAACCTGTTCCTCAACACCGATCTGCCGGCGGTTCTGGCCGCCAAGCTTCCCCCGCCCACGCGGCGCACCCAGGGCGACGCACTCATGCAGCGCGCCGAGCGGCGCTACCAGGCGGGCAAGCGCAGCTACCAGGCTAAAGATTTAGTGTCCGCCCGGCGCGAGTTCGACGCGGCAATTGATCTGATGCTCGAGGCGGGCGCTCAGGATCCTGGAGATCGTCAGGAATTCGAGCGAAAACTGGATGAGATGACGGACTCGATCCACAAGTACGACTTGGCGGATCTGGGTGCGGCGGCCGGTCTGGACCAGGGTCAGTTCGAAAAAGCGCCTTTGGAAGACATCCTCCAGATGACGTTCCCGGTCGACCCCAAGCTCAAGGACAAGGTTCGCGAGCAGGTGGCGGCTACGACCTCGCAACTGCCGCTGTCGTTCAACGACGCGGTCCTGGGGTACATCAACTACTTTTCGAACCGGGGCCGGCGAACCTTGCTGAACGGGTTGCAGCGTTCCGGGAAATACCGCCCCATGATCCAACGGATTTTGGATGAAGAGGGGGTGCCGCAGGAACTCATCCACCTGGCGCAGGCCGAGAGTGGGTTTTTCCCACGCGCCATGTCGCGCAAGGCGGCGGGCGGGATGTGGCAGTTCCTCAAGTGGCGCGGAAACGAGTATGGTCTGAAACAGAGCCTGTGGACCGATGACCGTATGGATCCCGAAATGGCGACTCGCGCCGCGGCCCACCATCTGCGCGACCTCTACCAGGAGTTCGGCGACTGGTATTTAGCCATTGCCGCGTACAACTGCGGGCCGGGAGTGGTCGAGAAAGCGGTGGAGCGGACCGGATACGCGGACTTCTGGGAGTTGCGGGCGCGAGGCGTTTTGCCGGCCGAGACGACCAATTACGTGCCGATCATCCTGGCCATGACCATCATGGAGAAGAACGCGGCCGAGTATGGAATCGAAGGCTTCCCGATGGATCCGCCCCTGGAATACGACACGATTCAAACCGGCGGAACTACGAGCCTGACCTTGGTTGCCGACATCCTGGATGTGCCGGTGCCCGAGCTTGCCGACCTGAATCCGGCCAGCCTGAAGGGCAAGCTGCCCGAAGCGTACCCGTTGCATGTGCCGAAGGGCGCGGGCAACCAGGCGATGGGGGGGATGCAGTTGATTCCCGCGAACCGGCTGGATGCCTGGCGGGTGCACCGGGTTGCGGCCGGCGATACGCTGGCTTCGATCGGGAAGCGATACGGCGTCGCTCCGTCGGCGATCGTTGCCGCGAACCGGCTCGAATCGCCGCAAGCCGTGGAGGGCGATCAGTTGCTCATTCCAGCGGCGGCACGGGCGGAAGTGCCGGTGAGAAAGCCGGCGACGCCTGCCGCGCGCCGGCGTACCCCGACGTCGGCGCGGAGGACCGCGACGGCGGCGGCGCGTCCGGCGAGCAAGCCCGCGGTCACGGCGCGGGCCTCAACGAACTGAGCAACCTGCGGTAAACTTAGAAGAACCGAACCCGCGGACAGCACAGGCCTCAAGATCCGACTGAAGCCTACCCCTCCCGTCCCTCCGCGAGCAACGAAACATCCCCATGGAGTTCCGCGCAGTGGCATGGAGTTTCTTGACCAAGACTCTCGAATTCCGCCGGCCTTGGTCGTGCTTCTCCCGGCGGGCCGGCGGAAGGTCATCCAGGGTACTCTCGACGAAGCCGCCTTTGGACTCGAAATATTGACATTATCGGGATGCCGTAGAGAGCGCTCGGCCGACGAGGGGATGGGCACTATTACAGAATTCATCCTGGACTGCTGAAAGAATGGACCCACGGGCGTCGGCCAGGTTCAATTGCCACAGGCGCTCCAACACTTCAGCGAGGTGCTGTTTCGCGGCCTCACGTTGCGATCCAAGAGCGCCCTTCACTCCACAACAGGCTTGGTGAACGTCCTGCCACGCCAGTGCCTCCAGGAAGCGGAATTGTTCGAGTGGCACTTGGCCGATCTTGGATGGAGTCGTGGTCCCCATGTTGGTCCTCCAACCGCAGTATGAAACCCAAGGGGTACGGTAAACAGTTCCAGCCGTACGGGTCAGGGTGGTTACCGCCTACCGAAGTTAGCAATCGCCCAGCGGCGCAAGTAAGTGACGGCCATGGAAATCAGTGGTCACAGGAAGCGCGGGGGTTTTGACCCTTACAACATCGCTGATCGGGCGACATCGTCAACACTGCGGATAGGCTCGCCAGGCATTTCAAGCGGCGGAAACAGGAGCGCGCGGCGAAGCTACATCGCGTAAAGTAACCCGAGAATGACTGGACTCTTGACTTGAGCGTCGCACTTTCGAAATCTGGTAAGCTCAAATCAGCCAAACAACTTGCTGGAGTGGCGGAACTGGCAGACGCACGGGACTCAAAATCCCGCGCCCTTCACTGGGCATGTGGGTTCGACCCCCACCTCCAGCACCACGCCAGACCACGGGGGTCGGGCGGATTCTCTTCGCACTCAGGCCGAAGAACCTCCGCGGCTCGTGGAAAGTCAGGCTGCAGTCTAGGTTCGGACACAATATGCAAAACACCATCATCGTTTGTGGACACGGGCCGGGGATCTCGGACGCGGTGGCGAATAAGTTTGGCGGCGAGGGCTTCCAGGTCGCTCTCGTCGCGAGGAGCGCGGAAAAGTTGGAGAAGGCGCGAGATGCGCTCCAGGCGCGAGGCGTCAAGGCGGCTGCGTTTCCGACAGATCTGTCCGATCCGGACGCGGCGAAGGGCCTCGTCAAACGGGTGACGGACCAGCTTGGGCCTGTCACCGCGATTCACTGGAACGCGTATGCCAACGTTGCCGGAGATGTCATGGCCGCCGATGCCACCGCGCTCCGCACCTTGTTCGACGTGAGCGTTACCAGCCTGGTCTTGACCGTGCAGCAGGCGCTCCCGGATCTGAAGGCCGCGAAGGGAGCGGTGCTGGTCACCAACGGTGGTTTGGGATTCTTCGATCCGAAGGTCGACGCGACGGCCGTTCAATGGGGTGCGATGGGCTTGGCGATCGCGAATGCCGCGAAGCACAAGCTCATCGGCCTGCTCACTGAGAAGCTTCGCGCGGACGAGATCACCGTTGGAGAGGTAGTCGTCCTCGGGCTCGTGAAGGGCACTGCCTGGGACACGGGCAGCGCGACCATCGAGCCCCGTACCGTTGCCGGCCACTTATGGGAGATCTACTCCAGACGCGAATCCAGAGTCGTTACCGTGTCGTGATCCGCCGTGGATCACTTACCTTTTTGACCCATTCGCGCGGCCGTCGAGGGCGGCACAATGCCGTTGGAACGCAGGTACCCGGCAATATTTCCGTAGATCTCGTTGTTGTGCACCACGATGTGCAGCAGCGAGTACGTCATCTGCGGCGACGCCAAGACCTTTTGATCATCGATTCCTTCCAGAGCCGCCGCGCAATAGGCGAGTGATTCCTTCAGCGCCTGGCTCACTTCCGCCTTGTCCCTCAGGCTGGCTACCTTCTTAGCCGCTTCCGGCGCGGCTTCCCCCTTCAGCGTGGCGCAATCGCCGTAATTCCGCTCCGTCGAATGATTCAGCCATTCGGCAAAAGACATCTGTCCATCGGTCAGTTTGAAGTCGAATTTCGTGGCGGGCATCGCGTCGGCAGCGGCTTCCAGGTTCCGGCGCACGCCGTTGAAGTAGCGTTGTATGACCGTCGTCTTCAAGTTATTCTGGGCGCTCAAAAAGGCGGGCATACAACAGATGCAGAGGAGTACTTTCGTCCGCGTAGTCATAGCGCCAGCCTACACGAATCCCGGCCCTTCCTGTCAAGCGCCATGCCCGTCTTTCATCTTCTCTCCTGGTAACAGTACCTGACGGCGTCGGGGTGCAATTGAAGACTCGTGCGATCCCACAGGAGCGTTTCCGGCGGACGGCCGGCGGCCAGGCGGACTGCCTCGCCGGCGACGAATGACGGCCATGGGAAGCACTCCACAAAAATCGGCGCCGGAGTGCTCCGGGCCAGGGCGATGAGCTGATCTGTAGGGGCCGCGCGCTCGCGGAACTGGTTGCGCTTCTTGGTCCACAAATAGACCGTGTTGTGAACCAGTGCCAGGGCAAGGAATACGGCCAGCGCCCTGCGCCGGTGCGGCCAGGCGTCGCGCCAGTGGGCGGCCGCAAGCCCGAACATCCAGGCCAGGCCGGCGCTTGCAAGGTAGGTCTGCCGGCTGGGGATTCTCGTCGAGTAGGTCAGGAAGCAATACGGCACAAGGCCGATGCCGATCCACGCCAGCGCCGCCAGCGTGGGGCGCCTCATGCCGCGCGGCGTGCAGGCAAGAAGGAATACCAGGGCCAGCCAGCCCCAAATCCACAGCAGCCGGACGAAACTCTCGGGCCACGTCATCCAGAAGGGCGCCGAGAGCGAAAAGCTGCCGTCGGTGAATCGGAACGAGTTCGTGCGGCTCGCGCCGATGGATGCCAAGGCCAGGGCGCACAACGCGGCCTGCGGCCACAAGCGCTTCCAACGGTCCGGCGCCGCCAGCAGGAGGAGCGGCAACAGAATTACGGCCGATTCCTTCGAAAGCAGCGCCAGCGCGAACAGGCCGGCGCTCGCGACTTCCAGTTTCCATGCGCCGGCGGCCTCACGGTGACTCTCCAGCCAGCACACCGCCGCGGCAAAGCCGAAAAAGAACATCAGTAGCTCGCTGATCGCGGAGAACCACATGACGGCTTCCTGATGTCCTTCATGCACCGCGAAGAATGCGGCGGCATACAAGGCGCCGGCCCGCATGGGCGGCCAGGCCCGGCCGGCGGCCAACAGCAGCCAGCAATTCAGCACGTGAAGCAAGAGGCTGGCCGCGTGATAGGCCACCGGCGCAACGCCGGCTGCCGCCCACAGGACGTACATCACCCAATAGCTGGTGGAGCGCAGGCGAAACTGGGCATCCGCGAGCAACGTGGAGAGCCCTGCCGGGTTGCCCCAGGTGCGCGCCTGCGAGATGTTCGGGTAGTCGTCGGCGATCAAGCCGATGTTCAGCGATGGAGCATAGGCCAGGACAGCCAGCCCGGCAACAAAGAGCAGTTCCAGTGCCAGGGTTCGCGACGCAGGTTTCACCAGAACTTCAGTTTAGCGGGCAGGCCGGGAGCCTGCCCTGCCCCACCACCCTACGGAACCAGCACAACCGGCGCCTGCCAGTACGACGCCTTGCCGCCGGTCGGATCGATCACCGTCACCTGACAGTTGTATCGCCCGGGGTGAAGCTGGTTCAGCGCCAGGCTGAACTTGAGCGGCACGGTTTTCAGCCGGTTGTCCAGGCCTTCGGTGACCGGCAGCGGCGGCGTTTCGAACGCCTTCTGCTGCCCGCGATAGAACGTCACGAATGCCACCATCGGCTGCACCGACGGAGCTCCGGGCTCGTAGGCCTGCAGGTAGACGTACATGTCGCGGCTCTTGCTGAACACCCGCGTCACGCTCGGAATCAGCTTCTGCCCGTCCTGCACCAGCGGATTGGCCACCTGCGTCTTGTCCTTGCCCGCGGTGTACAGCGCGTCGGTGATCGGCGTGCGCTGGCTGCTCAGCACTACGCTCGAAATCGGAACGCGTTTGTCTTCTTTATTCAGGTTCGGGATCAGGAACGTAGTCAGGTACGTCCCGATGCGCCCGGTCTCGTTCTCCCGAGCCAGCACTTTGATGGTGTACTTGCCCGGCAGAAGCGTGTAGCCGGTCTCGTATGCGATGGGCTGCTTGGCAAGCTGCTGCGCGGTCTCGGCTCCGATCTTGAGATCGACCTTGTCGCGGATGTTCTGGATGGTGGAGCCGTACTCGTCCTTGATTTCGCCGATGAAGTCGATCAGCGCGCGTTCGGCGCCGCCGCGCTTCGCCAGCGCGATCTCGCTGCCCGGAATCTTCATCACCACCGGCACGTAGTATTCCGCGCGGTTCAACTGGAAATAGTTCACCTCCATCGCGATGGTCAGGTCGGTGATGGGATCGCCCAGCATCAGAGCCTCTTCCAACTGGCGCTCCTTGTCCACCGACGTGAACTTGGTGAACTCCTTGCCGGCGAAGTAGCCCTGGCGGTAATCGAGCTTGGCGTTGGTATATTCTTTGAGCGACACGTTGACCCGGCGGAACTTGCCGTCCAGCGTCTGGTTGCTCGTGTAGTAGCCGATGATGTAGTAGCTGGAATAGGCCTTCTCGGCGTTGGTGATTCCCACCGCGAGGTCGTTGTAATCGAGCAGGGCCTTGCCGCCGGTATCCGCCGCGAGCGAATAGAGCGTGTCCTGCGACCTCTGGAAGTTGGCCATCATCGCCATCGCGCCGCCGCCGGTATACATGCCGACGCCGCCCGGCGACCCGCGTGTAGCGTCGCCCAGCGGGGCCGACGCTACCAGTCCGCGCGCGTCGATCGGCCAGAACGACACGTTGGCCCGGATGGCCGCGTTCTCGGTCGCGCGAAGCTGCGCCTGGTTGTCGAGGCCGTTCAACCGCAGGCCGCTGGCGAAGTAGACCAGAGCCTTCTTCTCGTTGAGCTGGCCCAGCATGGTCACCGCGGTCTGCAGCGCGGCAAGCTGACGGTCGGTGTTGAAGATATTGAATTCGCCGTCGTCCTGTCCGAAGGCCGCGCCGGTATCGGGTGTGGAATCATCGGAGGAGTTCTCGTCGAGCCCCATTCCTTCGCCGGCGATCAGGTCGCCGAGGGTCGCCATGAGCGCGTCGCGATCGTCGGTGAAATCCTGCAAGACTTTCACCGCCCCGCTGGTGTACTCCATGACGGCCACCAGGTCGGCGCGCTTCACCTGCGACTTCAGGAACTTCTGCGCGGCGCTGAGCGCGCGCAACTGGTCCGGCACCGGCATGGCGGTCATGTCGAAGTACAGAACCATCAAGCGGCGGTCGCGGTACTTGATCTCTCCGGGAGCGCTGCCTTTGATCGCCGTGGCGGTGGTCCCGGGCGGCGGAAGCGTCGTGGGCTTGGGCGTTACCGGAACGCTCGGAATGGTCGCGGCGGCAACAGCAGGCGCCTCTTCTTCCAGCTTCTGGAATTCGCAGAACTTGATGGTCTGCGGTACGCCGTTTTCGGTCACCTTGAAGTCTTCGGCCTTCAATCCCTCGATGGTCTTGCCGTTCTTGTCGGTGACTGTGACCGTCTCCACCACGAGTTGCGAGTTGACCGAGAATTTGGCGATGCTGCCTTCCTGCGGAGCGGCGGCGGCCGGTTTCGGAGCGGTCTGCGGCGTCTGCTGCGCGCTCGCAGCCAGCAGGCAGGTCAGCAAAGTGGCAGTGATCTTGCGCATGGCTTAGAACCTCACCCGGAACGTCATAAGCAGGCTGCGCATGGCGTTGGCACTTGCAGGCAAACCGTACTGCGCGCTGTTGATGTTGGTGACCCAGCTTGGATAGGTCACGTGATTGAGCACGTTGGTGGCGTCGAACCGCAGGTCCGCGTTCAGGCGGTCGCCCAGTCGAAACGTGCGCGCCATCGAGGCGTTCATCGCGAATTGAGCGGGTCCCGTGATGATATTACGGCCGGCATTGCCCCAGTATCCGGCAACGGGCGGCACGAACGCGGCCGGATTGAGGAACAGACCCGGAGGCGCGTTGTACAGCGACTGTCCGGTGTAGTCCGGCCGGATGGTTCCGGCGACGCCGCTCCCCGCGGTGAGTGCCGTGTAGACCGGGTTCAGCGGCTTACCGCTGCCGGCAGTGACAGTGCTGGAGAAGGTCCAGTCTTTGATGGCCTGGCCTTTCCAGCCTCCCATCAGCGTGCCGCCCTTCAGGCCCATGCCCGTGGTGTACTGGCCGTTGATCGCAACCTGGTGGCGCTGGTCGAAGTTGGAGAGGGCCCGTTCCGCGGCGAGATTGAGCCAGTTCTGTGCGATCAGGCTGGCGCCGGCCTGATTCTGCCCGCCGAGCGCCGCGTCGTCGATCGCTTTGGAGTAGGTGTAGTTTATGCTGCCGGTGAATCCGTTGTGCAGGCGGCGGCGAATCATGATCGATCCGGATTGGCGCGTCGAGTTTCCGCCGGAAACCAGGTACGCGAATCCCGAAGGGCAACTCGGGCACGGATCGGCCGCGCCCAGTGGGTACGTGTTCGGAAGGAACGATTGCATCGAGTGAGTGCCCTTGATGCCCAGGTAATTGGCGGTCATCACCAACGAGCCCGGCAGGTCGCGCTGAATCGTGAGCTGCCAGTTCTGCGAGTAGCCGAGCTTCAGGTTCGGGTCCACCCCGAATGTATTGGTCAAGGTGTTCGGCGGCGCGTTGAAGCCATTGGCCAGCGTCAGCGGATTGGCGTAGGAGTTGGGGATGCTCAGGCTCTTCGACAGCGGCGGCTGCTGGCCCATTCGCGCCGCGATCGGGAAATAAACCTGCGTGTCGTAGTAGATTCCGTAGCCCGCGCGAATCACCATGCTCGATGCCATAAACGGCCGCCAGGACAGCCCGATGCGCGGCTGGATGGCGTGCTTGTTGGGCTGGACCAGCGAATCGGGATAGTGCGTGCCGGTGAGCGATCCGGTCGGACTGGTAGCCACCACGGGAGCCACCTGGGAGAATCCGGAGGCCACGTCGAGATTTACCAGGCGCCCGTATTTTTCGATCACCGGCGAATTGTACTCCCAGCGAAAGCCGCTGTTGATGGTCAACGAGGGGCTCATGCGCCAGTCGTCGGTCAAGTAGGCGTCGTAGGATCCGGCGTGGAAGTATTTGTCCGCGTTGCCGTAGGCGATCGCGCTGCCGTCGGGAATGCCCAGCAGGAAGCCGGCAAAATCGCTTCCGGCCACTTGTCCCGTGAACTGGAAGGTGCCGCGCGGGTTCTGCTGCGAAAGCAGGTTGAACTGCTGGCGCTTCACATCGCCGCCCGCGGTCACGTTGTGCGAGCCGTGATTCCAGAACACGTTCTCCGAAACGCCCGCGGTCTGGTTCCGCGTGAACGAATACTGGCTGTCGGTAAGCGACGTGATGCCGCTGGCAAACTGCAGAGAGGGCGGTCCCCAGTAAGGCGCCTCCTGGTTGTTGCCGTTGATTCCCGCGTCGCCCGACACATTCTGCCGGTACGCGAAGAAAGGCGTCAGCCGCGACGACTGGCGGCTGTAGGTCACGCCCGTCGTGATGAACATGCGCTGGCTGATGCGATGCATCCAGTTCAGGTTGGTGGTCATGCCCAGGGTGCGCGTGCCGTCGTCGAAATTGAAAATGCTGGTGCTGTCGCTGCGTGTGCTCTGGAACGCGAACATGCCGGCCACGTTGTCCTTGCGCTTGATGGTCTTGTTCATGCGCGCCTGCATGGAGTCCTGGTGCGTGTCCGATGTCAGCGGCACCTGGTAGTTGTACTGCCGGTTCCCCGTGAAATTGGGCTGCGGGTAGAGGCCCAGCAGCGCCTGCGCCTGCGGGCTGATGCGATTGGCGGGAATGACGCCGTTCGGGAACGGATTCCCGGTGATCGGATCGACGATGTTTACTCCCAGCGCGGAAAGATCGCCGCCGCGCTCCGCCGCGGTGGGCATCAGGCCGGGAACCGTGTTGACATTGGTCTGCCGCGACCACTGGTAGTTCACGAAAAAGTTCGGCGTATTGCGAACCCAGACATGGGGAATGCGCAGCGGACCGCCGAACGCCGCCATGCCCTGCACGCGGTTGTAGCTCGGTTTCGGGGTCGATTGGCCGGTAATCGAATACTGCTGTGCGTCCCACGCCGAATTGTCCAGCGTCATGCCGATGTTGCCGTTGTAGAGCGAGCGCAGGCCGCGCCGATTGTTGCCGAACGCCGCCGATTGGGCAAAGGGCGTGTTGGCGCCGTTGTTGACGCTGCCGTTGATCAAAAGTCCATCCGAAGGCGCCTGGTTCATCTCGGTTGGACCCTGCTGCTGGGCATCGGCGGCCGGCGGCTTGGCGCCATCGCCCGCGGCAGTGACCTCGGCACGCTGGAATCCGGAGGAAGTGTTGGCCACCTGGGGCTGCGGCTTGCCGTTCTTGCCGTTCTTTTTGCCGTTGCCCGGCAGAATCTGCGGTTTGGCATCCGGCGGCGCGGCCGCAGCCGCTGTGGGTGCGGGCGTGGCGGCCGCCGGCGCCGCGGTTGGTTGGGGCGCCGCACTGGCCGGAGGCGGTGGAGGGGCCGTGGCCTTGATCTGCTCGAACGGCAGCAGCTTCAGGTTCCATTCCGCGGCGGGCGCGTTGGGCGCCACCGCGATATCGTTTTCCTGCGGCTCGAAGCAGAGCATATCGACGCGGATCTTCCATACCCCGTCGGCGAGGTCGGCAAACTTGTAGACACCGTTCTCGTCGGTGATCACCGAGACCTTCTTATCGACTTGTGTCGCGGTCACGGAGGCCCCGGGCACCGGAAGCCCGCCGAACTTCACGATTCCGCGGTGCTCCGACGCCTGAAGCGCCACAGCCAACAACAATACCAACAACTCCCGCACTATTCCCCCTAATTCCCGACAGGCACCTTTTCGGCCTGATCGATCACCACAATCTCCACCGGCGCCTTCTTGGCCTCGAGTCTGAGCCCGAGCTTCTGTATCGAAGTGAATAACGATCCGCCGGGGTTGCTCTCCGGCGCGGGAGCATGCTCTCCGCCGGAGGCGCCGGGTCCGACGCGTTGGATCTGCACCATGGGGCCGTTCAGATCCTGCATCGCGATGTCCAGGCTGAAATCGAACGAATCCTTCAAGTCGGTCTTGTCGATCACCGGCCGGCCCACCATGTTCGACAACATGTCGGAGAACGACGTCATCGTCATGCTGCTGGCGGTCATTTTCATAAATCCCTCGTTGCCGCCTTCCATGCTCATCCGCGTCCGGCCCTCTTCTCTTGATTTCTCCATCTTGGGGCCGCCCTTGGCCTGCACCATCTCGTAGACCGGCAATTCCCTGGTCTCGCGATGAGTTTGCAGCTTGAAGCGTTCCTCTAGCAGAGTACGCAGCATAGCCGGCACCTGTTCCGGCTTGACACCGTCGGGAATCTTGGCATTGACGTCATAGCGCTCTGTATCGATCCACGACGGTCCGGAAACCTGGTAGCTCCGGACCTCGTAGGCGCGCCGGACCAGGTCCTTCAGATTCACGGCGCTGTAGGTGATACGGCCGGGGTCGCCGCCCATTCCCACCCGCATCTGATTCATCGGCTGGGGCGGGGATTGCTTGATGGTCGCAACTTCGAACGAAGGGGGCCCCGCGGTCTGAGCCAGCAGGGCACACGCGGAGAACCACAGTGCATGTTTCATTTTCATGTCAGTTCTCCGTGGCCACCTTTTCGGCATTCTCGACCACGATGAAATCCACCGGCGCCTTGCGCGCGTCCAGTTTCAACCCAAGCTGCTGCACCGCCGAAAACATGGAGGCCCGGGGATTGCTGTCCGGTGCCGGCCCGCCGTCACCGCCACCGGCATGGGGCCCCGGTCCCATACCCCCCGCCATCCTCTTCATCCCGACCAGATCTTCCATCGCGACTTCGAGCGTCAGATCGTATCTGCCCTCGAGTCCGGTCATGTCAATCACCGGCCGGTCCATGAGACGCGAAAGCATGTCGGCGAGAGCGGCCAAAGTCACCCCGTTCGCCTGGATTTTTCCGCTGCCATCGACCATCATGGCGCCTCTCGGCGCGTTCACCTTGGCGCCGTCCGGCCCGGCCATCGCAGGGCCGGCCGCCGTATCCTCCGTGGCCTTCAACTTCGGCCCATTCTTCCCAACGATCAGTGCGTAGATCGCCTGCTCCTTATTCTCTTTCCGCACGCTCATCCTGAACCGCTCGACCAGCAGGGCCTGTAGCATATCCGGCACTTTGCTGGCCGGCACCCCGTCCGGGATCTTGGCCGTGATGTCGTAACGTTCGCTATCCATCCAGGACGGCCCGCTGACTTGGTAAGCCTTTACGTTATACGCTCTCGCGATCACGTCCTTCAGCGTCACATTGCTGTAGGCGATCCTGCCGGCATCGCCGCCGAACCCGATGCGCATCTTGCCTTGTTCCATAGGCGCGGCGGGCTTGATGGTTGCCACTTCGAAGGCGGGCGCCTGGGGCCATGCGGCAGCGGCCGAAAACACGAATGCGACGGTTCTGTAAGTTGCTCTAATCATTATCCTTGATCTCCCGCGGGGGTGCCAAACGACCCCTCACGGGTATAACGACTCCGGATCACAGAATATGACGAAACCCGGCGCGAAAAGGTGGGGTTGACGAGTACCTGAATTCGCCAGCGGGACCATTGCGACACCGGTTTCCGGGAACCTCCAGCTCCCCTCCTTTGCCAGATATGACGTGACCGAAGGCGCGTCATTAGCTTCGGCGGGTCAGCAGGATAGACGGTGTGAAGGCCGCGAATGTTCCCGGCGGCGGATCGTGGGCTGCCTCCACTATGTCGGAATTACCGAGCGTCAGAATCGGGCGTCGAAACTTACAGCCTGAGGGGCCGTCCCGTCAACCAAGGTTATCAAGAACGACGGCCTGTTTCCGCGTGGCGGTGCGTTCCCGTACACCGCGCCCGAACGTGCTGGATCGAACACAGGAGATGAGCGTGCCACAATCGAAGGTGATGAGGCTCTGGGTAGCCCCGCTACTGTTCACGGCGGCATTGACAGCCCGGGATGAGGATCGGCTGGCGCTCTCGCTCAAGGCGCAGTCTGATTTTGACCGGGTTGCGCTGTCTGCGATGCCGTCGCTGCCCGAGACTGCCGCCTGTGCGCAGTCCGTCTCTGCCGTTCTCTCGGTCGGCTTGGCAGAAGACCTCAGCCTCCTGCACTATCGCAAGGGTTACTGCTTGCTTGTGGGGGCTACGATCACCGGGGACAGCCGCGATTTTGCCGCTGCTGCTACCGAAATCGACAAAGCGATCGAAGCGTGGCCGCTGCGGCATCGCAGGCCGGTGAAGGACGCACCGCCGGAGCCGGTCGCGACCGGGCTTCGCGTGTTGGCCGCGCTGGCGCACCTCAAAGCCGAGGGCGAAATCGCGGGCCGGCCGCCGCTGGAGGCCGCCCTCGCCGGTCCGCCGTGCTCGACGGAGCTGATCTCGCGCGAAACCTGCGGGTTCTGGATCCAGACCGCGCGTCAATGGCTGGGCCGCATGGCGCTGAGGGCGGGGAACTACGCCGAAGCCGAGTCAGACTTCATAAGCATGCCGGAGACCGGCTGGCTGGAATGGGCACGGGGACAGATGGCATTCGAGGCCCACAATTATCCGCAGGCCGTGGCGCACTTCACTTCGGCAATTCAGACCTGGAAAGCGATTTGGAGCGATCCCGGCCCGGCCTTTGCCCGCCGGCTTGGCCCGCGGCCGGTAATGGCCCAGGCGCTGGCCGATCTCGGCGGTGCGCAGCTATTGGCCGGAAACCAGCAGGCGGCGATCGCCGCACTGGATTCGTCCCTGAAGCTCGACCCATCCGCCGCGCGGGCGTTTTATCTGCGTGCGCGAGCGCGCGAGTTATCGGGCCGCACCTCCGATGCTCTCTCCGACTACAACCTGGCCACGCGCGCGGCATTTGCCGCCGCCGAGAACCTGGCTTCCGGAGAAGCGCATCTGTATCGCGGAATTCTGTTGTTCCGCCGCAAAGATTATTCCCGGGCCGAAGACGAGTTCTACAGCGCGCTGAACTTCTCGATCGCGGGCACTCTCAGACCCGACGCGGAGGCATGGCTCCATCTCGCGGCCGTGGCTTCGGGTTCATGCGCGACCGCCCGGCAGAATCTGGAGCGGACGCTTCCCTCGGTTTCGCCGTTCTTCCCCAAAGACGAGGCGCGGGCAATTGCGGGATCGTGCCGGTCCGCCGAGAACTGAGCCGGGGAGGCTCGCCGCACCGCTCGGTGTGTTACAGTTCTCAGTAACATGGCATCCAGAAGCGTCAACAAAGTGATTCTGCTCGGCCACCTCGGAAAGGACGCCGAGACCAAGTTCACACCCTCGGGCACCGCGGTTTCGAACTTCACCCTGGCCACGAACCGGCGCTGGAAGGACCAGCAGACCGGGGAGTGGAAGGAAGAAACGGACTGGCACCGGTGCGTTCTCTGGCGGAGTGAGAACGTGTCCAACTATCTGCTGAAAGGCAAGCAGGTTTACATCGAGGGCCGGTTGCAAACGAGGAGCTGGGACGACAAGGACGGGCAAAAGCGCTACACCACGGAAGTGGTCTGCGACGACGTGATCCTGCTCGGCGGCCGGGGCGGAGAAGGCGGCGGTGAGAGCGGCGAATTCAGTTCCGCTTCCCGAGGTCCGGTTTCCATGCCGCGAAGCGCGCAACCGCGACCGCAGGCTCCAGCCCCTACCGAAGACTTCAATCAGGGGATTACCGACGACGACGTTCCGTTCTAGAGGACTGCTACGTGTCCATCCGTCCCCGCTGAGCCCGGCGCGAGGTCCTCTCCTGCTGGATATCCGGGGCGCTGGCCCTGCGAAGATCGCTCAATAGCTTTGGCGGACGACCACGCCTCACAGCCTTTGCATGCAGACGCTCCAGGCTGAGGATGGCAGCATCCAGATGAGCCAATTCGCGCCGCAGTTCCTCCAATACCCTCGTCAGATCCATAGCCCCCTGCTCATCCCCAATTGAGAATAGTGCTTTTCACAACGCCATCCAATCAGTGTACTCTTAAGGGAAGTACCCGATGGCACAGGCGGAGCTACACGGCCGGCCGGCTCAGCAATGGGTCCTCAGAGAATTCGGCCTGATCCGTGTAAGCCTGGAGCGAATCAAGCGACTCCAGAACGCGCTCCAACAGGCTGTCGGTCTGCGAGACGGTCGTCTTTAGAACTTCGATCGAATTGGCCTGGGTGGCCAACCGTTCGTCGAGTGAAGCCATGGTCTTGGACAGCAACTGCTCCATAGCGGCCACAATCTGCGTGGTCGAAGGCACATCCGCTAGCCGGGTGGCGTGTTCTTCCAGCCTGTTTTCGATTTGGCCGAAGCGGGTCTCGTCCGCCGCCTGTTTAGCTTCCAAACGTTGGCTCAGGCCGGCAAGCGACTTCTTGAGCTCCTCGATGGTGGTCTGGTCCATTCCGGTGCGCTGGCGCCGGGGCAGGGTCAGGGCACCTACTGCCATACCCGCAAGAAAGATAGCCGCCCTCGGGATATTGCTGATGACGCGCGACATAAGTGATCTCCTTATAATATACGCCCGGCTGGAGAAGCAAGTACACCATTTAGTAACGCTTGTACTAGGTACGTACCGCGATTGCGGCATAACAGGGTTGCTGGCATCCTTGGTAGGAAACATCCCTGACATTGGGAGACTTCTGGTTGGACAATGGTGCAGATTCCGAGTCTACGGGCTGGCTGAAGCTCAATTGCCCTTTGCTGATGCAATGCGACCATTCCGGGCGTGTGCTGCGGATGAGTAGCCGGGGCCGGGCGGTTTTGGGCGCAACGGGGCAACTCGTTGACACAATCCTGAGTGGAGATCGGCCGGTCGTGGTGTGGCGGGTCTGGCAGGCGGCCGACAGTACGCTGATGGGCGCCTTCCCGGAAGGGCAGATTCGGGAACTCTCATCGGGACTGTTACGTCTGGAAAGCCTGTTTGTCGGGCATTTCTTTCGTCTTCTGGCTGCCGAGCGCAGGCTTTCGGCCCTGGCGCGCAGACGGCGCCGGGGAAGCGGCCGCAAAGCCATTCGGCAAATGGAGTTGGAACGGCGTAGGTTAGGCCGGGAACTGCACACGGGTGCCGGACAAATGCTCGCCGCCATCCGGCTGCAACTGGATCTCATCGAGTCGCAGATGCCGGCGGCGCCTCCCGGCGTTCGCGAGGCTCTGGATCGCATCGCCACCTTGACGCAGGATACCCTGGAACAGGTGCGGTCTCTGTCCAGGCGCCTGCATCCTCCCGAGTGGCAGAGGCTTGCGCTGGGCGATGCCATCCGCCAGTTGTGGCAGATCAGCGGCATCCCACAGCGCTACGAGGCGGCTCTTGAAATTGACCTGCCGGTAGAGCCGGATCTCGAGGTCAAGATCCTGATCTACCGGACCATTCAGGAGGCTCTTTCCAATCTTGCGCGGCATTCCCGCGCGACCCGGGTGAGCGTCTCCCTCAGATCATCGGACGGCAATCTGACGCTCACGGTCCTCGATAACGGGATCGGATTCGACGTGGATCTCCTGCTACGCCAACCGGCGAGTCTCGCCTCCGGGATCGGGCTCCGGTCGATCCGCGAACAGGCTGAGGCGTTGGGCGCCAAAATGAGTATTCAAAGCGGCCCTTCCGGGACTACACTGATAGTTTCCGTACCAGCCTCGCCCGCTGAGTCGTGAGCCCGAGGTGGCCAGGAGTGTGATGGTAGAAAATCAGCAGCTTACGGTGATTCTGGCGGATGATCACAACATCGTCAGGGAAGGCATTGCGGCATTGTGCGCGGCTAATGGAATGCGCGTACTGGGGCAGGCCTCCGACGGAGCAGGCGCAGTCGAGATGATCCAGTCGCTCGAGCCGGACTTCGCCATTCTCGACCTTCACATGCCTGGGGTCACGGGAGTAGAGGTCATCCGGCGCCTGCGCGCGGAAAACGTCAATACCAAGCTGATCATTCTTTCCATCAGCCGCGAGGAGGCGGCGGTGATGGAGGCATTGCGCGCCGGCGCGGATGCCTACCTGCTCAAGGACGGGCCGTCGCGGCACCTGCTCGACGCCATCAGCTTCGTCCGCGACGGCGGTGTATATGTTTCGCCGTTGTTACGGGGAGCGGGGCTCTTCACCAAGTCCGACAAAGGCGGCCGTCCGGAAGATCCCCTGGCCACACTCAGTCCCAGAGAAATGGAAGTGTTTTCTTATCTGGTTAACGGACTGCGAGCAAAAGACATCGCGGATTTGCTGGAAATCAGCCCCAAGACCGTGGACACATACCGGGCCAGCCTGATGCGGAAGCTGAACGTACACGATCTGGTCGGATTGGTGAAGTTCGCTATCGAACGGAACCTAACGAGCACTTCCGTGCAACGCTGATATCGATGCAGGGCGCCAGCAGGCGGCGGCGCTCCTCCTGATACCGCTGCAAAGTGTCGATCAATTCATTGAGTGTTTCGCGGCGCTCGTAGAGGCGTTCGAGTGCGCGCCTGCGGATCGCATCCGAGGCGCTGGTCCGGCTACGCTGGTGGTAAGAGATTGAAATGGCGAGGGCGCCGAGCATCAGTATTATCCTATCTACTAGGGGGATTTATCCTACCGAGAAGTTAGGATACATACTAATAAGTCCGAAATCAAGTCTGAAGTTCACAAATTGTACAAAAAAGGCTGGGATGTCTCTTTCTGTTCGAATCGTATCGTGATACGATATTTCCAGCGAAGCGATGTGTCGTTCCCCCCATGAATCTCCGAACCACCGATTACCATACGCTGGCGCAGTTCCGATACCTCATCCGGCGATTCCTGCAATTCAGTGAATCGGAGGCGCGCGAGGCAGGGTTGGAGCCGCAGCAGCATCAAATGATGCTGATCATCCGCGCTTCGGAGGAGCCCGGCGGGCCGACGGTCGGAGCGGCCGCGGAGCATCTCCTGATCCGGCATCACAGCGCAGTCGGGTTGGTGGACCGGTTGGAGGAGCGCGGCCTGGTAGAGAGGACACGGCAGGGCACGGACCGGCGAGAGGTCCATCTGCGTCTCACCGGGCGGGGGGAGCAACTGCTGAGCGACCTTTCGCAGGCCCACTATTCGGAGCTTCGGAAGCTCGCCCCGCAATTGCTGGGGGCGCTATCGGGATTACTGGAGGAATGGGAAGCGAGGTGATGAAATCATTTGCAAATTCGTTTGAAGCGCGCGCCGCCGCCGGGCAGACTCCGGGGCCGTTCAAATTGTCCGATTTTACGACAAGTCCGCGCGTGCTGTGGATCTCCGCCCTTGCAGTGGTGATCGGGCTGGTATCCTCTCTGGTCGCGCTTGGTTTGCTGCGCCTCATCGGTGTTTTCACGAACCTTTTCTTTTTCGGGCGGTGGGGGACAGGGCTGGTGTCTCCGGCCGGAAACCATTTGGGCGTCTGGGTCATTCTGGTGCCGGTTGCGGGCGCGCTGATCATCGGGATCATGGCGCGTTACGGATCCGAGCGCATCCGCGGCCATGGAATTCCGGAGGCGCTGGAGGCGATCCTCATCAATGGCAGCAAAGTCGAGCCCAAGGTAGCGTTTCTGAAGCCCCTGGCGAGCGCGATATCGATCGGGTCGGGAGGGCCGTTCGGCGCCGAAGGCCCCATCATTCTCACGGGCGGGGCGTTCGGCTCGATGATCGCGCAGTTTTTCCGGCTCTCCAGCACGGAGCGCAAGACCCTGCTGGTGGCGGGTGCGGCCGGAGGTATGTCGGCCACATTTGCTTCGCCGGTTTCGGCCGTCCTGTTAGCCGTCGAGCTACTCCTATTCGAGTGGAAGCCGCGAAGTCTGGTGCCGGTGGCGCTGGCCAGCGTGACGGCGGGCGCGGCACGCCGCTATATCCTCGGGATGGGACCGCTCTTTCCCGTGCCAGCCCATCCTGCCTTTATCGGTCCGCAAGGCCTGTTTGGATGCGTCGTCTGCGGCCTGCTGGCGGGGCTGCTTTCCGCACTCCTGACGGCCGCCGTTTACGCCGCCGAGGATGGATTCGCTCACGTTCCCATCCACTGGATGTGGTGGCCGGCTCTGGGCGGGCTGGCGGTGGGTCTTGGGGGGCTGGTGTTTCCGCAAGCGCTGGGCGTAGGCTACGAAACCATCGCCGCCCTGCTGCAAGGCGATGTGCCGCGCAACGTGATTCTGGCTATTCTGATGGTCAAATCCGTGATCTGGGCGGTGTCGCTGGGATCGGGTACCTCGGGTGGAGTGCTGGCGCCGCTGCTGCTGATGGGCGGAGCTCTGGGTGGAGTGGAAGCCGGGTTTTTGCCGTACGAGGGAGCCGGTTTCTGGCCTCTGGTCAGCATGGGCGCCATACTGGGAGGCACCATGCGCTCCCCGTTCACAGGGGTGATTTTCGCCTTCGAGTTGACGCACGATGTCAACGTGCTGTTGCCGCTGCTTCTCGCGGTGACGATCGCGCATGGCTTTACGGTGCTGACACTGCGCCGCTCGATTCTCACCGAAAAGGTGAGCCGGCGGGGATACCACCTGAGCCGCGAGTACGCCGTGGATCCGCTGGAAATACTCTTCGTTCGCGAGGTGATGCGCACCAACATTGTCGCGCTTGACGCGGCTCGCACGGCTGGGGAGGCGGTAGGGCGGCTTCACGGGGAGCAGGCAGGCCGCGGCCAGTTGCTGTATCCCGTCATTTCGGACGACCGGAACCTGGTGGGCGTGATCACGCGCGATCAACTCCAGCATGCGATTTCCGACCCGCAGCAGCACAATCGCCCGCTCGGCGAACTTGCCCGCCGGAGCCCGGTACTGGCGGCAGTCGGCGAACCACTGCGGGTCGTGGTGCATCGGATGGCCGAAACGGGCCTGACGCGCTTGCCGGTGATCGACCCGGCTACGGGCGGGAAACTCGCCGGGATGGTTTCGCTTCCGGACCTGCTGCGCGCACGCACGCGCTCGCTGGAGGAGGAACGGAACCGGGAGAGGTTGCTGCGATTGCGGTTGCCTTTCGGCACGTCCCGTAGCAAAGTGCACAATACTTAGACAAACCGCCGAGGAACACGCGCAAAGCTAGCGGGATTTCACCCACTCCCTTCCGGGGTTTGACCCAACCGGCCTCGGGTCTTCCCGGCGCCACACGGCTGCTGGATTTTCCAACACGCACATAATAAAAGATTTCCCCATCTGTAAGTCAATGCAAAGAGTTTGGCTCCGCGCATGCATTGACGGTGCTGCCAGTCATTCGCCAACCGGAACTTGCGGGGTTTCTATCGTGTGCCGGCAAAGCGGGGCGGCGGGTAGTTTTCTTATGGAGCTTACTATGCGGATTCCAGCCATGCGCTTCACGATCGGCCGTTTGGTACTGGCGCTGTTGGTGGTTGCCGGCCTGGTCCTGGCGGGTGTTCCCACCAAGAACGGCTTTACCATTCACGACAAGGCGTACTACGCCTCGGATGCAACCGTCAACTTTGTGCGTCCCGGCCTGACGATCACGATCGTCTCGGCAAGCATCGCCCAGGACGGCACGATCAGCGTCGATTACAAGGTGACGGACCCCAAGGGTGTCGCGCTGGATCCGGCGGGAGTCACCACGCCGGGCGCGGTTTCACTCAGTTATCTTTGTGCGTATATTCCGCGGGGGCAGACGCAGTTTTACGCGTACACGACGCGTGTTCAAACCAGTCCGATTACCAACCAATCGGCGACTCAGGCGAGTACCGACTCCGGCGGGACGACGAAACAGGTTGCCGACGGCGAGTTCGTGTACACCTTCAAGACGAAGGCCACCGGACAGAACGGAGCAGCCTGGGATCCGACCGTCACCCACCGCATGGGTGTTTATGGCTCGCGCAATCTGACGGAATTCGATCTCGGCACGAACTACGCCTCCACGACCTTTGATTTCGTGCCGAATGGAACAAAGCCCAATGTCACGCGGGACGTAATCCGCACTGCGAGCTGCAACCAGTGCCACGACGCGCTCTCCTTTCACGGCGGTTCGCGTCAGGGCATGGAACTCTGCATCATGTGCCACCAGCCGCAGACCGTCGATCCCGACACAGGCAATACCGTGGACATGAAGGTCTTTATCCACAAGCTCCACATGGGTAGCCAGTTGCCCAGCGTGCAATCCGGCAAGCCGTATCAGGTCATCGGCTTCAACCAGTCGGTTTCGGACTGGTCCACCGTGGTTCTGCCAAGCGATCCGCGCCGATGCGCCGAGTGCCACCAGGATCAGAAAGTGACCGGAGCGACGCAGTCCAATGCGTGGCTGACGAACCCGACCCGAGCTGCGTGCGGTTCGTGCCACGACGACGTCAACTTCGCCACGGGGCAGAATCACGTGGATCTGCCGCAGGTGAGCGACAGCCAGTGTTCGACCTGCCACATCCCGCAAGGCGAGCTGGAATTCGATGCTTCCATCATGGGCGCGCACACGGTGCCCACGCAATCCTCCACGCGGCCTGGTCTTGTATTCACGCTGGTCAGAGTGGATAACGGCGTCGCCGGCAAGGCTCCGACCGTGACCTTCACTTCGAAAGACTATTCGGGCAACCCGGTGCCGATGAGTTCACTGACGACCAGCCCGGACCGGATCGCGCTGGTGATGGCCGGGCCGACTTCGGATTACGGATATACCAGCTTCGGCAGCGATGTCACGACTCCCGGCTACGTAAGCGAGAACCCGGCGCCGACCGCGAAATGCGACTCCGGCGGTACTTGCACGTATACGTTCACGCATTCCATCCCGGCCAAGGCGACGGGAACCTTCGCGATCGGCATCGAGGGACGGCGCGGACTGACCCTTTTGCCGGGAACGACTCAGCAGATGTCGACCGAGTATGGCGCAATCAACAAGGTCATCTACTTCTCCGTGGACGGTTCTCCGGTGACCCCGCGCCGCCAGGTGGTGGCCATCAACAAGTGCAACACGTGCCACAACTACCTCTCCCTGCACGGCGAGAATCGTAACCAGATCGAAATGTGCGTGCTGTGCCACAACCCGAGCGAGAACGACATTTCGCAGCGGCCCAACTCGACCGTGCCTGCGGACAAGACTCTGCCGCCGCAGTCGGTCAACTTCGCCCTGATGATTCACAAGATCCACACCGGCGACGAGATGCGGACCCAGTTCAACCGCAACTACGTCATCGTCGGATTCGGCGGCAGCCACAATGACTTTGGCACGGCGTTCGCGTCGGTTCCCTCGAAGATTCCGAACACTGGCGTCCGCTATCCGGCGATGACGCCGACGGGCGGCGTCCCCGACACGGCGAAGTGCTACATGTGCCACGTCAACACGTCGGAAGCCAACTTCCCGATCGGCAAGAACGCGGTGCTGGATACCCAGGGACCGGTCAGCCCGGTCGCCGCGACGACTTCGGCCTGCACGGCGTGCCACCAGAACATTTCAGCCCTGTCCCACGCGCTGGCTCAGAGCGATCCCAAGTTTGGGGAGAGCTGTGATGTATGCCATGGCACCGGTGCCGCGTTCGACGTGGACCAGGTTCACGCGGGTCAGTGACGCATCACTATAAGATAAAAAGGACATGAAGGTCATGTTCGGGCGACCGACCCAGACAACTCGTTCTGTGTCTGCCAAGGCGCGTTCCTCGGGAACGCGCCTTGTGGTTTTCGCAGGCGCATTTTTGTTCACCTTTTCCGGGGCGTGGGCCCAGGAAAAACCGGCGGCGCCGGCAGCTCCGCCGGAGAATAAGCCCGCCGAGTACGTCGGCTCCGAAACCTGCCAGATGTGCCATGAGGACATCTTCAAGGCCTTTCAGAAGAATCCGCACGAAGCTGTTGAGACCGACAAGAAGCGGGGCTGGGCGACCAAGGCATGCGAATCGTGCCACGGTCCCGGCAGCAAACACGCGGAGTCCGCATCGGCAAACGACATCCGCCAACCGGCCAAACTGAGAGCGGCCCAGGCGGACAAGATCTGTCTCACCTGCCACCAGAATCAAAGCACTCATACCGGCCGGCTGAACAGCAGTCATGCCAAGAACCAGGTGAGTTGCACGGCGTGCCACGCGATTCACAAGAACGGACCCAACGGACTCGTGCCGCATAGGCTGCCCGAGATCAACCGGCAGTGCGCGGGCTGCCATCCCGACGTTTGGGCGAGTTTTCAGAAACCGTACAAACACCGTTTGCCGGAAGGCGCCATGAGCTGCGTGGACTGCCACAATCCGCACGGTTCGGCGGTGCCGAAGTCGATTCAATTGACTCGCGCCAACGAACCGGGCTGCATGAAGTGCCACGGCGACAAGGTCGGGCCGTTTCCGTTCGAGCACGCGCCGGTGCGGCTCGAAGGTTGCGGAGCCTGCCACCAGCCGCACGGATCCGCGAATCCGAAAATGTTGACGCGGCCCGAGGTGCGCCTCCTCTGCATGGAGTGCCACTCGAACATTCCGGTGCCCAACCCGGCGCCCAACTCGACGCTGGGGACGGTAGGCCCGGCGATTCACGATCTGCGCTCGCCGCGATTCCAGAACTGCACTCTCTGTCACCAGAAGGTGCATGGGTCCTACGTGGACCGGGCGTTCTTCAAATGAGAGTCCTACTGGTTTTTCTCATGACGGCGGCTGCCATGGCGCAGCAAAGCGGAGGCCAGGCGGCTCCGGTGGCCCCGGTTGAGCCCGCGAAGGCCGAGGATCAGGCGAAAGCCGCCGATCAAGCCGCACCCGCGAAGGCCGGCGACCAGGCGAAACCGGCCGATCAGGCCGCGCCCGCGAAGGCCGGCGATCAGGCCGCGCCCGCGAAAGCTGATGAGAAGGCCGCCACGCCCGTGCCTTCGGGCGAGGAGTGGTTCACGGGTAGTTTCGAGCTGGGCTACCGGTGGCTCACGGATGTGCGCGGCAGTTACCCGACGTATCGGACGATCGTGAATCTGGGGGAGGGGCCAAGGCTCAACAGCCTCGATTTCACCATTACCGACCCGAAGCATCGTCTTTTCGACCGGCTCGATGCACGAGCCAACAGTTGGGGCGATCCCTACAATACGGCGCACCTGGACATGCGCAAGAAGGGTATTTACGATTTCAGCGCCGACTATCGCAACATCGCCTACTTCAATGCGCTGCCCTCCTACGCCAATCCATTCGTCCCGCAGGGGTTCAACGAGCAGGCTTACGATACCCTGAGGCGCAATGGATACGGTGACCTTCAGCTTTTTCCGGGCAAGCACATCATGCCCTACCTGGTCTTCGAGCGGAATTCGGAATCCGGCCATGCGGTGACCACGTGGGTTCAGGATGAAAACAATGAGTTCGCCGTACCCACGCTGCTGCGCAACAGCACCAACAACTATCGCGGCGGCGTGCGCATGGAGTACAACCGCTTCCACGTGACGCTCGAACAGGGAGGTACCACGTTCAAGGAAGACGACCAGGCCAGCGCCAATGGATTGAACTACGGCGATCGCACCACGCCGGTTCTGGGCAGCATGCTGTACCTGAAGACACTCCAGCAGGCTTACGGAATCCGCGGCTCGAGCGTCTACAGCAAGGTACTCGCCACCGCCAGCCCGGCTTCCTGGATCAATCTCTACGGACAGTTTCTGTGGAGCGAGCCGAAGATCGACGCCCGCTACTTCGACCAGGCGACCGGCAACTTCGCGCTGCTCAGCGCCCTGCTGCTGTATCCAGGCGAGTTCAGCATCGGCAACAGCAATGCGAATGCGCCGCGTGTCCTGGGCAACGGCGGCCTGGAGATTAGGCCGTGGCGGCGGCTGCGCATCATCGACTCGGTGACGATCAATCACTATCATGACGCCGGCTACGGGATGCTGAGCGAACAGATTCTGGTGACACCCGGCACCGGGCCAACCATCCTGGATGCGCTCAACACGCGGCAGGTGGTCAACTACAACCAGCAGCAGGTGGAAGCGATCGTCGACGTGACCAACAAGATCACGCTGCGCGGCGGCTACCGCTTTGTCTGGGGCGATGCCACGGTGCGCGCGGGTCAGCTCGACCCCGCCGGACCCTTGCAATCCCGAGACCTGAGGCAGAACGTGGCGCTCGCGGGAGCGACCATCCGCCCCCTGCAAAAGCTTTCGCTCAACGTCGATTTCGAGAGCGGGGTCACCGACCAGACCTATTTCCGAACCAGCCTGTACAACTACAACCGCATGCGGGCCCGGGCGAAGTACCAGGCGACCGGCTCGCTCTCGCTGCAGGCCAATTTCGCGCTGCTCGACAACCAGAACCCGACGCCGGGGATCCAGAACGACTTCCGCACGCGCGATAACTCGCTGGCCGTGTACTGGACGCCGAACGGCGGGAAGCGGGTGACCGTGATGGCGGAATATAACCGTTCCTCGCTGCGCTCGAATATCGACTTCCTGCTGCTGCCGTTCCTGACTCCGGCCGTTTCGAGCTACACGGAGAACGGCCACACCGCCACCTCGGCCATCGATTTCGTCCTGCCGGCGATCGGCGGCATGTCGCCTAAACTGACGGCCGGCGGTTCGCTGTTCATTTCCTCGGGCACGCGCCCGACCCAGTATTATCAGCCCCTCGGAAGGCTCTCGCTCCCGCTGCACAAACACATACAATGGAACACAGAGTGGCGTTGGTATGGTTTCGGGGAAAACTACTACCAGTACGAATCGTTCCGGGTGCACACGTTCATGACGGGGATCAGGGTCGATAAATAGGAGACCAGCCATGTTCCGACTTCGATTGATTGCGGCGAGCGCGGTCGTCGCGTGGGGTGCGCTGGCGGCCGATATCGTTCCGGGCGATGCCCGGCGCGGAGAGCAGCTATTTCAGAGCGAGCACTGCATCCAGTGCCACAGCATGAAGGGCCGGGGCGGCTCGCTCGCGCCCGACCTGGGGCGGCGTATCGACCGCGACTACACTCCCGCGGTGATGGCCAGCCTGATGTGGAACCACGCGCCGGATATGTGGGAGGCGATGCAGAAGAACGGCGTCACCAAGACGTCGCTGTCTCCGGAAGCGGCTTCGGATCTGTTCGCTTACTTCGTCTCCGCGCGGTATTTCGAGAAACCGGGCGATGCCGCGCGCGGCAAGCAGGCATTCGCGGCCCATCACTGCGCCGATTGCCACGGGATCACCAGTTCCCCGGTTGCAGCTGCGCCGCCGGTGGCGAAGTGGGAATCGCTGGCCGAGCCGGTCGTGCTGGCGCAACAGATGTGGAACCACGGCGCAAAAATGCGCGAGCAATTCGCTCAGAAGAAGCTGGCTTGGTCCAAACTGACTGCCCAGGAGCTGACCGACATGCTGGTGTATCTCCAGAACCTGCCTGAGACGCGCAACCTGGCCGCCAACTTCGCATTTCCGCCTTCCGACAGCGGCGAGAAGCTCTTCGTCTCGAAGGGTTGCTCGGGCTGCCACACCGGTCCCAAGATGGCGCTGGAGAATCGCCTCCACAACCAGACGCTCACCGAGATCGCGGTCGATATGTGGAACCACCAGCCGAGCATGAAGAACCCGCCGCCGGAGCTATCTCAGGAAGAGATGCGCCAGATCATCTCCTACATCTGGGCGCGGCAGTATTTCCGCGGGTCCGGGAGCGCCGACCGCGGGAAGAAGGTGTTCGACGAGAAGAACTGCGGCACCTGCCACAACGATCCGTCCAGCGGAGCGCCAAAGCTGGGCGGGCACAAGGACGCCTATTCGGACATCACGATGGTGGCCGCGTTATGGAACCACGGCCCGCGCATGCTGGAAGTGGTCAACCAGAGGAAGCTGCCCTGGCCGCGCTTCACCGCGCAGCAAATGAGCGACCTGATTGCGTATTTGAATTCGTTGTGAAAGAGCTTTCAGCAATCAGCTCTCAGCCATCAGCACGCGGGTTCTGTCTTGGCTGAGAGCTGAAAGCTGAGAGCTGAAAGCTTAATTCTCCGTTGGCGCCTTCTCGCACTTTTCCACGATCAGGATCTCGATCGGCAGCTTGCGCGAATCCAGCTTGAGGCCCAACTGCTGAACCGTGGTGAAGACAGTGCCGCCGGTGGTGGGATCCGAGGCGGCATCTGCCGGGCCTTTTCCCTCACCGGCCGGCGCGTTCGGCACCGGAGCTCCGGCGGCGCGAGCCATGGCCAGCATCTCGGCCATGCTGATGTCCAGAGCCACCTGGTATTTCCCTTTGAGCCCGGTCTGATCGACGATCGGCTTATCTACGAGTTTCGAGAGCAATTCGACCAGCCCGTCCATGGGCAGCTTCTCGGCTTCCATGTGCATGCCGTTCGGGCCCACGGTCATTTTCATGGGGCCACCTTCGCCGCCGCCTACGGTGATGGTTCTCGAGTCGCCGCTTCCGGTCATCTTGATTTGAGGGCTGGTATTGCCGGGGGGCGGCGCGGGGTCGCTGCCGGGGGGCGGCGGCTCGGTCTTGACGGGCTCGGGATCGGGCGCCGCCTCTTTCATCTTCAGGCCCGTTTTGGCGACGGTCAGCGCGTAGGCCGAGTGTTCCTTGGTCTCGCGGTGGAATTCCAGCTTGAAGCGCTCGGCGAGCAGGCCCTGCAGCATTTCGGGCACCTGATCTTTGTTGGCGCCCGGGGGCATCTTGGCCAGAATGTCCCAACGCTGCGCGCTGATGCCGTTCATCCAGTCCGGAGAAACCAGCTGATAGGATTTGAGCTTGTAGGCGATCCGGATCAGATCGGATAGTGATAGCGAGCCGATATCCACGCGGGCAGCATCGATCTTCATGCCGACGTGGGCCTTGCCGGACATGATGGCGGCGGGGTCCAGGGGAGGGGCCGGCTTGACCGAGGCAACTTCAAATGCGAGTTTGCCGGACGGAGCCTGTGCAAACGCGGCGGCGGCCAGCACCAGACCGGCGCAAATCGACTTGAGGCGCTTCGTGTACATGACTATCTATACGGTAGCGTTTTTCGGGATGTTCCCGCATCGGGCTTTCAAGCGCCCAATGGACGCAATAGGTCCGAGTGACCGAGTGTACCCCGTCATGTATCAGATATTACGTGTCTTTTCCGAGGGGCGGGCAAGCGCCACAACCTCTTATATATCGCCCGGTACGAGCCGTGAGCTAACTATTGGCGTACTGGTACATGGCGCGCGGGGCGTTGTATATTTCAAATTCGATGACTGCCACTCAAGCGGTCCCCAAGATTGTCCGCCAGGATTGTTGGCCGATGATGCCGGATCGGATCGAGGATCTGGGCGTACCCCGTGCCGTCGTGACCGACCTGGTGCTGCGGTATTTGTGGCTGCACGGCGCCGGCACGCTCGGCGCTCTCCACGAGACGCTCAAGATCTCGTTCCCGATCCTGGAGAGCTTGTTCCACCAGTTCCGGCAGCAGCAGCTCCTTGAGGTCAAGGGCATGCTGGGCAACGACTACTCGTTCACGCTCACCACCGGCGGCCGGAACCTGGCAAGCGGGCGCAACGAGGTCTGTCAGTATGTCGGACCCGTGCCGGTTTCGATCCAGCAATACCAGAAGATAGTCAGGGCGCAGGCTGCCCAGGTGCGGCTGAGCCGCGAGAGTCTGCGCCGGGCCTTCGACGACCTGGTGCTGCCCGATGGCTTGCTGGATCAACTCGGACCGTCGCTGATCGGTCATCAGTCGCTGTTCCTATACGGCGGCACCGGAAACGGAAAGACCAGCATCGCCGAACGCATCCTGAGGATCTATCACGATGCCGTGGTGATCCCCTACGCGGTGGAAGCCGATGGCCACATCATCACGCTCTTCGATCCCGTGGTTCACCGCCAATTGCCCTTCCACGACGACCAGATGGACCCGCGCTGGGCGGTATGCGAGCGCCCGTGCATCACGGTGGGCGGCGAGTTATCGGCGTCGATGCTGGAGCTGCGGCTGGACGAGGCCACCCGCGTCTTCATCTCGCCCTGCCAGATGAAGGCCAATAACGGCATTCTGATCATCGACGACTTCGGCCGGCAGATGCTGGCGCCACGCGACCTGCTCAACCGCTGGATCGTGCCGCTGGATCGCCGCGTGGACTACCTGACTCTGGCCTCAGGCATGAAGTTCCAGGTACCGTTCGAGCTGATGGTGGTGTTCTCGACGAACCTGAATCCGCACGACCTGGCCGACGAAGCGTTCCTGCGCCGCATCCAGACCAAGGTGCTGGTGGACAACATTTCACCGGAGATTTTCGAGAAGATCTTTCAGCGCGTCGTGCAGAACTACCAGGTGCCGACCGAGCCCGGTTGCGGCGAGTACCTGCGCGTCCGATGCGAGGAGTACGTGGCCAAAGTGCTGCGCGCGTGCTACCCGATGGACATCTACCGGCTGGTGAAAGCCATCAGCGAGTACGAGGGACGGCCTGTTCGCATGACCAAGGCGAATATCGACCGCGCGGTGGAGCTGTACTTCGCGAAGAGCCCCGTGGCCAATGCGCAATAGAAGGCAATAGCTTTCAGCTTTCAGCTGCGCGGCGGGCTCCGCCCGGCGCAAATGGCCAATCTCCAGCGGCGGGCTCCACACGCCATGCTAATCTGTAGGTTCACCGACCGAACATGCGAAATGTTGTGATTATTGGCTCCGGCTGCGCTGGGAATACTGCGGCCATCTACACCGCTCGCGCAAATTTGAAGCCCCTGGTTATTTCAGGACATGAGGCCGGTGGGCAGCTTTCCATGACCACGCTGGTCGAGAATTTCCCCGGGTTTCCGGAGGGAATTAACGGGCCCGAACTGGTAGAGAACATGAAGAAGCAGGCGCAGAATTTCGGCGCCGAGTACCACTCCGGGACCGTAATCGACACGGACCTCTCCAAACGTCCGTTCCGGCTCGACGTGGATGGCGATTGGATCGAGACCCGGACGTTGATTGTGGCCAGCGGGGCGAGCGCACGGTGGCTCGGGCTCGAATCGGAACAGAAGCTGATCGGCCACGGCGTTTCCAGTTGTGCGACGTGCGACGGGTTTTTCTATCGCGGCCGGAAGATCATGGTGATCGGCGGCGGCGACTCGGCGATGGAAGAGGCCAATTTCCTGGCGCGGTTCGGCAGCGAGGTCACGGTGGTGCATCGCCGAGAGGAATTCCGCGCATCCAAAATCATGCTGGATCGCGCGCGGAATAATCCGAAAATCAAGTTCATCACCAATTCCGTCGTGGAGCACGTGCGCGATCTCGAGCAGGGGATCGTGACCGGTGTCCGCCTGCGCAATGTCAAGACCGGCGAGGTCTGGGACCAGGATGTGGACGGCTTCTTCCTCGCCATCGGACACATCCCAAATACAAAAGTCTTCAAAGGCCAGATTGAAACCGACGCCGACGGCTATATCATTTCCAAGGGCGGCGCCCGCACCAACATTCCGGGCGTATTTCATGCGGGCGACGTGCAGGACCGGAGCTATCGGCAGGCGATCACCGCGGCGGGCGCCGGATGCATGGCCGCCATGGAAGCTGAACGATTCTTAGAAGCGGAAGGACACTGACTCCATGATCGAGCGCATCTCTCCTCCCGGCGTTCCCGCCCCGCGCGGCCCCTACTCGCCCGCGGTGCGTGCCGGCGATTTCATCTTCGTTTCCGGCCAGGTGCCGGTCGATCCGGCGACGCAGCAGCTCATCTCCGGCGATATCGGAACCGAGACCCGCCGGGTTCTCACCAACATTCAAGACATCCTGCGGGGCTGCAATGCGAGCATGAGCGACGTGGTGAAGTGCAACGTCTACCTCGCCGACGCCAATGACTTCGCTGCCATGAACGCCGTTTACGCCGAGTTCTTCGGCGATGCCAAGCCGGCGCGCGCAACCGTGGTCACCGGGTTTGCGGTGGCGGGAATCCGCGTCGAGATCGAGGCGATTGCCTACCAGCCCCGGCCCGTCGACGCGATCTCGGGCAAGCAAGTATAGAAACAATCTACTTTGCGTTTTTGAGCAGATCGCGCGCTTTCGCCTGGTCGGCATCGGCGCCGGCTTTGTCTCCCATGGCGCGTCTGGCCACGGAGCGGTTCGTGTAGGCATTGCCGTATGCGGGATTCAGCTTGATCGCCGCATCGAAATCGGCGAGTGCTTCTTTGTATTGCTTCAGCCGGTAATACGCGTATCCGCGAGCATTGAACGCGGTGGCTAGGTACGGATTCAGGGCCACGGCCTGCGAAAGAGGTTGGATGGCTTCGGCGAACTTGTCTTGCTGGATTAGCCGGCGTCCCTGCTGGTGATAGTCGTCGGCGGTCATCACCTGCTTTTCAACCGGAGGCGTTGGCGGTGGGGCCTTGACTGGCTTGGGCTCCGGCGCCGCTGCCGGCTCAGGTCTGGTTTCCGGCGCCGCGACGGTGGCGGGCGGCTGGACGGGCTCGCTGATTGGCGGAGTTGGCACGGGCAGAGTGACATTCGCGGTTTCCGGAGCGGTCTCCTTAGCCTTGTCTTT
The DNA here is from genome assembly GCA_035578025.1 of Verrucomicrobiia bacterium. Lineage (GTDB taxonomy): Bacteria > Acidobacteriota > Terriglobia > Bryobacterales > Bryobacteraceae > Solibacter. The sequence continues at coordinate 41,447 of DATJYJ010000205.1, forward strand.
CGCGATCCTCTCCTTGACCTTGGCCTCGGCCATCAGGCGCAACTGGTGTGTTTCCGCGTTGGATAAATCCAGCTTCTCGGCCTGCTCGAGGTCGGCCAGCGCTTCATCCCAGCGGCCCAACAGATAGTAGGCGTCGCCGCGCGCCGTCCATCCCAGCGCGGAATTAGGCGCCAGTCCGATGGCGTGCGACCGGTCGTCGATTCCCTTCTGGTGCTGTCCCAGCAGGTGATACGATCCTCCGCGGGCCACGTACACCTCGGGGTTCCTGGGGTCGAGCTGCACGGCTATCTCACGATCGTCGAGTGCTTCCTGGTACCTCTTCAGCCGCACATAGACCGCGGACCGCGCCATATACAGCCGGACATCCTTCGGATCGCGCTTCAGAGCTTCGGTGTAATCGTCGATCGCACCATTGTCGTCATTCAACCGCTCGCGGACGGCGCCGCGCACCCGCCATGCCCGCTGGTCGTCGCGGTTCATTTCCAGCGCGCGGTCCAGGTCCGTCCGGGCGCGCGCGTAATCGCTGAAACCGGTGTATGCGAGGGCGCGCTCCACAAAGCATTCTTCATGATCCGGCTTGCGGTCGATGCAGGAGCTGAAGTCCTCCGCGGCGTCGCGGTACTTGCGCTGTTCGGCGCGCGCAATGCCCCGGCCCAGGTAGGGCTCCCAATTGTCCAGGCGAAGTTTGATGGCCTGCGTGAAGTCCTCTTCGGCCTTGTCGAACTGGTGAGCGTCGTTATAAGCCTTGCCGCGGGCGGTGTAGACCTCGGTGCGCTCCATCTTGAGGTTGATGGCCAGGGTGAAGTCGTGGATCGCCCGCTCGGAGTCGCCTGCTGCGGCATACTGACTGCCCCGGGCGAAGTACGCGTCGGCGGATCCGGGCGCGCGCTCGACGGCCTGGTCCAGGTCGGCCATCGCCTTCTGTCTGTCGCCGGCAGCGGCGTAATCGCGGGCACGGGCGATCAGCGCGTCGATGTTACCGCTGTCCGCCTGCAACGCATCGGTGTAGGCGGCGATTGCCTGGTCCCGCTGGCCCGATTCGTCGGCTTTCTTGCCGCGCAGATAAGCCGCCTGGGATTTCTTCTTATCGGGCTTCGTGTCCGCCGCCAAGGCCGGACAGACAAGCCCCGCCGCAGCCAGCAGAACCGCGAGTTTCATACACATCGACTGTCCTGAAACAATAGTGTACACTCGATGTGTAGTTCAGTTCGCTGGTGTTCGGGAAGCTGGTGAGAATCCAGCACAGCCCCGCTACTGTAAGCGTGGAGAATCGGCCCACGGAGCCACTGTTCCGGCAACGGAATGGGAAGGCGGGCCGGTTCGATGAGACGCGAGTCAGGAGACCGGCCGGCGAACGGGAGAGACAGGCTCTCGAGGGAGGAGCCAGCGATGACCAAAAACGTCACGGGCCTGCTGGCCGTTTGCTGCGCCTTTTCCGCGGGTATTTCCGCCGAATCCATCAAAGGAAAAGTAGTCGACCCGTCGGGAGCGCCCGTGGAGGGCGCACAGGTCGCACTCGTGAACCGCGTCGGCGTGGTGGCGCGAGCCTCCACCGCGCCTAATGGCGCGTTTGAGCTCGACTCCAGTGAGACGGCAGATCTGCGCATCGTGGTTGCTGCCCCCGGCTTCGCCACACGTACCCTGGAACCTGCGGAGGCTGCTACCGTGCAACTGGAGATTGCGCCGCAGGTCGCGTCGGTCGATGTGGCAGGCTCGACCATCGACATTCCCGCCGAAGCGCAGGGATCGAGCATCGACCTGATCCCCAGTCAACAGGTCCGGCGGCGCAACGAGCCCTTTGCCACCGACCTGCTGCGCTACCTCCCGGGGGTCGCATTCAATCAATCCGGTGGGCCGGGAAGCGTCGACAGCCTGTTCCTGCGCGGCGGCAACTCAAATATGACCCTGGTCGAAATCGACGGAGTGCCGGTCAATGCTTTCGGCGGCGGCTTCGATTTCGCACACATCCCCAGCGAGGCCGTGGATCACATCGAGATGATCCGCGGTGCGCAGTCCGCGGTTTACGGCTCGTATGCGAACGCCGGTGTCGTAAACTTCGTTACCAGGGAAGCGGGAGCGCCTCAACTTGATCTGCTCGCTGAAGGAGGCAGCCATTACGAGCGGCGCTTTGGCGTCACCGGCTCGGGAACGATCGCCGGGTTCGGCCTGCTGGCGTCCGCCTCGCGCTACGACTACGAGGGCGTCGTGCCAAACGACGATTACCGCAACGCAGACATCCTGCTGAACGTTTCGCGCCGTTTCGGGCGACAGCGCATCGCGTTCCACGGCTATTTCGACTCCAATGAAGCAGGCGAGCCCGGGCCATGGGGATCGGACCCCGAGCACGTCTATCCCGGCATCGACACCGTGAGCCGCGCCAAGAACAACTTCTCGGAGTATGGCGTCCACTACGAGGCCGATCTCACGCCGCGCTGGCGGGAAGAAATCACCGGCGGCTTCTTCCTGAACAACAACGGCTTCCGCAGCCAGTATGGCTTCAGCTTCAACAAGGACCTTCGAGGCCAGGGTGAGTCGCGGACCATCTTCAGCGTGTCGCGCCATGACACCGCGTCGTTCGGCGTCACGGCGGCCCGCGAGCAGGTCAAGAATACATTCATCACGGACGCCAGGTCTTCGACGTTTCCCATCCACCGCGACGAGATCGCGGTGTACGCCGAGAACCGTTACGAGATCGCCGGCCGCCTTTTCCTGAGCGCCGGCCTGCGGGGCGAGTTCTTCCGCACGTCATCGATATCGGGGGACGGCTTCTCCCGGCCGGACTTTCCGGCCACCAACGTATCGCGCGCAAATCCGAAGTTGTCCGCGGCGTACGTCGCCGGCGCCACACGCCTGCACACCTCCTTCGGGTTGGGTCTGCGCCCGCCCTCGGGTTTCGAGTTGGCCTTCACAAACAATCCGGGTCTGAAGCCCGAGCGCACGCGTAGTTTCGATGCCGGCGTGGAGCAGAAGCTGTTTCGCGGCATGCTGGTGGTGGATGGGACCTATTTCTATAACCGGTACTACGACCTGATCGTTACGCTCGGCGGTTCGCTGACCACGCTCAGCCACTACAAATCCGACAACCTGGCGAATTCCCGCGCCCAGGGCGCCGAGTTTTCGGCGCGCTTCCGCCCGGCCCGATGGATCCTGATTACCGGCTCCTACACGCTGCTGGAAACGCGCATCCTTTCGCTGGACGGCTCGGCGAATCAGGCGCCATCGCCCTTCGCGGTCGGCCAGGAACTGACGCGCCGTCCCGAGAACTCGGGGAATTTCGTCGCGTCGTTCACACACGGCCGCCTCGGTGCGGACGTCACCGGCTATTTTCGCGGCGCCACCTTGTACGAGGAACCCAACTACGGCGCCAGCAACGGTCTGTTCTGGAATCCGGGCTTCGCCAACATCGGCGTGAATCTGAATTGCCGGCTGGCGCACGGCGTCACCGCCTACGGCAACTTGCGTAACGCTCTGAATCAGCAGTATGAAGAAGTGTACGGCTTCCCTTCGCCGCGCCTGAACTTTGTAGCCGGGCTGAAGTGGAGCATCTCGAAAGCGCACTAGTCATGAGCGAGCCATTCGACCAGCCCCGAATCGCCATCAACCGCGTCTACACGCGCCAGGGAGACCGCGGCGAAACCGCCCTGGTCGGCGGGCAGCGCGTCGGTAAGGACAGCCCGCGCATCGCGGCTTACGGGACGGTAGACGAGCTCAACGCGTTCCTTGGAGCCGCGCGCGCCACGGTCAACCAGCTTGCCGCGCAGGAGCCGCGCCTGGCAGTGCTCGGCGCGATTCTGCTTCGCGTCCAGCACGAGTTGTTCAACCTGGGCTCGATCCTGGCCACACTGCCCGAGGACGTCCATCCGCGGCAGCCGCGGGTGACCGATGCCGAGATCGAGCAGCTCGAGAAAGGCATGGACGCGATGAACGAGGAGTTGCCCGCCCTGCGCTCGTTTGTGCTGCCAGGCGGAAGCCGCGTCGATGCCGAATTGCATATCGCGCGGACTGTCTGCCGGCGTGCGGAGAGGGAATGCGTGGCACTGGCGCGTGTGGAACGCGTTCCGCCGGAGGCGATCCGCTATCTGAACCGGCTCAGCGATGCGCTGTTCGTCTGGGCGCGCTGGGCGGCGCATGTCAGCGGCGCGGGCGAGACTCTGTGGGAACCGAACCGTGCAGCTTCGGGGCAGGCCGGAGACCTGTCCCACGAAAGTGATAGATAATCGATGAAGGAGCAAATCATGCACAAGAACGAGGCGAGGCCGCTAGCCATCGGCCTGATCATCCTGGGAGGGCTCATTCGTGTCACCCAGCACTGGAATTTTGCGCCCGTTGGGGCGATCAGCCTCTTTGCCGGCGCGCGCCTGCGCGGCTGGCGCGCCTACGCGCTGCCGCTGGCGCTGATGGCCATCACCGACCCGCTGCTGGGCGGCTATTCCGCGCTGACGCCTTTGATCTACGCGAGCTTCCTGGTGAACGTGTGGATCGGCAGCCGGCTGCGGGAAACGGAGAGCCCGCTGGCTATCGGCGGCGCGGCAATTGCCGGCGGCGTGCAGTTTTTCCTGCTCACCAATTTTGCCTGGCTGTACCCGGCCAGCCTCTACCCGCATAACTTCGCGGGTATACTGGCGAGCTACACCGCGGGTGTGCCGTTCTTCTGGCGGACGCTGGCCTCCGACCTCTTTTACTCCGGTGTCCTCTTCGGTCTGCACGCGTGGCTGAGCCGGACCGTGGCGCGGCGCGAGCGCGTCACCGCCGCCCAGGCCGCGTGAAGACTCTGCTCGCGTGGAGCTCAGGCAAAGATAGCGCCTGGACGCTCCACGTTCTGCGCCGGCAAGGCATCGAAGTTTCGGCCCTACTCACAACTCTGAACGAATCCGCGGACCGTGTGGCGATGCACGGTGTGCGGCGGACAGTACTGGAGGCGCAAGCCGTCGCCGTCGGGGTTCCGCTCCGGCAGGTGCCCCTGCCCTGGCCGTGCAGTAACGAAGATTATGAAGCGCGGATGGCCGACGCCTGCCGCCGCGCCGTCCTGGAGGGGTTCGACACGATCGCATTCGGCGACCTCTTCCTCCAGGACATCCGCGCCTATCGCGAGCGCCAGTTGGCAAGCTCGGGTCTGACGCCGATCTTCCCACTGTGGGGGATCCCGACAGCGCAATTGGCGCGCGACATGATTGCGGGCGGCCTGCGGGCCCGCCTCAGTTGTGTCGACTCGCGCCAGCTCGACGCTGCTTTCGCCGGCCGCGACTTCGATGCAGCATTGCTTGCCGACCTGCCCGCTGCGGTCGACCCCTGCGGGGAGAACGGCGAGTTCCACACCTGCGTTCATGACGGGCCGATGTTTCAGGCGCCCGTCCCTGTCCGCGTGGGTGAGATCAGGAACGTGAACGGGTTCGTCTACGCGGACCTGAGGTGAGCGTCACTCACTGCAACAGCCCGCGAATCGGCGCTGCGAAGAGAGGCGTGCTGGTGGGCTGATCGGATCCCGCCGCGGGCTCCAGGGTCACGGCGACCAGGTCCGCGTTCGGGTCCACCGGCCCGCGTTGTACGTGCATCCCCGAGCCGTCGCTGGCGGTTTGGAACATTCCGGCGGGTTTCGGCTTGCCGCCCTTGGGGATGATCCACATCTCGTACGCTTTGCCAGCGGGCGTAGGCTGCAGGTGGTTGGCGATCAGCAGCACGCCCTGGGAGCGGCTGACGAAGATATTGCCGCTGGGCGGCTGCGCCTGGCCTTTGCCGAAGCTGGTCACGGCCGTATCGGCGCCGTTGAGAATCGTGAAAGCCTCGTTGAGGCGTGCCAGCTCGATATTGCGGCCGCCCAGTTCCTCTCTCGCGCGCGCCAGTTCTTTCGCCGTCTCGCCTTCCCTGCCCACGAAGTAGACCACGGCAAACAGCGAGAGAGCCAGCGCGCCCGCGAGGAACGGCGCCCATCCGAACCGGCGTTCCTCGACGCCCACTGAAGCAAGAATCCGGCGCCGCAGCCTGGCTGAGGGCTCCGACGGCGCGGACGCGCCTCCCAGTAGCGTCACAATTTCTCGTGCCTCCTTGATGCCCCGCATACAAACCTCACATCCGCGGTTCAGGTGGGCCCGGATCTCGCCGCGCTCCGGATCCTCGGCCACGCCGATCGCGTACAGCTCATAGTGATCGCGAAGTTCGTTGCAGTTCATGCCGACACCACCGCGCCGAGTTCATCGCGCAAATTCTTCAAGGCTGTACGCACCCAGGTTTTCACCGTACCCAGAGGCTGCCCCATGCGTTCGGCCATTTCGGATTGAGACAGACCTTCGAAGTAGGCCAGCTCGATAACCTGGCGCTGGTTCGGCGAGAGCTTCTGAATGGCCGATTTCACGATACGAGCCTTGTCCGAGCTCAGAATGTCTTTCTCCATGTCGCAAAACAGCGCCGGATGGTCGGTCTCTTCGTACTCGACGGCGTTGCGCTCGCGGCCGACGGCCGAGCGCAGGTAATCGATCGCCCGATTGCGCGCCACGGCGAGCAACCAGGGTCCAATCGAGCCCTTTTGCGCATCGAAGCCGTGCACGCGGTTCCACGCGCGCAGGAATGTTTCCTGCACCAGGTCTTCCGCAATTCCGGTATCGCGCACCACGCGGAGGATCAGGGCGTAGACTACGCGCCCATAGCGGTCGTAGAGCTCCGCCACAGCGCGCGGATCGCGCCGCTGCATGCGCAGGACAAGCTCCGAATCGTCGGCGCCGGCTTGCACGGCCATCAGAATGGGCAACAGCAGCGTCATGCGAGAGCCTCACGCCCGCGAACGGGCGCGTCTCATTTAATATACGGCTCGCGGCCGCGATCGAGATTGGTGTGCGCGCGTTTTCTTTGCGGATGAGGAGCGCGCGTGCAACCCGAAACAGGTCGAATGTGCCGTGGAATGCATTTTTTTCTTGACTTTCGCAGTGAACCACCTTATATATGAATCACATTGCGATTTTTCAAATCGCAAAATTTGATGTTAGGGAGAATCAATCAATGAAGAGCGCAACCAAGAAGGCCCCCGCGAAGAAGAAGGCTGCTCCGAAGAAGAAGAAATAGTCCGGAGCGCCCTGAGTAGCAGGGCTGCAATCGACAGGTTCCACTCCAAGGCCCCGGTTTTCCGGGGCCTTTTTCATTTTTCAGGTATCTCCCTCCGGTTCTCCACTCCCCCTCACAGCTTGCGCTGGAGCAGCACGCGAAACGTCTCGCCCATGCCGAAAAGCAGTGTCTTGAGCTGCATTC
>DATJYJ010000206.1:0-28555 GCA_035578025.1 Verrucomicrobiia bacterium
GCTCGCGCCGTGCGCCTCAATCGCTTCGTGAGCGAGCTGCTGGCGGTAGTCGAAGAGGAGTCCAACGTGGAGGCCACGCCGTCCGCGCCGCGACTGCTGTATGCCGAAACCGATTACGCTTTCGGGGGCGCAAGCCGCGGCACGGTCTGGTCTCCCGACCCGCAATACACCTCGCAGGTCAACTACCGCCTCACCTCGCCGCTGTTGCTCGAAAGCCGGCCGCCGATGGGTCCCAACGTCGCGATTCCCGCTGGCGGCAGCTTCGAGACCTTCCGCACCTTCCTGCTCGCGCTCGATTCGACGGACCGCGAGCGCGCCTCGCTCGCCCGGCGCCGCATGTACCGCGTCATCGCTCCCTGGACCACCGAAAATCCGATCCTCATGCACGCCCGCCGCAGCGACCCCGATGCCGTGAAGCTCGCTATCGATCAGAGCGCCGCCGCCGGCTTCGAGATGGTGATCCTCAGCTTCGGGAGCGGCTTCGACGCCGAAAACGAAGATCCCGCCTACCTCGCTCAGCTTCGCTCGCTGGCCGAATACGCCCGCTCGAAGCACGTCGAGCTCGGAGGCTACTCCCTGCTCGCCAGCCGCAAGGTCAGTGAAGACGACGACGCCATCAATCCCAATACCGGCAAGCCCGGCGGCGCCATCTTCGAAAATTCACCATGCCTGGGCAGCCGCTGGGCAGCCGACTATTTCCACAAACTGCGCGCCCTTTTCACGGCCACGGGATTCGCCGTGCTCGAGCACGATGGCTCGTATCCCGGGGACGTCTGCGCTTCGACGAAGCATCCCGGCCACGAGGGATTGGAGGATTCCCAGTGGCGGCAGTACGAGACGATCCGCGACTTCTACCGCTGGTGCCGGGGACAGGGAATCTACCTCAACGTGCCCGACTGGTACTTCCTCAACGGCTCCACCAAGACCGCCATGGGCTACCGCGAAACCAACTGGAGCCTGCCCCGCGAGCGGCAGTTCCTGCTGGGCCGGCAGAACATCTTCGACGGCACCTGGGACAAACTGTCCAGCATGGGATGGATGTTCGTGCCCCTGGTGCAATATCACGGCGGCGGCGATGCCGCCACCCTCGAGCCGCTCAAGGACCACCTCGATGCCTACGAGCAGCACCTGGCACAGAACTTCGCCTCCGGCGTCCAGGCCTGCTACCGCGGACCGCGGCTCTACGATTCGCCGGAAACCCAGGCCGTCGTCCGCCGCTGGGTGGACTTCTACAAATCCCACCGCGCCATCCTCGACTCCGACGTGATCCATCTGCGCCGCCCCGACGGCCGCGACTGGGACGGACTGCTCCACGTCAACCCGCAGCTCACCGAAAAGGGAATGGCCGTCCTCTTCAACCCGCTCGACCGGGCCATCCAGCGGCGCATCTCGCTTCCCCTCTACTACACCGGGCTCACCGCTGCAGCCACGGTGCGCATCGATGACGGCGCGCCGGTGCGCTACGTTGTCGATCGCGACTACCGCATCGAAGTGCCTGTCCAGATCCCCGCTCGCGGCTGGACGCGCATCCAGATCCGTTAGCCTCGTGAAGATCAAGGCAGCCAGGCGGTACCATGGCGCTCGGTGATTCCGTGCCACCTATCGCCTTCAAGACAACTTGTATCGCCTTCCTGGCCGCCGGCGCCAGTCTCGTGCCCGCGCAGACTGCTCCGCCAAACCAGATCGAGGCTTGGATTACCAACGCCGACCGCTCCGCCCTGCTTCAACCGTCGCCCGATCGGATTGCTTTTCGCAACAGTGCCGCGCGAGGACCCGCGATCGTGATCGACCCGGGCCTGCAGATGCAATCGATCGACGGCTTCGGCTTCGCGTTGACCGGCGGGAGTGCCGAGCTGCTAATGAAGATGTCGCGCGAGGCGCGCGCGAACACGCTGCGGCAGATTTTTGCGGTGGACCGGGATCACCTGGGTGTCAGCTACTTACGCGTCACCATTGGGGCGTCGGACATGAACCGCTTCGTCTATTCGTATGACGACCTCGCGCCCGGCGAAACCGATTTCGACCTGAAGAAATTCGACCTGGGCCACGACCGTGAAGATGTGCTCCCGGTCTTGAAAGAGATCCTCGCCATCGCGCCGGGAATCCGGATCCTCGGCTCCCCGTGGTCCGCGCCGCCCTGGATGAAGACCAACAACGATGTTCGCGGCGGCGCACTGAAGGAGGAATGTTACCCGGCATACGCGCTCTACCTGGTGAAGTATGTCCAGGAAATGAAGAAAGAGGGGGTCGAAATCGACGCCATCACCATTCAGAACGAGCCGCTGAACTCCAAGAACACGCCGAGCATGCAGTGGCAGCTCAACCAGCAACTCGTCTTCCTTCGGGACCACCTTTATCCGGCGTTCCACAAGGCGGGACTCCGCACCAAAGTGGTTCTGTTCGACCACAATCTCGACCGGCCCGACTATCCCCTGGCGCTGTTGACCGATCCCGTCATCTCCCAGTTTGCCGACGGCTCGGGCTTTCACCATTACGGGGGCGACATGAGCGCGATGACCAAGGTGCACCAGGCCCGCCCCGACAAGAACATCTACTTCACCGAGCAGATGATCACCGAGCGCCCGGGCAGCGCCACCATCGGGATCGCCGCGTCGGTGAAGCGCATGATCATCGATACCACCCGCAACTGGAGCCGCAATGTGGTCTTGTGGAATCTGGCCGCGGACCCGAACAACGATCCCCACACCGGCAACGGCGGCTGCTCGATGTGCCAGGGCGCCATCACCATCGACCGGAACACCGTTTCGCTGAACCTGGCGTATTACACCATCGCCCATGCCTCGAAGTTCGTCCGCCCCGGCTCCGTGCGCATCGGCTCTACCAACCGCGGCGATCAGACGATCGGCCTGACCGACGACGAAGAACGGCCCGGCTCGAAGCGCATGGCAGTAATCGAGAACACGCAGGTGTTACCCAACGTGGCCTTCAAGACACCCGACGGTAAGATCGTGCTCATCGTGGCCAACGACAGCCACGCGGTTAGTTCGTTTGCGGTTCAGTATGGCGGGCAGACGGCCACGATCCGGCTGAACGCCGGGTCGGTCGGAACTTTCGTGTGGTAAGCGCTGTTGACGATAGCCGGCCAATTCGCGCCCCGATCCACTCGTCACTCACCTTCACGGATTGTACCGGGCCAGCCATGCCGCGATCTCGCGAAAGACATCCAGGCGCTGTTCCCAAAGCCGCGGGAAGTGGCCGGACCCGGGGTAAGTAACCATGCGGGTGGTCTTGCCGCGAGCGGCCAGTACTTCATACAATTCACGGCCCTGGAACGTGGGCACGCGGAGGTCGGCGGCGCCGTGAAGGATCAGCATCGGAGTGGTTACGTCCCTGGCGTGCAGGACGGCCGAGAATTGCGAGAATGCGGCGAGGTCGTCGTCGGGCCAGCGCGCGTCGTAATCGAACTGCTGGATATCGCTGGTCCACAGAAATGGCGCCCAATCGGTGATGCCGGCGCCCTCGATGGCGGCTTTGTAGCGGCCGGTTTGAGTGATCGTCCAGGCGGTCATGAAGCCGCCCGCGCTCCAGCCGAAAATGGCCAGGCGGTTGGCGTCGGCCCAGCCCTGCCCGATGGCGAAGTCGGTGGCGCTGTCCACGTCGCGATAGGCGCGGTCGCCGAAGTGTTGATAGATCGCATCCAGAAACTCCGAGCCGTAGCCGGTCGATCCGCGATATTCAGGTTGCAGGACGACGTAGCCGATGCCGGCAATGAGGCGCGGAAAGGCCTGCAGTGTGAGCACGTCATTCCCCTCGGGCCCCCCGTGCGGCAGCACCAGGAAAGGATAGCGGCGGTTTTCCGCAAAACCCGCGGGGAAGGTCGCAATCCCTTCCAGGGCGATACCCTCTTTGCTGGTCCAATGCACCACCCGCGCCGGGCCGAGGTCGATTTTGGCGAGTTGCTCGTCGCCTTCGGTGGTGATCCGGCGCAGCGCCGGCCCGTCCGGTACGGCAACGTTGAAGCTATGCGTGGAGTCGCCGATGCCGAACGCGAGCTGGGCTGTCGAAGACGCCAGTTCCGAAAACCTCGGCCCTTCGACATACCCCTCGGGCCAGCGGAAGGCTGTGGCGAGTTCGCCATCGGAATAGGAGTCAATTTCGTTTTGGACGCCGTGCATGACGGATACCCAGACCTTGCCGTGCGGATCCGAAACGATGGCAGTGGCCGTTCCGTGGAGTTTAGGCGTGCGGTCCACTGGCGTGCCGCCCGACGCGGATACCGTCCAGACGTGGTCGGGAGTAAGGACGGACGTGTTGGTGCTGAGGAAAGCGAGATCGTGCCCGGCGTCCGCCCAGGCGATACCGGAAACGGCATTGGACACCTCGGCCGCGCGGTGGACCCCTGATGCGGAACAAACGTCCACGTAGGAATGCACCGAATGATACCCGATCTTCGGCGCGGCCGAGAGAACGGCAATGCGGCTGGAGTCGGACGACCAGGCGATCGCGCCGGCGCCGCCCGGATTTCCGCCGCCCGGAGTATCGGAGATGTTCTTCAGCTCGGGGCACCACCACTTGCCGCCTGTGCCGTCCACCGCGACGACGTAGAGGCTGGTGTGCTCGGGCTGAACCACGGTGTGAACTTCGGCCAGATCGTCTGGCGGGTGCGGGTCGGCGAGGAGGGCGAAACGCGTTCCATCCGGTGAGAGCACTGCGGAGTGAACGCCCGAGGGCAGCATCACCGCCAGGGTCGGCGTGGAGGCCCTTTTCATGCCGGCGAGTGCAAACACGGCGAACTGCGGGAGTTTGTTGACCTCGTACGTGCCATATAGGCCCGCGCCATCGCTGGTGAAGCCCGCGGGGTGGAAGTTTTCCGGCACCTCCAGTTTTCGTGGATTGCCCCCATCTTTGGCGACGAGACGCCATTCTTCTTTTGTGGGACCTTTCTCGCCGCCCCATGCGACGCGAATGAGGATGGTGAGGCCATCGGGAGCCACGGCAGCCGGAGAAGCCTGGTGAAGCGCGGCCCAGTCGTTCGCATGGAATGGGTGCTTGCCGGTCTGGGCTGGACCGGTCAGAACGGCGATGAACAGAGAGACGATCAGTCGGGACCGCATGGGTAGATTATGGCGCGCCGTCAGCGCGCATGGTAGATGGCTATGATAATCTCCCGATATGCCAACTTGCTTCGTTGTCATGGGCTTCGGCAAAAAGACCGACTACCCGACGGGCCGCGTCCTCGATCTCGACAAATCGTACAAGTACATCATCAAGCCGGCATCCGAGGCAGCCGGATACCAGTGCATCCGGGCCGACGAGATCCAACATTCCGGCAACATCAACGTCCCCATGTATCAGCAGCTCCTGAATGCCGACGTTGTGATCGCCGATGTCTCCACTTACAATCCGAACGCCTTCTATGAGCTCGGCGTGCGACATGCCCTCAAGCCGTACACCACGATCACCATCGCCGAGGACAAGCTGGTATTCCCGTTCGATGTCGGCCAGATCGCCATCCGCACGTACCATCATCTCGGTGAAGGCATCGATTTCGGCGAGGTCGAGCGCATGCGGAAAGAACTCCAGGACGCTATCAAGGCAGTCGGCGCCCAGGCCGCGTGCGATAGTCCGGTCTACACCTTCCTGCAAGGCCTCAACCCACCCGCTTTGGCCAAAAAGGAGGTGGAGCGAGCCTTGGCCGCCGCCGGCCCGGAAGCCGAGGCAGCCTCTGCGCCAACGATTCGGACGCTCATGGACCAGGCCGATGCGGCGTTCGCCAGGCGCGATTTCGTCACCGCCAAAAGCCTCCTTTCGGTCGTCCGAACCATGATGCCGAAGGACGCCTACGTAGCCCAGAGGCTCGCCCTGGCAACCTACAAGAGCAAACTGCCGACACCCGAAGACGCTCTGAAAGAGGCCGCCGGCATTTTGGAGTCGCTGGAGCCGGCAATGTCCACCGATGCCGAGACCCTCGGGCTTTACGGAGCGGTGCACAAGGGCTTTTGGGATGCGACCAACGCGGAAGCACATCTTGAGAAGGCAATCTGGGCTCACGAGAAAGGATTCTACGTCCGCAACGACTACTACAACGGAATCAATCTGGCGTTTCTGCTCAACGTGCGGGCTAGCCTGAGGGCTGAGACGGACCCGGCAGAGGCTATTGCGGATTTCGTTCTGGCCCGACGTACACGGCGTCGGGTGCTGGCGTTGTGCCAGGCGCTCATGGAAGGGACGCCGAAGCCAACCGGTGCCGACGAGTACTGGGTCAAGGCAACCATGGCGGAGGCCTATGCCGGACTGGGAGATGAGGCGAAGGCCCTCCAAACACTATCCGAGGCGAAGGCACTCCCCGCCGCGTTGGAATGGATGAAGCAGTCCACCGACGACCAGTTGGCGAGACTGAGAGAACTTCTCGCCAAATCGCCCCTGGGCCGGATTGCCGCGCCGCGACCCTAAGGGAGTCTACTCCGCACGCAGTGTCTCGACCGGATCCACTGCCGCCGCCCGCCGGGCAGGCAAATAACTGGCCAACACCGTGGCCGTAACCAGCACCAACGGCACCACCGCATAAGTCAACGGGTCGAGCGGGCTGATCCCGAACAGCAGCGACTTCATCAGCCGCATCAGAACGCCCGATGCCGCCATCCCGAGCGCCACGCCGATGCCTGCCAGCAGCAACGCCTGGCGCACGAACATTCCGCGCAGCGTCCCTGCTTCGGCCCCTAGAGCCAGACGAATCCCGATTTCGCGGCGGCGCTGCGAGACGGCGTAGGAAATCACGCCGTAGATCCCGATAATCCCGAGCAGCAGCGCCATCGAGCCCGCGATCGCCAGCATCACCAGCGTGAAGGAAGTGCGTGCCAGCGATTCTTCGTATACCGCCTGCATGGTCCGCAGCGACGCCACCGGCAGGTTGGCGTTCACCGACCAGACCGCCTGCCGCATCTCGTTGAGAAAGCTCTCCGTGCCCGCGCGATCGCTGCGGATCACGAAGGTCGCCGTGCGCACGACGCCGATGAACGGGTTGTCGAGAGGCCAGTACACGGTCTCGGGCGCCTTCTGGTCGACACCGGTCTCACGCACGTCCTGCACCACCCCGATCACCTCCGACCAGGCGTCGTTGGGAAGCTCGCGGATGTGCTTGCCGAGCGCCGCCGCCGGAACGCCCCACAACTCGCGGGCAAGGTTCTCCGAGAGCAGCACCACCCGCCTGCGGTTGTAGACCTCGGCCCAGGTGAGTTCGCGGCCCGCCGTCAGACGCGTTCCGGCGGTATGAAAGAAGCCGGGCGAAACGTGCTTGTAGAGGCGGAGCGGCTGAATCTCGCCTCGGGGATAGGTGTGGTCCTGCGCGAAAATCTCGTCCCAGCCGGAGGTGTACCCTTCCATCGGCATCTCGCTGGCGAACCCGGCCGCCGTCACGCCGGGAATCGCCGACAGCTTGTCCACAATTTCGTTCTCAATTCGAATGACTCTCTCGCGTTCCGCCACCAGCGAAGCGGGAATGTTGATGCGCATCGTCTGCAGATGCTCCGCCCGCGCGAACCCCGGATCGACGGTGCGCAACACCTGGAAGGTGCGGATCATCAATCCGGCGCTCACCAACAGCACCAGCGCCATGGCCACCTGGGCGATCACCAACAGGTTGCGGACCCGGTGGCGCTCCCGGCTGAGGCTGGCCGTCCGCCCGGCGCTCCGCAGAACCACGGAAATCCGCGGCCCGGCATATCTCCACGCCGGAATCAGGCCGAGCAGCACTCCCGACACCAGCGACAGAAGCAGCGCGAACCCGAGCGTCCGGTAATCGATGGAGATTTCAGCCAGGCGCGGCAGATTGGCTGGACCGATGATCTGCAGCAGACGCAGGCCGGCGGCCGCCAGGCCGATCCCCAGCACGCCGCTCAGCAAGCCCAACAGTACGCTCTCCACCAGGAGGCTTCCCACGATCTGCCCGCGGCCCGCGCCGAGCGCCGAACGCAGTGCCAGTTCATGCTGCCGGACCCCGGCCCGCACCAGCAGTAAATTGGTGACGTTCGCGCACGCAACCAGCATGACCAGCCCGATGGTGGCCATCACGATCCACAACACGTCGCTCACGCCGCCCACCACCTCCTGCTGCAGTGGGCGAAGCGCCGGGGTGATTCTCCAGGTCGCGTAGGCGTCGCCATTGGTGCCGGGACCGTTGGTCCATGAGTGCATCCAGACCGGCACCAGGCGAGCCAGGTCCGCATTGGCTTGCGCCAGGCTCACCCCGGGTTTCAAACGGGCGATCCCTTGCAGGCCGAAACCGGCCAGAATCGATCGGTTCCGGTCGAACTGGAAGGGAGCCAGCAAATCGAACTCCGCGTCGGCGATGCGAAAGCCCTGTGGCATCACGCCGGCGATTTCCCGGGGTCGCGAATCGACCGTGAGGTTGCGGCCGATGGCGGAGGGCTCGCCTCCGAAATGCCGCTGCCAGTAACCGTAGCTCAGCATCACGCGTTCGGGACCGCGCGGCACCTGGTCGGCGGCCGATAGCCAGCGGCCCGCCGCCGGCGCCACGCCCAGCGCCTCCAGCAGGCCGTCGCTTACCACCAGCACGCGCACCTGTTCGGGCTCGGCCAGGCCGGTGACGTTGGCCGTGTTGACACTCCACACGCCCATCGCTTGAAAGGACCGGTTCTGCTCGCTGTAGGTGAAGTACATGGAGGCCGACAGCGGGAGACCTTTGCTGAAACTGGCCAGGCCGGCGGCGCCGGGCGCCTCCTGGTGCAGAGCGACCAGTTCATCCGCCTTGGGATAGCGCAGCGGGTTCAGCAGCACGCCGTTGACGACGCTGAAGACCGCGGTGTTGGCTCCGATGCCGATAGCCAGCGTGAGTAAGGCCACAACGGTAAATGTGGGATTGTGGCGCAGCGCACGCAGGGCGTGGCGCGCCTCGCGGGAGAGCGTATCCAGAAAGGCGACAGTGTTCATGCGATAGATTTCCTCTCGAACCAACGCAGGGTTGCCGAACTTCCGGCGGGCGGCGGCTCGGGCGTCGGCGGGGACCATGCCGCGCGCGACATTCTCGTCGGTCTCGATCTGGATGTAAGACTCGATTTCCGCGGACCGCTCCCGATCCCAATCGGTACGCCGGAAAAATCGTCGCCAGGACATTCCAGTTACTCCACGGCCGGTTTCAGAATGCGCCCGATGGCGTACACCACCTGCTCCCAACGCGCCGTCTGGGCGTGCAAATGTTTCCGGCCCGCCGGGGTCAGTCGGTAATAGCGGGCCTTCCGGTTGTTTTCCGAGGTCCCCCAGAAAGAGGCGATCCAGCCGCGATCTTCCAGGCGATGCAGAGCCGGATAGAGCGAGCCGTGTTCAATCTGCAGCACATCTTCGGAGCCGCGTTCGATGGCATGGGCGATGGTGTGGCCGTGCGCCGGGCCCGGAACCAGCGTTCGGAGGACCAGCATGTCCAGTGTTCCCTGGAGCATTTCGCTTTCCAGCGGCGATTCGCGTCTTGGCATGCGGTTCCAGTATACTCCACTCGATCATCGACCGGAGCATTCATCCCTTTATACGCGGCAACCGTGCTTTGGTTGCGAATTTTCTCAAAAGATAATCGAGTGGAAGTAGAGGCGGCGCAACGGCTGTTATTGCTTCTGCGCTTCCGGCAGGGCAAACGCCATGTAGCTCCTCGAAATCGCCGGCGGATTCACTCCCCTGGGAGCCAGCCGCCCGCCGGCGGGGAACGGATTGCCCCCGGACACGGCCAGCAGCACAAATTGTCTGCCATTCACCTCGTAGACCGCCGGCACGCCCAGGGAACCGTTCGGCAGGTTCTTCGTCGAGATCAGCTTTCCGGTGTCCTTGTCCAGCGCGTAGAGCTTCGAGTCGTTGCCCGCGAACAGAATCAGCCCTCCGGCGGTGACCACGAAGCCGCTCTTCGGATAGACATTGCCCCGCAGTTTGCCGCTCGGTCCGGCCTGCGGCAGGTCGCCGTAAGGAGTCTGCCATTTGATCTTGCCCGTATTCAGATCGTAAGCCGTGATCTGGCTCCAGGGCGGAGTGATCACGTACGGCTCGTTGCCGTAGCCTGTCTTGTAGCGCGAAGGCGGCGGCGTCACGTCTTCCGGATATGGCGGCTCTATCCGCATCATCGCCAGCGCCGCGGCTGGCGCGGCCGTACCCGGCGGAGCCGATTCCGGCTTCGTCAGAAACGCCATCAAATCGTCGAGCAACACCGGCGCCAGCGATGCAACCGGCGGCATCCCGCCCCTGCCTTTGGTGATCACGGTGCGCGTCGCATCCGCGCCGAGCCGCTTCACCGCGTTGTCCACCTGCGGTCCGCGGTCCCCTTTCAGGTCGGGTCCATGGCAGACCTGGCAGCTCTGCTCGTACACCGTGCGCCCCCGCCGTTCCGCCGTCGTCGCCCCTGACTGCGGTCCGCCGCGGCCGTTGCGCGGCCGGTCGGGAATCAGCCCGCCCGCATTGGACGCCAAGGATTCACCCGCCGGAACCAGCTTCAAGATCGAAGGCATGTCCTTGCCGAGCACGTACACGGTTCCGTTCGTCGGGTCCGCGCCGCTGCCGAAGAACAATGCGCCGCCGTTGACGCTGGGCATGACGATCGTATCCACCAAACCCGGCGGCGTGAACAGGCCGGTGCGGGCACTCGCAAGCCGGTCCTTCCACCACCCCTTCTCCTCATCCGTCATGAAGGCGTCGTACATGTCCTTCACCGTCATGCCCTGCCGGCTGAAAGGAGCCACCACCGTCGGGAAAGGCTGCGTCGGCGACGTGTGCTCTCCCGGAACGTCGGATTTCGGAACCGGCCGTTCCTCGATCGGCCACAGCGGTTTGCCCGAAACGCGATCGAACACGAACAGAAACCCGGTCTTCGACGCCAGCGCGACCGCATCCACGGTCTTGCCGTCGTGCCGCACCGTCACCAGTTGCGGAGCCGCCGCGGGATCGGTGTCCCACAGATCGTGATGAACGGTCTGGAAATGCCAGAGCCGCTTGCCGGTGCGCGCATCCAGCGCCAGGAGGCAATCCGCGTACAGGTTGTCGCCGTGCCGGTCGCCGCCGTATAGCTCGTACTTGGCCGACGCCGTCGCCATGAACGCCACGCCCCGCTTTTCGTCCAGCGTGATTTCACCCCACACGTCGACGCCGCCCATGTACTTGTAGGCGTCCTTGGGCCACGTGTCGTATCCGTACTCTCCCGGGCGCGGGATCGTGTGAAACACCCACACCAGCTTGCCGGTGAGCACGTCGAACGCGCGGATGTCGCCCGGCGGTGCCAGGTAGCCTTCGCCCGTCGCACTGCCCAGAATGATCAGGTTTTCGAAAACGCGCCCCGGGGTTCTCGACCCCAGCGGCACCGGCGCGCGGTCGATGCCGGTCCTCAGGTCGAGTTTCCCGTGGTCCGCAAAGGAATCGACCAGCTTGCCGGTCCGCGCGTCGATGGCGTGCAGCATCCCGCTCGATGTGATCAGAATGCGCCGGTCCGTCCGGTCGTTGCTTTCCCAGTAGTTCGCTCCCCGCTGGCCCGCGATCCCGGCGAAGCGTCCCCCGGCAGCGAAAGTGTAAGCCCAGAGTTCTTTGCCCGTGGTCGCATCCAGCGCGACCAGCGCACCGCGCTTGGCCGCGACATACGCGATGTTGTCCACCACCAGCGGGCAGAACGTATAACTCAGGTCGTCGCCGGTGTCATAACTCCATGCGGCCTCCAGCTTGTCGACATTGCCTTTGTGCACCTGCTTCAGCGGCGAATAGTGCGAGCTGTCGGGACCTCCGAGATAGTCGCTCCAGCCCGTGCCCTTCTGGGCCTTGAGAGCCGCGGGCGGCACGACGAACAGCGCAAGCGCTATCGGGAGATACCGTACGGGAATGGCTTTCATGGGCTGCCCTTTCAGGAGTTACTCTTTCCGCCGCGCCGTCTGAGGCCGCGCGTGCATTTGGTTCCAGAAAACGAATGTGCCTTTCACGCAGGAGATCACGATGTCCGGCGCGCCGTCGCCGTTGAGATCGGTTACCACGAACTGCGAGCCCACGCCGGAACGGTTGTGGATCAATTCCGGCACAAATTCCGCTCCGCCCTCGGCCTTTGGGTTGCGCACCGTCCGGTACCAGTAAAGGACCGCGGGACCGTAGGGGTCCGGATCGAGGTGGCTCTCCAGATGCGAGTAGAGCCGCTTTCCGATGATCAGGTCCGGCACCCCATCACCATCCATGTCCGCGAACGCGGCCCCATGCGGCTCCGAAAACGCTACGCCGCCCGCGTTCTTCGTGCTCAGATCGCCCATGATGTCGTGACGCACGAAGGAGATGTTGCCCTGCGCATCGCGCTTCTGCTCGAACCACGCGATGCCCCAGCCGTGAGCTGCAACGGCGGTCACCACATCGTTGAGACCGTCGCCGTTGACGTCGTACACGCCCATCTCCGCGCCGCCGTTGCCGAACGGCGTGGGGTGGAACTTCCAGAGACCTTCGCCCGCGCCCGAGGCCGGCTGTTCCCACCAGCCGCGGCTGTTCACGATGTCCATCTTGCCGTCGCCGTTGATATCGCCCACTCCCATGCCGTGAGGCAGGCCGAGGCCCGGTTCGGAGATGGTATGCACCTTCCACAAGGCGGTTGGATTGGCGGGATCCGGCTTGGCATAAGCCATGGTTGCGTTCGGTCCCGCGAACAGAATCTCGGGCTTGCCGTCGCCGTCGATGTCGCGGAAGACTTCGACTTCGGAAGTCGCGTTCGGCACCACGTTGTAACGGTCCCAGCGGCGGGGTTCGCCTTTGGGGTTCACAAAAAGGTAGATCGGCCGCGAATAGACGCAAATGATGTCCGCCCATCCGTCGCCCGTGAAATCGTATGCAAAGTAGTTATGACCTTCGGGAAAGTTGTTGCTCGGACTGTAACTGCGCGCCGCCGTAAATTCGCGCCGTTCGGTGTAGTCCGGTCCGAGATAATAGAACGGCCCCGCGATCACGTCCGGGATGCCGTCGTGATTGATATCGCCCGCGGTGGCGCCCCACGAGTAGAAGAAATCGTTGAGCTGCTGCATCCGGAAGTGGGAGGAAACCTGCTCGGCGGGTTCCGTCTTGCGGTTCAGGTCCTTGATCGCCACATCGCGGAACCGGGCCTCTCCCGTGCCCGCCACATGCAGCGCAATAGGCCCGTAGCCCATCATCCGGTCGTTGGTTGCCGAATTCAATCCACGGCGTCCGTTGATCGTGGTCCAGACCATGTCGGTATCCACGATCACGTCGATCGTGTTCCACTCACCCGTCTTGATCTGTGGAGGCGGCGGACCGCCGGCGCCCCGTCCCCCGCCGCCCCGTCCCGCGGCCGGAGCGGGCGCTTTCGACGCTTCCTCCTGTTCCTCGGCCAGCGTGGCACTCGGGCTCGCGAAGCCCGGCACGTGGGCCTGTCCGTTCGCCCACGGCCCCGCGGCCATCCGTGCGAATTGCGCGGTCGCCCTCAGCAGGCGGGTCCGGTTCAGCTCTTTTCCGTCCGCGTTCATCGTCAATTCGTAGGCGCCGCCTTCGCCCGAAAGCGAGATGTAGACGCCCTTCCAGCCGCCTTCCTTTGTCTTCTCCGCGCGCAGCAGCACACCGGCCTCGCACTTCTCGGCGCCTTGGAACTCGGAGTAGAACTTCACGTCCTGGTAGCCCTTGTCCAGCACGAGCCAGCCGCCCTCCGGCGATTGCGGCGTGGCCCTGATCTCCCCGTTCTCGGCGCGCCACGTCGCCGGGCCTAAGGTGTGCCAGCCTGCCAGCGACGATCCTTTGAAGGCATAGTCGGGAATGAAATCGTGGGTGGCCGCGAAAATGACCGACAACAGCCCGCTCACCGCAGCGATAGTCGAAATGAGAGTCTTCGTGGACGTAAGCCCTCCTTGGTGCCCACTGGCGCTACTCCGGAAAATCCACCCCCTCGTGGATCTTGTAGTTGTCCAGCGTCGTGGCCGGCGCGAAAAAGCAAACCACTTTCATCTCTTCGCTGCTCGTGTTGTGCAGCATGTGTACCGCCCCCTGCGGAAACAAAACCACCGATCCCGCGCGCACCGGCGCCACTTCGCCTGCCACCAGCACACGGCCCGATCCGCTCAGGATGTAGATCACTTCCTCGCTGTGAGGATGGCTGTGCGCGGGTCGCACGCGATCGCCGGGCGGCACTCGAATCACGCACGCCGAGCAGTGCTCCGACGGGATGCGGCCCTCCGCCACCAGCCACCGGAACCGCCGCCCCGGCAGATCCAACTCCTCGACTTCGCCCTCATGCAATACAGGAACGCTCATTGGTTCACCCGTTTTCCGATGAACTCCGCCATCTGCGCCGCCGTCAGTCCGAATGCTTCCACCAGTTCCTCATACGTGCCGGAGTGAATGAAGCGCGCACGGCCGTTGGCATCCAGCGTATTGATGGCCGCGACGCGCGTCAGGTCGGCCGACGTCTTTCGATGGCGATACAGGACCTTGAGGAAGTTCTGCCAGATATAGCCATTGTTCTGTTCGGCGAAAATCAGCAGTTTCCCCGAATCGTACAACTGCAGCAAAAGCCCGTCGTCAATCGACGGCATGTCCACCACCGTTACTCCGGTGCCGCGCTTGGCGCAGAGTCCGGCCGCGGCGATCGCTTCGTGTACGCCGCGCCCGCTGCTGACCACGGTCGCGGTATCCCCGGGCGCTTCGCGGATCACGTGTCCCTTGCCAAACTCGAAACGGTAATCCGGCCCGTAGATCACCGCCGAGCCGGTCCGCATCACGCGAATGTAGACCAGCCCCCGGTTCCCCTCCATGATCCACTGCATGACCGCCAGCATCTGTTGCGGGCACGCGACGTCGATGATCTTCAGGTGCGCAATGGCGTCGAAGACCAGGTTATCGTCGTTCGCCATGTGGGTCGCGCCGTTGGTCCGCGTCTCGAAGTTCGACGCGGTCGCCAGCATGGTCAGGTCGAGCCCGTGGCCTTCGCTCAGCCAGCCGTCCGCGGCTTCCATCGCTTCCAGCCGCTCCTGGTAGCCCACCGCGACCCGCCGCAGAACCTTCCAGTCGTAGAACGGGCAGAACGTGCTGATCCATGTGTTGCAGCCGAGCGCCGCGAAGGCCTCGCCCATCAGCATCATGTTCGCCTCGGCCACGCCGGCGTTGAGTGCGCGCCGCTGGTCTACCGAAGCCACACCGGCTTCCAGGCCGCTCGTGCTGGCCAGGTCCGAATCGATCGAAACAACCCGTGCGTCCCGGGCAAACACCTTCATGGCCGCGGTCACGATGTCGCTGGCCGCGTATTCCTTCGACCGATCGATCCGCGGGAGCAGCGATGCGTCGTAACGAACCTTCTTGTCGCGGGGTGAAACACGCTGGAGCACCACCGGCCCCATTGCCGGCGACAGCGCCACTTCATCTCCCCGGACCTCGAGATCCAGGTGCATGCCGCGCGCCAGGGTCGCCAGCGTATCCTGCATCTGCGCTCCGCCCTCTACCGATTCCAGGCCCAGATAGAACCTTCCGAATTCCGCGGCGCGGCCGTCCCTCTGCTGGCTTTGCAGGGCCAGCTCCTGCGCCAGCAGCGCGTCCCCCGCCGCCACCTTGTGCCGGTTGAAAAAATCGGACAGGCTGCCGTACCCCTTGGTTGTGCCGCAGATGATCGCCGTGGGCTTCCCGTTGCGCGGCCCGTAGCGGAACTCCTCGAGCGCCGTGTAGATTCCGTCGTACTGCGTGGCGTCCACCTCGAACGCCTGCCATCCGAACGAGCGGAAGACGGGCGCAAGATCGGGCATGGGGAAGACCGTCTTGCTGTAGATATCGAGCTGCCCGTGATTGCGGTCCACCATCAGGCACAGGTTGTCCAGCTTCTTCGCGCCGGCGAACATGACGCCTTCCCAAATCGGGCCTTCCTGGAGTTCGCCGTCTCCGCACATGCAATACGAATCGAACCGCGGCGAGATGCGGCCTGCGATCGCAAAGCCCTGTGCCACGCCGAAGCCCTGTCCCATCGGACCCGTTGCAATGTGCACGCCCGGAAGGATGGGACCCGGATGCCCGTTCAGGATGCTCGCGTACGAGCGCGAATTGCGCAGGATCTCGCGGCCGAAATAACCCAGGTCGGCGTAGATCGCGGCCATGGCCGCTACCGCGTGGCCCTTGCTCAGCGTGAAGAGATCCTGTCCCCGCCGCGTCGGGTCGGCGATGTCGATATCCAGGAACCCGCCGTAGTATAGAGCGGTCAGCGGGATCACCGCCGAAAAGGCGCCGCCCGCGTGCAAGCCCTTGTCCACCGCGTCGCGGCATTGCTCCAGTGTGAGGATGCGGATGTCCGAATCCTTGACTGCCAGGAGTTTCAGAACGCCTTGCCGCAGCAGGTGGCCGGCTCGTGGAATCGGCTCGGGACGCGCCGTACGCCGTCCCGTCAGGACAGTCGTCGAACCTCCCATGGGCCTATCCCGCGTGTCCTTCGCGAACGGCGCTCAATTGCCGCACGTAATTCGCAATGCCCACGTCGGGCCGGTTCGCCCAGATCGGCGTGCAGTTGGGATACTCCTCGCACTCCCCCCAGTAGCGCGCGTTGGGAAACTTTTCCAGCATCCCCTTGGCGCAATCGCCGACGATCAGAACCTCGCCTTCAACCTTATTGATGTGCTGCTCGAATTGCAGGCCGGTGAAGATCGTGAGCGGCTTTTCCAGGCGGTCCAGCGTGCCGTCGGCCTTGAGCTGATCCAGTTGAATGCGGACGATCGCCTTGCATCCCGCCTCGCAGGTCGATCCCATCACCAGGTTCACGTTGGGATACTGCCCCTGCAGAATCGTGCTCTGCCGTTTGAAGCGCCGCTTCACCTTATCGACCGGCGCTCCTGCCAGCTCGATCTCGTCCATCCGGTTCGTTCCCAGCCCCTCCGCGGCCCCCAGCACGGTGGAAGGCACATTCGTGCCGGGATAGTCCCAGTCCATCAGCGCCTCGCACACCGTATCCACGGCCACCGGATCGGGCCCGCCGCAAATCGTGTTGAAATCCTTGATCAGGTCTTCGCTGTACGGGCTGAACGGCCCGTTCCCCTGGCACGCGTACAGCGAGTCCATCACGAACCACTTGGGATTCGCCGCGCGCGTCAGGTTCACGATCTTCTGATAAATGTCGTCGCGATGGCAACGCACCATCCAGTCGTAGTTCGGCAGATTCCCGAACTGCAGCTTCATCGCGCCCGTGAACGTGGTGTGGACGTGAACCTTCATCTTGGGCAGGCCGATGTAGCAGTCCGCTTCCCGCACCGGCCGCGGCACCGGAAATTCGTTGAAGCTGATCGGCCGGTCGATCTTGTACATGTCGAACTCGGCGTGCTCGAACGGGCACAGCTCCACCCCGGTCCGCTGCGACACGTCGACGATGCCGCAAACCCGCATCGCCTCCATCGTGTCCGCGCCCATGGCGCACCGCTCGCCGATCTGAATGCGCCCCGGATTCTGTTCCTTCACCAGCTCGATCAGCGCCTCCAGCATGCGCGGATCCGTGGTAAACCCGGCATTGGCCGGCACCGGTATCACTGTGTTGATCTTGATCAGCACCTTATCGCCCTTGTGGACGATGTTTTGCATTCCCCCCATCGTCTGGTCGGCGACCTGCCGAATCATTGCCTTCACCAGGTCGAGCTGCTCTCTGGTGTACTCCGCCGGTTTACCCAGGTCTGCGTCGCTGTGTGCGATCCCAATGGTCGTTTTCGTTCCCATGATCTTCCCCAAAAAGCCGTCTAGTATCTTAGCCGCAATGCCAACTGTATCAGGCGCGGGTCGTTGAGCTGCGACGTAATTTGTCCCAAGGTGCTGGTGGACGACGTGGTCACCGTCCGGTTCGGCTGCCCGAATTGCACCCGGTTGAACAGGTTGAAGAACTCCGAACGGAACTCCAGATTGAAGCGCTCGCTGATGCTCGTTCGTTTGAAGATCGCGAAATTGAAGTTGTTGATGCCCGGCCCTCTCACGCGCGCGTCGTTTCTGCCCTCGTTGCCCAATGTGTACGCCGCCGGCACCGTGAAGCAGGCGGTGTTGAACCACTGCAGCAGGCGATCCTGCGCCGCGCCCGTCTTGACGGCGTCGCAGCCCGGCGCCACGTTCGGCCGTAGGCCGTAATTGAACCCGCTGAGCTGGTTCGGCGTCGCAGTGAAGCCCAGCGGAAAGCCCTCCTGGAAGGTGCTGACCCCGTTGATACCCCAGCCCGATACCAGCCGGTCGCTGATGCCGTGTACATCGGAAAGCAGCCGCTTCCCCTTGCCGAACGGCAGGTCCGTAACATAGCTGACGGTCAGCCGCTGTCGCGAGTCGAAGCTGGAGAGCGCGCGTTCGCTGCGGAAGTCGTTCCAATTCTGGATGCCCGAGACGCCATTGGCGGAATCCAGCCAGGTGGTCAAGGTCTCCACATCCGAGATCACCTTGGAGAAGGTATACGCAGCCAGCAGCGAGCCGCCGTCGGAGAAGCGCTTCTCGGCCTTGACCTGCAGCGAATGGTAGATGCTGTTGCCCCTGTACCCGCCCGGATCCGGCAGCGAGGTGTACTGCGGGAAGGGCATGAGCAGCAATCCCTGTTGCACTTTCGGCTGGGAGAGCGGTCCGTTCTGAATCAGGCCGTAGAGCGGATTGTCCACCTGGTTGTTCAAAGCGGCGCCCATCGAGAGATACTGCGAGGGCAGCGCATCGAGCTGGAATCCCCCCTGCGGCAGATGCACGCCGTGAAGTCCCGCGTAGGACCCCTCCAGCGCCAGCCCCGGCGTGAGCTGATGCTGCACGGAAAAGTTCCACTGCTCCGTGTAGCCGTAGTTGGCGTATTCCAGCGGAGCGCGGTTGTTCCCGCCCAGCAGCACTTGCTGGTAGATCGGGTTGCGGCCCGGGGGAGCCTGGAACCCGCCGGGATACGGATCGCTCAGCGTGTTCTGCGGAGTGGCGTTGTTGTTGGTGGTTCCCACCATCACATGGTTGAGGTAGTTGACCACGTTGCCGTACGGCCCCTCGGGGAATTGCACCGTTGCAGGGATGAAAAAGATCCCGCCGCCCGTGCGGATCACCGTCTTGCTGGTGAGCCGGTATGCCACGCCCACGCGCGGCGCAAACAGGTCGTAGTGCTCCGGCCGCAGCCCGCGCTCCGGATGCCCGGGCGTATTGACCAGAACGAACGCGCCGTTGATGGGGTTGCCGTTGATCGTGCGGCCTTGCAGGATCGGATTCGGCAGGTTGGGGTCGAACGTCACCAGGCGGTCGTAGCGTTCTGTATATACACCCGGAATCTCCCATCGCACGCCCAGCGTCACCGTGAGCTTCTGCGAAAGCTGCATCGTGTCGGTCGCGAAGTAGCCCTGATACCGGATCGACCCCGCGGTGAAAGGCGACGTCTGCACCGTGGTCGAATTGTTCGGATAACCGAGCAGGAACGATGCGAACGCCGCGCCGCTACTCCCCTGGTTGGCGGGATTCTGGCTGGTAAAGCCCGTATCGAACGAGAACGCGCCCGACGGGTTGTTGTTCTGGAAGTAGTTCACATCCTGCCGTCGGAGTTCGCCGCCGAACTTCAGGGTGTGGCGCCCGTGAACCTTGGTCAACGTGGGCACGATCGAGTAGCTGTTGTCGCGCGCCGCCAGGAACCCGGTCGCGATCGTGCTATAGCCGGCCGCGATACCGGGCAGCGTGGTCACGCCATCGACACCATCCAATGCCGAGAGTTGGTCGAAATAGGCCGGCAGTCCGAAGGTCTTGCCCGGAAGAATCCCCAGGTGCCCGGGCGTTCGCTGATAAAACCACCGCATGAACCCGAGCCGCAGATCCAGCACCGTGGTGGGCGTCAGTGAGTAGGTGTCCGTCAGCACCGCCTGGTCCGTGGTGAACGCTTCGGGAGAGAAGGGATCGCCGTTGCGCTGCCCGTTGCCGTACACGTCGACCGGCAGGTTGGAGCTCTTCCAGCGGGTGTACCGGGCGAACATGCGCTGCTTCGCGCTGATGTTCCAGTCGCCCCGAAAATTGCCCTGGTCGTTGTTGCCGCCCGTCGCGGCGTTGCTGGCGAAATTGTTGTTGTGGGTGAAGGGATCGCCGGGTCCCGTCGGCTGCGCGTACAGAGGAAAATTGACCAGGTTCCTGGCCACCGGATTGATCCGGTTCGCCGGGATCACGTTGCCCGGAAATTGCGTCCGTTGCACCGTTCCCGTGCCGCACGGCGAGTTGTTCAATTGGCCGCAGGTGGTCAGTGGATCGTAGATCGGCACCACGGCGCCGTTGGTGCCGCGGTAATCCGAGAAATCTCCCGCCGCGATCGCCGGTGTCGGCACGGTCAGCAGGAACAGGTTGCCCTGCCGTTGCCGGTAGCCTTCGTAGGAGGAGAAAAAGAAGAGCTTGTCCTTGATAATCCGCCCTCCGCCCGACGCGCCGAACTGGTTCTGCGAAAAAGGCGCGCGCCCGGCGCCCGTCTTGTTGGCAAAAAAATTGGTCGCGTTGAGCACCTTGTTGCGGAAGTACTCGTACGCCGACCCGTGAAACTCGTTCGTGCCGCTGCGCGAAGCGATGTTCATCACACCGCCCGTGTAGCGCCCATATTCCGCCGTGTTATTGCTCGTTTGGATGCGGAACTCCGTGACCGCGTCCGCGCTCGGCGTCAGCGCCACGATGTTGCCGTAAGTGTCGTTCACAGGCACGCCGTCGTAATAGGTCGCGCTCTGGTTCGCCGTGCCTCCTCCGATCTGGTAATTGCCCGCCGCAAATACGTTCTTCCCCGTCAGGCTCCCTTCGGAGCTGCCCTGCGGAACCACGCCCGGAGCCAGTGAAATCAGGTTCAGAATGTTGCGGCCGTTCAGCGGCAGTTCCTGAACCGCGCGCGATCCCACCACCTGGCTGAGATTCGCGGTCTCGGTCTGCAGCAGCGGCGCCTCCGCCTGCACCTCCACGGATTGATTCACGTCCCCCACCTGCATGACGATATCCGCGCGCACCTGCGATTCCACGCTGACATCGACCTGATCGCGCGTGTACCGCTTGAAGCCCGGATGTTCGATCTCGATTCGATAGCTCCCGGGCACTAGGTTTACGAAACGGTACGAACCGTCCGTCGCGGTGACCACCGCCCGGCGGTCGCCCGTAGCCACATTGGTCAGTGTCACCGTCGTGGCCGCCAGTGCGGCGCCGCTCGAATCGTTAACGGTTCCGACGATCGACCCGTAGAAGGCCTGGCCCTGCAGGATGGCGGCTGACAAAATAGTCAAGGGCAGGATGGACAGCAAGCGACGTAGCATGGAAATCCCCTCCGTACCTATTGGCCCGGTGTAGCGATGTTGCGTATAATGCAACGAAACATGCGCGGTTGGCAAGAATGCTATCAAGGGCTCTGATCGAAGTCAAGAGAATTGGAGGCGCCGCGGCACTCGCGCTCTCCCTCGCCGGATGTTCCGGCACCGCGTCCGCGCCCCACCCGCCCGAGGCGCGATACGTGGCATCGTCCGTGTGCGCGGGGTGCCATGCCGAGATCGCAAAGACCTACCGCCAGACCGGCATGGGCCGCTCCTTCTACCGGCCTTCGGCAGCCAACACCGTCGAGGACTACGCGCGCCGCAACCGGCTCGCGCACCGCCCCTCCGGCCGTTACTACACGATGCTCGAGCGCGAGGGCCAGTGGTTCCAGCGCCGCCATCAAATAGCAGTCGACGGCACGGAGACCAATGCCTTAGAGGTGCGCGTCGATTATGTCATCGGCTCCGGCAACCACGCCCGCAGCTACCTGCATCGCGCTGCCGATGGCCATCTCGTCGAAATGCCCGTGAGCTGGTACACCGAAGACGGCGGCGCTTGGGCCATGAGCCCCGGCTACGACCGGCCGAATCAGCAGGACTTCCGCCGCCCCATCGCCTTCAGTTGTATGTTCTGCCACAACGCCTACCCCGACCCGCCGCCCTCCGAAGAAGGCGTGTTCCCGGCGGCGCTGCCCGAAGGCATCGACTGCCAGCGCTGCCACGGACCGGGTAGCGCGCACGTCGAAGCCGCCGGACGCAAAGCCCCGGCCGAATCCATTCGCCGCGCGATCGTCAACCCCGCGCGCCTGCCCCGCGAGCGCCAGCTCGATGTGTGCATGCAATGCCACCTGGAAACCACCAGCCGTCCCCTGCCCAACGTCGTAGCGCGCTTCGACCACGGGCCCTTCGACTACCGGCCCGGCCAGCCGCTCACCGCCTGCCTCCTGTTCTTCGACCGCGCGCCCGCATCGGCCGCGGACGACAACTTCGAGATCGCCCACGCTGCCTACCGCCTGCGAAAATCCAAGTGTTTCCAGGCAAGCCGGATGACCTGCACCACCTGCCACAACCCGCACGACATTCCCCGCGGCGGCGACGCCACGGCGCGCTACAATGCGACCTGCCGAACATGCCACGCGGCAGCGCACGCCGGTGGCATTCCAACTGGAGGCGATTGCGTGTCCTGCCACATGCCGCGCCGCCGCACGGAAGACGCCGTGCACGTGGTGATGACCGACCACTACATCCAGCGCCGCCGGCCGTCCCGCGATCTTCTCGCCCCGCGAGCCGAAGCTGCCGATGCCGGCTACCGCGGCGAGGTCGTGCCCTATTATCCCGATAGAGACGCCGACGAGTTGTACGTCGCCGTCGCACAGGTGCGCGACGGGGCCAACCAGGACGCCGGAATCCCACGCCTCCGTCAGTCCATCGAACGCCGCCAGCCCGCCCAGCCGGAGTTCTACCTGGAGCTCGCCAAGGCTTACTCGAAATCCGGTAACTTCACCGAAGCCGCGCGCTGGTGCGACGAAGCCCTTCGCGTCCGTCCCGGATTCGCTCCCGCCGTAAGGGAGCTCGGTGCTGCGCTAATTCAGGCGGGCGACTTTGCCCGCGCCGCCGAGGCCCTGCGCCAGGCGTCCGGCGCCGCGGCCCGGACCAACCTCGGAAACGCATACCTGCGGCTCGGCAAAATCGACCTCGCGGAGCAGGCCTTGCGCGCCAACCCCGAAGATCCCGACGCCGCCAATCTGCTCGGCCTGGTCGCAATCGTCAGGCGCGATTACTCCGCGGCTGAGCAGTGCTTCCGCAAGGCACTCGAGCTGCAAACCGACCATGCCGAGGCGCATCATAACCTCGCCAACCTCCTCGCCGCGCGCCGCGACTACCCCCAGGCCGCTTACCACTTCCAGCAGGCCCTCGCGGCCGACCCCGCGTACGCCGAGGCCCACTACCGCTACGGCCTCCTGCTGCTCGCCACCGGCGCCATCGATCGCGCCCAACGCGAAATCGAAACCGCGGTCCGCCTCAAGCCCGGCTTCGCTGAAGCGCGCCGCGACCTCGCGGAAATCCTGGCCGCCAAGGGCGGGCGCCAATGAGACACCCATGAACCCCATACTCGACTTCGGCATCGACAAATCCACGCTGCAGTACGTCGGCCACGACCTGCAGCGTCCCGAATGCATCCTGGCGGAACCGGACGGCGTCCTGTGGTCCGCCGATGCCCGCGGCGGCGTCATGCGCATCGCCCCCGATGGCAGCCAGCGCATCGTCACCCAGCGGCGCTCGCAGCACTTCGAAGGCGCCCACAGCGAGGCCAGCCGCTTTCTGGAAGGCACCCTGCCCAACGGCCTGGCCTTTGCGCGCAGCGGCGATATCCTCATCTCCAACTTCGGCACCGATTGCCTCGAAATCATGACGCGCGACGGCGAGTCCCGCGTGCTCGCCGACAGCATCGATGGCGAGCCCATCGGCAAAGTCAACTTCGTCCTCCGCGATTCCAAGGACCGCATCTGGATCACCGTCTCCACCAGGATCAGGAACTGGATGCACGCCCTCCGCACCGACCTCGCGGACGGCTGCCTCGCGCGCTACATCGACGGCAAGTTCCGCATTGTGGCCGACGGCTTCCGCTTCACCAACGAGATTCGCTTCGACGCCCGCGAGGAGTGGATGTACGTGGTCGAAACCACCGGCGGCTGCATCACACGCCTTCGCATCGATGCCGACGGCGCACCGGCAGAGCGCGAGATCTTCGGGCCGTCGAGCCTCGGCAAAGGCGCCTGGCCCGATGGCATCGCCTTCGATAGCTACGGCAATCTCTGGGGCACGCTGGTCTACTCCGACAAGCTGTTCGTGCTCACACCGCAGGGCGACCAGCGCGTTCTGCTGGACGAAGGCGATCCCGAAAAAGTGGAAGCCCTGGAAGAGGCCTTCTTCAAAGGCCAGGTGAATCACGACGTGCTCTTCGCCACCGGCCGCGGTATCGCGCCCTGGATGGCCAGCGTCACGTTCGGCGGGCCGGATCTGCAAACCGTCTACATCGGCTCCCTCCGCGGTTCGCGCATCCCGTTCTTCCGCGCGCCCGTGCCCGGACTGCCCATGGTCCACTGGAATCAGCGCTACTTCGATGACCGCTCACATCGGAGCCGCCAGGCTCCGATCCGAGCCGCGAGTGTAAGCGAGCGGAAGGCTCCAGGGCCCTGAATACGCAGAACGCGCCGGCGCTTCCACCGCGGGCGAGGTGATCGCCCGAATCGTGAAGGACATTGGCATTCCCTGGATGGCCTGCCAGGGAAGAACGGCTCCCGAAGAGAGAATGAAGTTCGCAGACCATGGGCTGGCGGTTCTTGGTGGCTTGGCATACACTGAATGAGACTCGGAAGTCCGAAATAGAAATCCGGGTTTAACCAGCGTTGATAGCAGCCGATAGGACATAATCCCCATGGAACGCAGAACTTTCCTCAAGAGCTCCAGTATTGCAGGCGGACTGTTGGCCGCATTGCCTCTCTCGCGGAGCTTCGGGGCGCCGGCCGGTAACGAGTTTCCGCTGGTGGACCTTCACGTTCACCTCACCGGAAATTTCACGATCGACCGTGTGATGGAGATTTCCAAAAAGACGAGTGTCCAGTTCGGCATCGTGGTGAATCCCGGAGGCGGCGTGAATGACGACGCGGGCCTGAGAGGCTTCATTGAGTCGCTCAAGCCTTACCCGGTCTACTGTGGTCTGCAGCCGATGAGTCCGGGATGGTCGAGGAGCTTTTCGCCGGAAACGGTCAAGCAACTGGACTACGTTCTGATGGATGCCCAGACCATTCCCAACGGCAACGGCTACGCAGAAACGCTGCGCATATGGAATTTCGACACCTATGTTGATGATCCGCAGAAGTTCATGGATACCTACATGACTCATATCCTGGAGGTCATCAACAACAATGAACCGCTGAACATCTTCGGATGGCCGCTCTTCCTGCCGGTCTGCATTGCCCGCGACTATTATGCCCTGTGGACGGACGAAAGAATGGAGAGGATAGTCGCGGCTCTGAAAAGGAAAGAGCTCGCAGTCGAAATAAACGACCTCGCCCATACGCCGCATGAGAGATTCATCAATATGGCGAAAGAGCATGGGCTGAAATTCACGTTCGGCTCGGACACCCGCGATCAGAAGGCCGGACGTCTCGATTTCTGCAAGTTTGTCGCCAAGAAATGGGCTCGTCAGAAAAAATCGTGGGTGATCTCTGGCTCAGGCAGTTTGCCAAGTGAGTGATAAAGTGCCAGTTCGAGTACCCGGTACGTGCGAAAGCCGTAGGATTTTCTCATGGTGATTTTGGCCTTGTTGTTCAGCCCCTCCACGACTCCGCTGGAAATCAGTTTTTGGGCCCGGCAATAGTTGAGGATCAACTCTCGATGTTGACGCAACGAGCGGGCGATCTTCTTCATAGGTTCGATGCGGGAACGCATGGTCTGCCGACACCACTCGTCTAGGAACTTGCCGGCCCAGGCGGGCGAGCTGTAGTCCCAGAGTTGCTGGAAGATTTCCTTGAGAAGGTAGGCACGGACGGTCTTCAGGTTGTAGCGGAGGAGATCGCGCAAGCGGAATCGCTGCTCCTCCTTCAGATTTTCTTCGCGCTTGAGCAGGAGCCAGCGCGACTTCTTCAGTAGCGGTGTCCGGCCTTCCCTCGCCATGCGGCGCGATTCTCCGGCTCGAACCTCGTCGACAGCTTTGTTCATTTTGGCGACGATATGGAAGCGGTCGAGGATATGCAAAGCCTCGGAACATCTCTCACGGATGACTTTCAGGTAGGGTTCCCACATGTCTGAGCAGATGAACACGATCTTTGATGCGATCTCTTCGCCTATGGTTGTGAAAAACCCTTGAAAGGACTCGATCGTTCTCTCTTTGCCAACCCAAAGCAAACGGGTGATGCCGATATCGATCTGATAGACCAGTGTCAGATATTTGTGCCCCTTGGAGTACTGGATTTCATCGACGCCGATGGCGTCGATCTGGCCAAGCACTCGATGCTCCAGACCCCACGTGACCATGTGTTCGACCGCGTCGAAGACCTTGTCCCAGGAGGTGCGGAACGCTTCGGCGGTTTCTTTCCATGACAGCCGCCGCGCCCAACGGGCCAGGAAGAGCATATAAGCTTTGGTCAGTGTGCGTTTGCCGTCGCCCCAGGGAACTTCTTCGACGACCACCGCATCGCAGCGACGGCAATTGACGCGCCGCATGGTATACAGAAGAAACACGAAGAATCCCCACACGGGGATGAACTCAAAGCGCCGCTCGGCGAGTTGATCATAGCCGGGCGCCCACTGATGGCAGCGCGAGCAGATCGCGGCGGATCCCTTGCGTGGCCGCACCGAGACCTCGATACTCTTCTTATCTGGGCTGAACCGGGCGTGCCGGTAGACAAATCCTTGGAAGCGGTGGCATCGATTTAGAATCGTGATCAGTTCCATGATGCGGAAGCAAGCGGCGGCTATGTGAGCGCAGTTCGCGGTCCGAATCGCGCTCGCGCTGTTCCTTTACTCGTGCCGCAAGGCCGCCATCGGGTCCACTTTCATCGCACGCCGCGCTGGGATGTAGGCGGCAGCCATCGCCGTCCCTGTCAGGATCAAAGCGGCTACCGCGAAGGTCCTGGTGTCGGCCGGCCCCACCTCGAACAGCAGTTCTTTCAGAAAGCGGGTGAGCCAAAGCGCCGCAGTGAGACCGACGGCCACCCCTGTCAAGGACAAGCGAAGGGCGCTGCCGATCATCAGCTCCAACACCTGCC
This sequence comes from Verrucomicrobiia bacterium, assembly GCA_035578025.1. Taxonomy (GTDB): domain Bacteria; phylum Acidobacteriota; class Terriglobia; order Bryobacterales; family Bryobacteraceae; genus Solibacter. The sequence goes on from DATJYJ010000206.1 coordinate 26,954, forward strand.
CGGGACGGGCGCCGAGCGCAACTCGAATTCCGATCTCGCTGGTTCGCCGGCTCAGCGTGTAAGCCATTACGCCGTAAACTCCGAGTGCCGCCAAAATCATCGCGAATAAGGCGAACGCCCCGAGAAGGGTACCGCGAAAGCGCGAAGGCGCCAGCGACTCACCCATGAGATCGGCCATCGTCAGCACCTTTGAGAGAGGCACGTCGCGATCGAGCGACCCGAGTTCGCGGCGGATGGCCGGCAACACGGAGCGCGGATCGGTGGCGGAGCGGACGGTGAGGGTCATGCCGAGCTGTGGCGCCTGTCGATAGCATTCATACATTTCCGGCATAGGCCGCGCCGCCAGGCTGGAGTGATTCACATCCTTCACAACGCCGATCACCTCGGAGGCGGCTACCGGGCGCCGCCCGTTGCCGATGACAATGTGCTTTCCCAGTGGATCGTCGCTGGGGAAATATCGCCGGGCCAGAGCCTCATTGATGACGACGACCGGAACCGAATCGGCTCTGTCGCGCTCACTGAAGACCCGGCCGCGGAGCACAGGAATTCCGAGAGTCAGGAAATACTCCGGAGTCACGACGCGGTAATGCGCGCCCATCACCGGGTGCCCTTCGTGACGGGAGCGGCCCTCGATCTCGAACGAATAGTCCTCCTCTGTTCCGCTGAGAGGGAGCGCTGTGGTTGCGCCGACCGCCTCGACGCCTGGAATCGTTCGAATCCGGCCCATGAGTTCGGCAAAAAAAGCGGCCTGCCGCGCGGCGGGATATCGAACCTGGGGAATGGTGACAAAGAAACTCAAGATATTATCAGTGCGGAAACCGGGCCGGACCTGCTCCAGGTGGTAGAGACTTTGCACCATGAGTCCGGCGCCGGCGACCAGCACTATGGCGATAGCGATTTCGCTTACCACCAGCACGCTTCGTAACCGCCCACCAGAGGCCGGGCCGGCGCCACGACCTCCTGCCTTCAGTTGTCCGCCGAGGCGGCGCACAGAAAATGTGAACGCGGGAACAAGGCCGGAAAGCAAACCGGTGAGCATGGAAATCGACAGCGCGAATAACAGGACCTGCGAATCCATCTGCACACCCGCGAGACGCGGCACGTTGGCCGGCGCTACGGCTACGATCGCTTTCGTCATCACCACGCCGACCGAGATTCCTACGGCGCCGCCCAGGATTCCGAGCAAGAGGCTCTCGGTGGATAGCTGGCGGATCACGCGTGCGCGCCCCGCACCTAAGGCCAGGCGAACCGCGAACTCTCGCTGGCGCGCCGAACTGCGGGCAAGGATCAGATTGGCCACATTCACACAGGCGATCAACAGGACGAAGGAAACCGCTGCGAAGATCACCAGCAGAGGTGTTTTGACGTCTCCGACGAGATCGTTCGCCAAGTTCACGACGCGTATTGCGGCGAAGGCGTCCTTATCCTTTGCCGCGATGCTGGTTTGGATCGCGGCCATCTCGGACGCTGCGGCAGGCAGCGTTATTCCATCGCGCAGGCGGCCGACCACACGAAAATAGTGAAAGCCCCGAACTGTCCATTCCTGCGCCGGCCGGGCCAGTGGAACCCAAATCTCGGGCGGCGTCCGAATCAGGCCGGCGG
>DATJYJ010000207.1:0-3078 GCA_035578025.1 Verrucomicrobiia bacterium
GCTGTCCGGCAGTGGTACCCGGGCGGGATCGCGGGATTTCACGGCCGGCCGGGAGACGTCATCCCGCGATACGCCGGCAAGCGCTACGAATGGCGAATCGGCGAAACCACGGACGACACCGAGCAGACCATTGCCGTTGCACGTGCCCTGCTGAAGAGCGGCGAGGTAGGGCACGAGGAGATCGGGCGGGAACTGATGCAATGCCGCAAGTCCGTACACCCTGACCTTTCGATATGGACTTTGCAGCAGAGCGGCAATCCGGCCCGCGTCGCCCCGGATGGCGACGGCTGCGGAGCGGCGATGCGGGTGGCGCCGGTGGGCGTGATGTACCCGCTATTCCGGCTGGAGGAGCTGGTTCACGGTGCGTATGAATGTTCAATCCCGACACATGGCGGACCGCTGGCTATTGCCGCGGCGGCGGCGGTCGCCGGGGCGGTCTCGGCGGCGATGGAAGGCGCGGATGTCCTGGCCACGGCAGTCGAGGCATCAGACGCTGCCGGGCAAGGGGGTGCCGAGATTTCGCGGTCTATCCGCCAGATTCATGCTGATCTTTGCGCGATGCAGCGCCTGACGCCGGGGTCCATCGCCGAGCGCTGGTTCCCCGATCGTCCGCAAACCAAAGTCCCTCTGGCGATCTGCCTGGCGGTGATCACCGGATCGGCCGAAGAGACCGCCCTGCTCGCGGCGAACATCGGCGGCGACTCGGATTCGGTGGCGTCCATCGGCGGGGCTATCGCAGGCGCGCTTCGGCCGGAGACGGTGAACCAGGAATGGCTCAAGGTGGTGAGAGCGGTCAACCGAGATGATCTTGTCGATCTGGCAGGCTCGCTGGCGGCCCGCCGAATTCTGATCACGTGAGTCCCCTACTTGCCCTATTCCCTTGCTGGCGCTTAGAATCAGCCTTCGGCCGTGGCCAACCCGGAACATCTCGCGATCCTCAAGCAGGGAGTCGAGGTGTGGAACCGGTGGAGAGATTCAGGCGCGCGCCCCGACCTCATCCAGGCAAATCTGGGAGGCGCGGACCTGGCGGGGATGATGCTGGGTAAAGCCGATCTGGGAGGCGCGGATTTGGGAGGCGCGAATCTCTCGCGCGCTGATCTCAGCGGGTCCGACCTCATCGCATGCAACCTGAGGGAGGCGAACCTGCACCGGGCCACCCTCGTCCGCAGCATGGTGGATAGAGCAGACCTGAGAAGCGCGGATTTGCGCAGTTCTCTCCTCGGGGGCACCTTCCTGACAGGATCGGATCTCCGCCAGGCGAACTTGTCGGAGGCTCTCATTGGAGGCGCTGACTTCACCGATGCGGACTTGAGCGGAGCGAATTTGAGCCTTGCGGTAGCGCCGCAAACGAATTTCGCTCAAACGAGACTCGACGGCGCGGATCTCTCCGGCAGCCTGCTGGTCGGAACCTTGTTTATCGGTGTCGATCTCTCGTCGGTCAGGGGGTTGGACTCCTGCCGCCACCTCGGGCCAAGCACCATTGACATGCGGACATTTTCACGTTCCGGCCAACTGCCCATCTCGTTCCTGCGCGGCTGTGGAATGCCCGAGACGCTGATCGAGTATCTGCCTTCAATCCTCGGCGGACCCATCCAGTTCTACTCCTGCTTTCTGAGTTATTCCACGCGCGACCAGGAGTTTGCCGAGCGCCTGCATGCCGATCTGCAGGCCAACGGCGTAAGGTGCTGGTTTGCCCCTCACGATATCCGGGGCGGAAAGAAACTCCACGAGCAGATCGATGAGGCCATCCGGGTATACAATCGCCTGCTCGTGATCCTGTCAGAGCACAGCATGGATAGTGAGTGGGTCAGATCCGAAATTGCCAAGGCACGCAAGAAGGAAGCTCGCGAAGCGCGGCGCGTGCTCTTTCCCATCCGACTGTGCACGTTTGAAGCCCTGCGCGATTGGGAGAGCTTTGACGCTGACACCGGCAAGGATTCGGCACGGGAGATTCGGGAGTACTTCATCCCCGACTTCAGCAACTGGAAGGAGCATGGGAGTTATACTGCCGCATTCCAGCGGCTGCTGAGGGATTTGAGGGCGGAAAATTGACGTCAGGCACGGGCGGACGACAAAACTGCGATCGTCCGCCCCACGACGCGTGCCAAAGCGCGTACCAGCCGGAACCGCAGCGAAACCCGCCTTTTCGGCGCCCGCAATTCATGCTCTTCCGGATTGGAGACGGGGCCGCGGACCTCGCGCACCACCACGAACGCTGTCTTGACCCGGCGCTGCTGGCGCATCATCATCAGCAGAACCAGCGCGAGAATCGCCATCCAGGCCACCGCGATGTCCGAATAGGGGGATTGCGCGGCAAACTGCGCGAAGGTCTGGCTGGTATAGGCTCGCAGGGCGGAGCGCCCGGTCTCGGTGACCAGCACGATCGTGATCAGGAACAGCGATGCGCCCCACATAATCAGGTTCGAGGTTAACAGTTACATTCCGCCTAAACAAGATTCGCAGGAGATAACCGGTACTGGCTGCTTCCGGTATCAAACTGGATGCTAACCAACGGCAGGGCTCTCCAGGGCTACTGCCAGGAACGGCTGACGATCGCAGCCAGCAGCGCGGCCGCGCCCAGGAACGTGCCGAACGGCAACTCATAGGTATTCGGATCCTGTTTAGTCGCCTTGATATAGCTGTAGCCCAGGATCGACCCCGCCACCGAGCCGAAGATCAACGTAATCAGCGCGCCGCGCATTCCCAGAAAGCTGCCCACCATCATCACCAGCTTCACGTCGCCGAACCCCAGACCTTCGCGGTGGCGGATCTTGTGATACAGCCATCCGCCGCCCCACAAGAACAGGGCCGGCAGGGTCGCGCCTACGACCGACTCGGCCAGGGACGCCCATCGTCCCGTCACTTCCAGCCCCACCAGCCACAGCACTGCCGCCGCCGTGATGTCAGGCACCTGGACGAAGAGCGCGAAGATCAGGCCCAGCACCGTGCCGCCGACCGTGAACTCGTCGGGCAGGATGCGCGCTTCCAGGTCGGTGAAGACCAGGGCCACCAGCATCGCGGAGAGGCAGCACAGCTTGGCGGCCATGGCGGTCACGCCGAACGTCCACACGAAGTAGA
>DATJYJ010000208.1:0-4799 GCA_035578025.1 Verrucomicrobiia bacterium
CAGTGACACCGCCCAGAAGCTGTTCACGTTCAGAATTCCGTGCTTGTAATGGATGGCATGCGCCAGTTCGCCAGAGATCTGGCCGTTCTTCAGCGCTGTTGCCCAGTCCGCATACTTAGCCCAGCTGTAGAGCTGTCCGAACTGTGCGCCAAAGAAACCCACCGGCAGGAACAGCAGCACCACCAGCGGCCAGGTCCGCGTCATTGCTTCGAGCGGCCGCCGGATGATCAATCCCCACTTGCCGCCCGACAGATACTGCACGAACAGCAGCGCCAGCGCGCCGAAGGTGAAGTTGAAGCACATCATGTAGCCGTGCAGCCACGCCCGCAGAAAATGGTTCCAGTGATCGCCGCTCAAAAATCCGAGAATGACGGCGAGGACCAGGGCCACCCCGCCCACCATCAGCGCGCGGGTACGCCAGACATCCACAAATGCCGGCGCATTCAGATCCTTGGGCAGCGTCTTCGCTTGATTTCCGTGTGCCATGCGTTTCCTTATTTCGTAACCGGCTTGGCGCCTTCGCCGCTGCCCGTCGTAGAGCTTCCTGCGTTGTTCGGTCTCTGAGTCGCCGGATTCGGAGCATTCGCCGCCTTCGCCGGAGCTCCGGCTGCAACACCCGTCTCAGGCTCGGCAAATACCGCCGTCGCCGGCAGCTGCCACGGGCCAGCCCAGTTCGGATGCCCCTCGCGCTCCGCGACATCGTTCAGATTCTCAACCTGCGTTCCCGCCGGAACATCGGCCTGCGTTGCATCCTGGCTCAACTGCAGCGCGCGGATGTACGCCGCGACTGCCCACCGGTCTGCCGGCGGAAGCTGCGCCGAGTAGTCCGGCATCGCTCCATATCCGTTCGACATCACCACGAAGTAGTGGCTCATCGGCTCGGCCAGGCGCTTCGCATCGTGATAATTGCCCGCCGGCTTGTAGCCGCGCATCACGATCATCCCCAGCCCGTTGCCCACCCGCGAGTGGCACGGCGTGCAGTAGATGTTGTACCGCTCCTGCCCGCGCTCCAGTACCTGAATCGTCGCCGGGAAAGGCAGCGCATCCTGCTCCTTGCCGTCCACCAGGCCGGTGTAGAAGTATCCATCTCCGTGCAGCTGATCGCGCGACACCGTCCCGAGCGCCTGCGGACGCGCCGATCGCCCATCGGCAAAAAACTCGCTCCCGCGCTGCGGAATCATCTTCGGCTGGTTCTGCATGTCCTGCCGGCAGCCGGCAGCGAACATCAGCGCCGCTCCTGCAGCAAGCACCGTCAGCCCGCGGGAAACTCTCCTGTCATCCCGAGTGAACCCTGAGCGAAGCGAAGGGGAAGTCGAGGGACCTGCAGTTCTAATCCCTGTTTCGCTAATCCCTGTCTTTCTAATACTCCACCTCCACTACTGAAAGCGGCGCGAATCCCTCGAGAAACGTGCGCGTCTCGATAAGCTCGAACTTCGGGTCGGTCGATTCCAGACACAGGAAGAATTTGTCGCTCGTCGCGCCATTCCGGAAATTTGGCGAATTGAACAGCGGATGATACGGCTGCGGCAGGCCGCAAAGGGCCAGCATGCAGAAGGCCGCGGAGAGCCCGGCAAACAGAATCGTCCACTCATAGGCGGGCACGATAAACGCCGGCCAGGAAAAGTAGGGCCGTCCGGCAATGTTCAGCGGATACGCCCAGATCGAAATCCACGACTCCAGCAGAAACATCGCTGTGAGGCCGAGCAGTCCGCCGAGCAGCGTCACCAGCGGCACTTCATTCTTATGGAATCCGATTGCCTCTGCTGCCTCCTCCACGGGATAAGGCGTGTAGCAGTCCAGCCGCCGGTACCCGGCCGCGTAAGCATTTTCCGCCGCGTGCACCAGTTGAGACGGTGTTTCGAATTCAGCCAGCAGGCCGTATGTTCCTTCGCGTTCAGCCATCAATCACCAGCCTCGAGTTGTGGTTTGCCTTCCGGCCGGATCTTCGTCTGGGGAAGCAGCATGCGAATCTCAGACATAGGAATCATGGGCAGGAAGCGGACAAACAGGAAGAACAGAAACGTGAACAGCCCCAGCGTGCCGGCAAAGGTCGCGTAGTCCCACTTGGTCGCGCGATAAGTTCCCCACGACGATGGCAGGTAATCGCGGTACAGGCTGGTTACGACAATCACGAAGCGCTCGAACCACATGCCCGTATTGATGATCAGGGACATGATGAAAATCAGGAATGGGTTGCTGCGGAACTTCCTGAGCCAGAGCAGTTGCGGCAGCGCGATGTTGCAGGTGATCAACACCCAGTAAGACCACCCCATGGGACCGAACATGCGGTTCCACATCATGAAGTATTCCCAGTGGCTCGCCGAGTACCAGAAGCTCATGAAGACCTCGGTCGAATAACCGTAGGCCACAATCAGCCCCGTCGCCAGCATGACCTTGCCCATGTTGTCGATGTGCCGGATCGTGATCATGTCTTCCAGGTGATAGAACTTGCGGATCGGGATCGCCAGCGTGATCACCATCGCGAACCCTGAATAGATAGCTCCGGCGACGAAATACGGCGGGAAGATGGTCGTGTGCCAGCCCGGAACCAGCGCCACCGCGAAGTCGAAGCTGATGACCGTGTGAACTGAGAGCACAAGAGGTGTCGCGAGACCCGCCAGCAGCAGCGAAGCCGTCTCATACCGCACCCAGTGCCGGACCGATCCGCGCCAGCCCAGCGCCAGCATTCCGTAGAAGAACTGTGCGAACTTCGAGTTCGAGCGGTCGCGCAGGGTTCCAAGATCCGGAACCATGCCGATGTACCAGAACACCACCGAGATCGTCGCGTACGTCGAGACCGCGAAGACGTCCCAGAGAAGCGGCGACCGGAACTGCGGCCAGACATTCATCGAGTTCGGATACGGGAACAGCCAGTACCCCAGCCACGGACGTCCAACGTGGATCAGCGGGAACATACCGGCGCAGACCACGGCGAAGATCGTCATCGCCTCTGCGAAGCGGTTGATCGAGTTACGCCACTGTTGCTTGAACAGCAGAAGAATCGCCGAGATCAGCGTGCCGGCATGGCCGATACCGATCCACCAGACGAAGTTGATGATCGCAAAGCCCCACGCCACCGGGATCGTGATGGCCCAGATGCCGACGCCCACAAGGAACAGCCACGTAACCGCCGCCAGCAACACAACGGCGAACCCACCCGCCAGCGTGAATCCGAAAAACCACCCGAGCGGCGTGTGAGGCGTGAGTACGATCCGCGAAATCTTCTCGGTAACCGACTTGAAGCTGTGCCCGGGCGCAAGTACCCGGTATTCCCCGGTTAGGGGGTCGATCATCGGATCTTTGATCTCTGGTTCCTTGGTTGCCATTGCCTTAACCTCTCAGCCTCGACCTCACAGCTACCCCTGTCATCCCGACCGAAGTGCGCCGGCGGCGCACGGAGCGGAGGGACCTGCAGTTCTCGGGCCTCATGAAGCAAACTCCCCGCGCGCCTTCGACAATTCCTCGTTGATATTCAGCACCTCGGCCATATATGTCGTCCGCGGCTCGGTATTGATATCCTCCAGCACGCCGTAGCTCCGCTCTTCTCTCTTCAGCTTCGCCACGCGGCTGTCTCCATCGTTGATATTCCCGAAGATGATCGCGTCCGTTGGGCAGGCCTGCTGGCATGCCGTCACGACTTCGCCATCCCGGATCAGCCTGTTTTCCTTATCCGCCTGGATCTTGGCCGCCGTGATCCTCTGTACGCAGTAGCTGCACTTCTCCATCACGCCGCGGCTGCGCACCGAGACATCCGGATTGCGCATCAGCTTCAGGCTTTCGGTTTCGTAATCGGAGTAGAGCAGGAAGTTAAACCGCCGCACCTTATAGGGGCAGTTGTTCGAGCAGTACCGGGTGCCTACGCAGCGGTTGTAGACCATCATGTTCAGGCCTTCCGGTGTATGCACCGTCGCGCCCACCGGACACACCTGCTCGCACGGCGCGTGCTCGCAATGCTGGCACATCATCGGCTGGAAGTGTGCTCGCGGCGCCGCCAGGTCGCCCTCATAGTAGGTGTCGATGCGCAGCCATTGCATGATGCGGCCGACCCGCACCTGCTGCTTGCCCACCACCGGGATATTGTTCTCCGCGTAGCAGCTCACCACGCAGGCGTTGCAGCCCACGCAGGAATTCATGTCCACCGACATGCCCCACGCGTTGTGGTCGTAGCGGTATGCCGGAAACATGTTCGTCGTAGGCTCGGGCGCGATCTTTCCATCGCCCGTGTGCGCGAACTCCGGCTCCTTCTTGAACTCCTCGAGCGTCGCCCAACGGACAATTCCGCGGTCAATCGCCTCGTTGCCTTCAATCGAATGCGTCCCGCTGCCGTCGCCGCCTACCGCAACCGAGCGATGATCCTGGTAGTGGCTCTTGGTTACTGCGAAGCCCCAGGTTCCAGACTTCTTCTGCACCGTGGCGCCCGTCGCATACAGCGGCGAGCCCGATTGCCGGATCTGGTAAGCGTTAAAGCCGACCGCGGCGCCTACACGGCCCGTCCTGCGGCCCTGCCCCAGGTGAAGCGTGATGCTCCCATCCGCATGGCCCGGAACCGCCATCACCGGCGCCAGAACGTTCTTGCCGTTCAGCGTGATCTCGAGGATGTTCTGCTCTTCGAGTCCCAGCTTTTCCAGCGTGGCGTAACTCATGAACGCCGCGTTGTCCCACGAAATGTTCGTCACCGGCCGCGGAACTTCCTGCAGCCAGCCGACGTTCGCGTAGCGCCCGTCCCACACATGCGGCTCGGGCCGGAAGACCACCTCGATCGCATCCGCCGGAGCCTGCGCCGCCGGCGCCGGAACCTG
>DATJYJ010000209.1:0-32542 GCA_035578025.1 Verrucomicrobiia bacterium
ATCCGAAAAGGTGATTATGCGCACCCGTCTTGCTCTCCTGTTCATCTTGCCCGCGCTGGCCCTGGCGGCCGATTCGGTGACCTGGTCCTCCCCCGGACATACGGACTACGGCGATTGGTCCGCTCAGGCAACGTTTACTCCGGCGGCATGGAAACCCGGTGATACCCTGACGGTTTCCACCACAATCACCCTCACCGAGGCGCACCTGAGCGCGCTCGTTGGCCTCGGGCTGAAGCTGGATGGAGTCTGCCTCCTGGTGACCGCCGAGCGCACGTTCGATAGCGACGGATGGATCCGGCTGGGCAGCGATGAGAAGATGTCCACACTCCTGACCCCGACCGCTCTCGCAATCGAGGGCGGCATTCAGGGCGCCATCACGGACCGCTTCGGCGGTTATGCCTTCCACACGCCGGTCGATCAGTTCACCACGAAACTCCTGCCGGTGCCGAGCACGCCCGGGCAGCGCCAGATCACGATGAGCATGCAGCAGGTGCTGCCCGCCGACATGCCTCCCGGCATCTATCGCGTGCGGCTCGACTACGGGGTCACCGCCGGCAAGAAGTACTACAGCCTGAACGGCGAAACCTTCGCACGGCGGCCATTCTTCAAGACGGTGCCCACGGAATCGCAGCTCTACGGTCCACCGGTGCGGTTGAGCGGCACGCACGTTTCGGGCAAGTATATCGATGCCGGGGCGATCCAGCCGCGTGTCCCGTGGACCGTGCTGGCCAACTACAACTCGAACGGCTACCAGGGTGTGGTCGCCGACGAGGACCAGGCGCGCTTCGGACTCTCCAACCGCTTCATCATCCCCGACGACGTGATTCTGCCCCTGTACGACGTCACCGGCAAGATCAAGCAGGCCTACACGCTCGAGCCGCAGTTCCCCACCGACACGATCGAACTTCGCAACAACATTCCCTGGGATTACAACCAGGGCGAGCTTTCGATTCAGATCACCAATCCGGATGGCAGCGTGACCGACCTGGGCAAGGCGCGATTTGCGGGCGCGAAGGGCCAGTGGCCGACCACCAAGGTGGCTGCATTCACCGCGTGGAAGCCTCCGGCTTACGGATACTACACGGTCAGACTATCCGGGTACACGCAGGATATTTGGGGCAATCAATATCCCGGCGGCGGCACATACCACTTCTGGATCGCCGAGCGGATGACCATGGCGACAGCGACGTTTCAGGGCCAGGCGTACCCTGTCGGCAATCACTATGGCCGCGACATGGCGTTCAATCCGCCGCTGCCCGCCGATGTCACGGTAAGTGCGACATTGTTCCCTTACTCCGATCCCGCCGCCGCTGTGAACATCACCTATGGCGGCAAGGCCAGCGTCGGCGGAGTCTTCACGGCCGCCCAGGGCTTGAAGCCGCTCAATTTCACGCTGCCCGGGGAGTACTGCGCCAAAGTGCTGGCGAAGTACACCGATTCGAACGGCGCTCTTTGGGTGAGCACCATGCGCCATGCGGGCGTGGTCTATGACCCCGCGACAAACCTGGTGGCGCGCGGCAAAAAGGTCGACATCGGCGGCGGCAAACTGGTGGATCGCGGCGACACCAGGACCGAGGGCTACACCGACGCCTCCGGCGTGCAGTACCTGCAACACATCAATTTCCCGTTCAACTCCGGCGACGTCCTGCTGATCGCCAGCGAAGGTCTGGGTGATAACAAGATCGAGCCGGTGCTGAGTTACGACTACCAGGACCGCCCGCTCCCCTACGACACGGGCATTCAGGCTATCGGCCTTACGAATGTTGTCATCCATTCCTCCAACGGGCTCTCGCCGCACATGTTCCCGGAATACATCACCGACTGGCAGTATTTCTATGGCGGCGCCCCGCGGCCGGGATTCATGGGCCGCTTTCTGGTCGCGGACAGCGGCACGCGCGCGCCTTACTGGCCAACCAGCAACAGTAGCTTCGGCGGGCAGATCAACGCCGCGCCGAACGGGGACACATCGGGCGACATCTACCGCCTGATCGGCGGCGTGGTGCTGCGCAACCACGGCCAACAGCCGCAGTACGCCGGATACCTTTCGAGCGCATTCTTGTTGCCCGCCGGCAGCAACAACAATCGCGTGATCCCGGCCGGTTCCGAAGATCTGCCGGGACCTTATCGCCTCACAGGCCGCGTCTTCCTGGTGGGCACGCGGCCCGGCATGACATACGAGACGGGTACCGTGTGGGGACCGGCGGTGCAGATCGATCCGGTGCTCCCCACGAATCTGACGTTCGAGCTCGAATACCCGGATGGCCGCCGGGCTGTGACCAGCGGTACGGGCGACGCCACCGGAAGCTGGGCCGGCGACAAGTGGACCCTGGATGTCCCCGGCATCTACAAGTTCCATCTCTCGGGCGATTGGAACGGAAACGCCGCGGTGATGCCGGGGCTGCCGCCCGAAGGCGGCTTCCTTTATGTGATCGAGTCGAACCGGCCGGCTGCTTCGGGGCTGCGCTTCGATCTGCCCATGGAATCCACGTTCGACCCGAAGTTCGGAACCACCATCACCGGGCACAGCACTGGGTCGAGCGTAGCGTATGCTGCGCTGATTCCCGGCTCCGTGCTGGACCAGGGAACCCTTACCGTCACCAACGGCACGTTCCGTCTGACGTGGGATCCCCAGGCGATGAACCGCCGCTCGCAGACCTACGACATCGTCAATCGTGCGACCGGCCAGCCGGCGCTCTACGACGTGGTGCACCTGACCTTCTTCAGCGAGGAAACCGCTGCCGACGGCTCGACCTATCACGCCGTACAACGGATTCTTCTCCGCGGCAACAAAATCATCTACACGCGATAGTGGGGCAGGCTCCCGGACTGCCCCGAGGCCCGTGCTATCATCGTCAGCCGAATGAGAGCCATTGCCGCCCTTCTCTGCGCTGCCGCCCTTGCCCAGCCGCCGAGCCGTTTTCAGCCCGGCCTGAAGCCGTTCATTGCCATCGACGCCCCCGTGATCGCCCTCACGCACGTGCGCGTCATCGACGGCACCGGCGCGCCGCCGCGCGAGGACCAGACGATCGTCATCGACCACGGCCGCATCGCGAGCGTAGGCGGCCCGGCGCCGGCGGGCGCACAGGTCTTCGACCTCTCCTCTCACACTGTCATCCCGGGCCTGGTCGGGATGCACGAACACCTCTTCTACCCGGTCGGCGGCGGCATCCCGATGTATCCCGAGATGGCTTACAGTTTTCCCCGGCTGTATCTCGCGGCAGGTGTCACCACGGCGCGCACCGGCGGCAGCGTCGAGCCCTTCACCGACCTCAACGTCAAGCGCATGATCGACGACGGGCGCATGCCCGGCCCGCGCCTCTACGTCACCGGTCCATACCTGGAAGGCAAAGGCTCCTTCGCGCCCCAGATGCACGAGCTCACCGGTCCCGAGGACGCGGCCCGGCTCGTGGAATACTGGGCCGCGCAGGGCGTCACCTCGTTCAAGGCGTACATGAACATCACGCGCGCGGAGCTCTCGGCAGCGGTGGAAGCGGCGCACCGGCATGGCATCAAGGTCACCGGGCACTTGTGTTCGATCGGCTTCCGCGAAGCGGCGGCGATCGGAATCGACAACCTGGAACACGGCCTTCTGGTGGACACCGAGTTCCATCCTGGCAAGCAGCCCGATGTGTGCCCGCCGAACACTCGCGCCGAGGTCGCGCGCCTGGACCTGAACACGGCGCCAGTCCGCGAGATGATCGCCGACCTGGTGCGTCACAATGTCGCCGTGACATCGACCCCTGCCGTCTTCGAAGCGTTCGACCCCGACCGGCCGCCGCTGGAACAGCGCTTTCTCGATGCGGTCACAACCGAGGCCGCCTCCAACTATCTCGCGGCGCGCGCCCGCGCGGCTCGCGGTGGCGCCGCGGCAGCACTCAAGAAAGAGCTCGAATTCGAATATGCGTTCGCTAAAGCCGGCGGATTGCTGATCGCGGGCGCCGACCCGACCGGCAACGGCGGCGCCCTCGCGGGATTTGCCGACCAGCGCAATATCGAGCTGCTCGTGGAGGGCGGTTTCACGCCGGTCGAAGCAATCCGGATCGCCACCGCCAACGGCGCGAGCTTCTTGGGCGAACTCGGCCGGTTCGGCACGATTGCCCCCGGCAAACAGGCCGACCTGGTGGTGATCAGCGGGAATCCGGCGGCGCGCATCGGCGACATTCGCAATGTGAAGTACGTGTTCAAGGATGGCGCCGCCTATGACCCGTCGAAACTGCTGGAGAGTGTCAGGGGCCAGGCCGGACTCAGGTAGCGCACTTTTTCGGGAACCATTCCCACCCCTCGGACGAAACATGTACAGGGAGACATCTCATGAATGCGAAGATGCTGATGACTGGACTTGTAGCCGCTGCGAGCCTGCTCGCACAACCGCCGCAGGGCCCCCGAGGATTTGGCCCGGGTGGACCGGGCGGGCGCGGGCCGGGCGGCCCTCCTCCGGACCGGGTGGTCACTGGCGCCCCGTATTCGGGCGTGGAGGTTCACGCCAGCCAGCAGGTGCTTGCCAATGGCACCGTGATCCAGCGCCAGGAACAAACCAAAGTGGCCCGCGATAGCCAGGGCCGCGTCCGCCGCGAGTCCACGCACCAGACTCCGGACGGAAAGACGGTAACCCGGATCTCCATCTCCGATCCAGTCGCCGGAATGATCTATGAACTGGACCCGGCCACCAAAACGGCGTTCTCGCATCCCGCACATTTTCCGCAGCAGTCCGACAATCCGCGCAGCGCCCGCCAGCCCGCTCAGGCCACTGCCAATATCAAGCGGGAAGCGCTCGCGTCTCAGTCCGTGAACGGTGCGATTGCCACCGGCACGCGAGTCACGCATACCATCCCCGCGGGAACGATCGGCAATTCCGCCGCTATCGAGACCGTTCATGAGACCTGGATGGCTGACGACCTGAAGATTCCGGTAAAGACCACCATGACCGACCCGCGCACCGGCACCAGCACCATGAACCTGACCAACCTCCTCCGCGGCGAGCCCGATGCCTCACTGTTTACGGTGCCGTCGGATTACACGGTGAAGAAAGGTCCCGGCGGTCCCGGCCGTGGACCTCGTCCCGGCGGCCCGCCGCAACAGCAGTAGAAGGGTGGGGCAGGCCTTCCGGCCTGCCCGTTTTGGCGGGGAGAGATACCATATCTGCATGCCCGCCTTCCCGCTCGGCTATAACACCTACTCCATTCGTGCCACCCGCTGGCACGACCTTCGCCTTCTGGAATACGCCGCCGAGCTGAAGCTCGACGGCGTTTTTCTGCAGGACTCCATCGATCCCGGTAACAACGATCCCGCGCATTGGAAGCAGCTCAAAGAAACCGCTGCGCGCCTGGGCCTGCAGCTCAATGGCGGCGACGCCGGCGCGCTTCCGCGGACGCCCGGCGGCATGGATGCCACCATCAACCGCCTGCGCGAAGGCATTCGCCATGCCTCGGCGATCGGCTCCAAAGTGCTGCGATTCCGTGTCGCCGGCGATCGCGCCACGCTACCGCCGGGACCGGTCGAAAAGACCATCGAGACCGCCATCGAAACCCTCCGCCGGGTGCGCACCGAGGCAATGGACGCAGGCATCAAAATCGCCATCGAGAATCACAAGGATCTCTACTGCTGGCAGACCCGGCAGGTCATCGACGGCGCGGGCAAGGAATTCGTAGGCTCCTACCTCGACACCGGCAACCCCGTGTTCGTCATGGAGGACCCGCTCGCCACGGTCGAAACGCTCGGTCCGGTCGCCGTGATGCTGCACTTGCGCGACTCGGCGGTCTACGAATCGCGCGGCGGCATCATGGCCCAATGGGTGCCCCTCGGCGAGGGCGTGGTCGATTTCAAGCAGATCATCGCCAAAGCCAGGGAAGTCTGCCCGGCGGTCACGGTCTACAACAAGCCGATCACAGGCAGGCCGCCGGCCCTGCTGGCCATCTACGACCCCAAGTTCATGGAAAGCTGGAAAGACATGCGCGCCAGCGACCTGGCGCGGTTTCTTGCGCTGGCCAAGAAAGGCCACCCCTACGAAGGCCACATGGTGATCGAAGACGTCCCTGGCGCTCGCCCCGAAGCCATCTCCGCCGCGCTTGAATTTCAGCAGCGCGACCACATGCAGCGCGGGATCGAGTACGCGCGCAAAGTGCTGGATCTGGGCGTTCGCTGGCGCGTGTAAGCCGTGGGCCTCAGAGAATATACCGGCTCAAATCCTGATCCTTCACGATCTCCGCCAATTGCTTTCTCACGTAATTGGCGTCCACCTTCACGCTCTTCTTCTTGAGATCCGGCCCCTCGAACGACACCTCTTCCAGCAGCTTCTCCATGATGGTATGCAGCCGCCGTGCCCCGATGTTCTCGCTCGATTCATTGACCCGCGCGGCGAACTTGGCTACCTCCTCGAGAGCATCGTCGGTGAAAACCAGCTTGATGCCTTCCGTCTCCAGCAGCGACGTGTACTGCTTGGCCAGGGCGTTCTTCGGCTCCTTGAGAATACGGATGAAATCTTCCACCGAGAGCGACTTCAGCTCGACGCGAATCGGAAAGCGCCCTTGCAGCTCCGGGATCATGTCGCTCGGCTTGGAAACGTGGAACGCACCCGCCGCGATAAACAGGATGTGATCCGTGCGCACGAAGCCGTAGCGCGTGTTCACCGTCGTGCCTTCCACGATCGGCAGGATGTCGCGCTGTACGCCCTCGCGGCTTACGTCCGGCCCGTGCCCGCTCTCGCGGCCGGCGATCTTGTCGATCTCGTCCAGAAAGATGATGCCGCTGGTTTCCACGCGCTCCAGGGCGACTCGTGTCACCTGCTCCATGTCGATCAGCTTCTGTTCTTCCTCCTGCACCAGGTAATCCATCGCTTCGGCGACGCGCATATTCCGGCGCCTGGTTTTCTGGCCGAAGATGTTGGGCAGCATGTCTTTGAGATTGATGCCCATCTCTTCGATGCCGGCGCTGGTGGTGATCTCGAATGTCTGGGGACGGTCCTTGACGTCGATTTCCACCATGCGCTCGTCGAGCTTGCCTTCGCGCAGGCGCTCGCGCAGTTTTTCGCGGGTGCGCTCGGCGCTCTCGCTGGGCTCCGGCTGCGGCGGCATCAGCAGATCCAGCAGGCGCTCTTCGGCATTCGTCTCGGCGCGGTCCGCGACTTCGTCCAACCGCTCCTCGCGCACCATATCGATGGCGATGTCCACCAGGTCGCGGATCATCGATTCGACGTCGCGGCCCACGTAGCCGACCTCGGTGAACTTGCTGGCCTCCACTTTCAGAAACGGAGAATTCGAAAGCCGTGCCAGCCGCCGCGCCAGCTCGGTCTTGCCCACGCCGGTCGGGCCGATCATGAGGATGTTCTTGGGCATCACCTCCTCGGCCATCTCCGGCGCCAGTTTCTGGCGGCGAATCCGGTTGCGCAGCGCGATGGCCACCGCGCGCTTGGCTTCGGCCTGCCCGACCACGTGCTTGTCCAGTTCGCGGACGATTTCACGCGGAGTGAGCTCGTCCAGGAGCGGTTGTTCATCCACGCTCTGCCCGGGAAGGTAAATCACCATGGATTAGAGTTCCTCGTACGTGATGTTGTCGTTGGTGTAAATGCAGATCTTGGCCGCGATACCCATCGCCTGCTCCACGATCTGCCGCGCGCTCAGCTTGGTGTTGCGCAGGAGCGCCGTGGCAGCCGCGGTGGCGAACGGTCCGCCGCTGCCGATCGCGACCACCCCTTCGTCCGGCTCGATCACGTCGCCGTTGCCGCTCACCAGGTAGGTATTGGTCTGGTCAGCCACCAGAAGGAGCGCTTCCAGGTGCCGCAGCGCACGATCGGTGCGCCACTCCTTGGCGAGCTCGACAACCGAGCGCGGCAGGTTGCCGTTGAACTGTTCCAGCTTGGATTCGAAACGCGAGAAGAGCGCGAATGCGTCCGCCGTCGAGCCGGCGAACCCGGCAATGATATTGTCGTTGTAGAGCCGGCGCAGCTTGCGCGCGGAGGCTTTCAGCACTTCCTGCCCGAGCGTGACCTGGCCGTCGCCCGCCATGACCACTTTGTTGTCGCGGCGGACACAGAGCACCGTGGTGGATCGTATCTTCTCTCGCATTGTCGGTGTAACGACATTTTAACGCACGTGCTTGCGCCACATCTCGCGGAACAGCCGCACCGCCGGCGGATTGCGCAGGATGAACACGCGGCGCACCAGCTCCACCCCCGCCCAGATGAAGTACGTGGCCATCACCACGTCGTGAACCGCTGTGGTGAAAGCAAACTGCACCGCCCAAAGGCCGAACAGGCCCGCGGCCTCCCACCATTTGAGCCGCATGTCCAGCAGCATGACCGCCGAAAGCAGCGACTGGCCCAGCGTCAGCAGCAGCTCGAGCTCCTGCTGATCGTCCAGGGGAATCGCCGAGATGGCGCCGCGGCTCATCGAATAGACGATCGGCAGCATGGCCGCGAGCAGGGTCCACTGATTGATGTTGCTGGAGACCATGTTCATCAGCGCCATCGATGCGCGCTCGACAGTTCGCGCCCAGTAGAATGCCGAAACCTTCTCCGGAAATTCGCTCACAAACGGCGCCACCCACTGTACAAAGACGAAGTTGGGTATCCCGATCGACGCCGAGACCGCCAGCAGGCTCGCCAGGAACGATTCGGCGGTGAAGTAGATGAGCCCGCCGCCCGCCGCGAAGAGCGCCACGATGCCGGCGATTCGCAGGCGGCGCGGCGCTTTAACGATAGTGCGCGGAACGAAGTCGAGATCTTCGATGGCTTCTTCCGCCGCCACGGGCATCCGGCGCAGTACCCACAGGTACACGCAGTAGACCGCGATCAGCACGGCCGCGTCGATCACGTCGAGTGAGCCTTTGGCCCAGACCACGAAGCCCCACGCCAGCGCCGCGAACAAGCCGATCACTTCCACGCAGTGCTCGTCTTTGAGCTGGATGGTCCCCATGCGATTTCCGGTCTTCCGGCGGTGGAAGTACGCCGCGACGGCGTAGATCATGGGCCAGCCCAGGCCGGTCAGCAGCCGAAGGGCGCCGGTCAGATTGGCCAACAGCAGCGGCACTTGCTGCTTCCAGGCGAGCACCGCCTCCACCGCAAACTCAGGCAGCGTCTGCAGCCAGGCGAGGATGGCCAGAGCCACACCCTGCGCCACGAAGAACTGCGCGGCCTCCGCCGCCCACGCAATCAGCATGGACGCGGCCAGGATGGACGGTGTAGTCCAAAGCGCGCTGATGGGTGCTGCTGTCTTAAGCGAACGTGACACAGGCGTCCTTTCGAATGATGGAATGCCTGGCGTACTGGTCGCTTTTTATTGGATAGTCGGCGCGGAAATGGGCGCCCCGGCTTTCGCGGCGGGCCAGGGCGCAGCGTGCGATCAGCAGGGGGACGGTCGCATGCAACGATTCGAACTCCTCGCACGCCTTTTGTAAGCCTTCCGCGGCGCGGACAATGCCACAGTGCTCCCACATCAGGCGGGGAATGGCCGCGTCTGGGGGTGGAAGCGTTCGGGAAGCCACGGCACTTCCCACCGCCGGCCGGAAACCGGCTTCACGCATGGCGCGGCCCGCGCGTTTTCCGAAGACCACGCCTTCCAGCAGCGAATTGCTCGCCAGCCGGTTGGCGCCGTGGACGCCGGTGCACGCCACCTCGCCGGCCGCAAACAAGCCCGGAAGCGTAGTGCGGCCGTCGAGATCCGTTCGCACGCCACCCATCGCGTAGTGAGCCGCGGGCGCAACCGGAGCGCCTTCCCGGCCGAGGTTGATCCCGTAGCGCAGGCAGGTCTCGAAAATCCGCGGGAAGCGTTCGCGGACAAATTGCTCACCCCGGTGCGAAAGGTCGAGAAGCACATGAGGCGCCCCCGTCCGGCGCATCTCGTTCACGATCGCTCGCGCCACCACATCGCGCGGCGCCAGTTCTTCGGTGAATCGTTCTCCGGAAGCGTTCTTGAGAAGGGCGCCTTCCCCGCGCAGCGCTTCCGACAGCAGAAAGTTGGGAGCGCCTTCCAGCGCCAGCGCCGTCGGATGGAACTGCACGAACTCGATGTCGCTGATCTCCGCGCCGGCATGGTACCCCATCGCGACACCGTCGCCGGTGGCGACCTCGGGATTCGTCGTATGCAGATAGAGTCGCCCCAGGCCGCCGGTGGCCAGGAGTACCGCGCGGGCCTGGATCGGCTCATCGAGAACCGCCCCGTACACTCCCTCGGAGACAAGCAGCTCGGTAATCGCGGCGAAGCTGCGGAACGTCACGTGGGCCAGCGACGCCGCCTTGTGATACAGCGCGCGCGCGATTTCCCGGCCGGTCGAGTCGCCGTGCGCGTGCAGAACGCGATTGCGGCTGTGCGCTCCCTCGCGGGTGAACGCCAGGCGGTTGCCGTCGCGGTCGAATTCGGCGCCCCACTCGATCAGCTCCTGAATTGCCGCGGGGCCCTCTTCCACCAGAGTGCGCACAGCCGCGAGGTTGCACAGGCCGTCGCCCGCGCGCATCGTGTCCTGCTCGTGCAACGCCACCTCATCGTCGTCGCTGAGGGCGACCGCGATGCCGCCCTGGGCGTATTCGGACGAGGACTCGCGCAGGCTGTCCTTGGCCACCACGAGCACGGTGCCGGCTTCGGCCAGTTCGATCGCCGCGCGCAAACCCGCCACGCCCGCGCCGATGACGAGGAAGTCGGGATTCATCGGATACTGTCAGCATAGCAAGGGCTTGTCCCAAACCCGCCGCGCCGACTGCGTGGTACAAGAAACTTATGCCTTCCTACCGCGTGGAGACACCCCAGCGGTGCTATTCCGCGATCGTGGAGCGCGGCGCCATCGGCCACTTGGCGCGGCACATTCCGCCCAAGACGGGCAAAGTATTCGTGGTCACCACGGAAGATGTCTGGCGCCATGCCGGCGGAGCGCTCGAAGCCGGGCTGGCGGGCGTAAACCATGAGGTGCTCTATCTTCCCGGCGGCGAGGATCAGAAGCGCCTGGCGCCCCTGGAGCGGCTGGCCGAAGACATGGTGCAGCTCGGCGGCGACCGCTCCAGCATGGTGATCGCCTTCGGCGGTGGCATCGTGAACGATATGGCCGGCTTCGCGGCCGCGATCTTTATGCGCGGCATTCCCGTCATTCAGATTCCGACCACGTTGCTCGCACAGGTGGATGCCGCCATCGGCGGGAAAACCGGCGTGAACCTGGCCAGCGGGAAGAATCTCATCGGCAGCTTCCATCAGCCGCTGGTCGTCCTCACCGATCCGGCCGTGCTGGAGAGCCTCCCGGAGCGCGAATTCCGCGCCGGCCTCTACGAAATCATCAAGGCCGGAATCATCCGCGAGCCGGCTCTCTTCCGTTATCTGCGCAAGCATCGCAGCGAAGTGCTCGACCGCGCACCCTCCGCGGTGGACCATATCGTCGCCGAGAGCGTGCGCATGAAGGCCGAGGTGGTCTCCAGCGACGAGCGCGAGGGCGACCTGCGCCGCATCCTGAACTTCGGCCACACGTTCGGACATGCGCTGGAGGCCGAAACCGGGTACCGGCGCTTCCTGCACGGCGAGGCAGTGGCGTGGGGCATGCGCGCTGCCATCTACCTTGGTGAGATGACCGGCCACGTCTCCGCCGAAGACAGTGTGGAAATGCTCAATCTCATCGCCGACTACGGACCCATTCCGCCGGTGACCGGCATTCCCGCCGAGAACCTCGAGGCCCGCCTCGTACACGACAAAAAGACCGTGCAGGGCAAAGTGCACTTCGTGCTGCCGGTGCGCATCGGCGAAGTCACGGTCGTCTCCGGGGTCGAGGAAAAGGCCGTAATGGCCGCGATCCGTTCCGCTTTGTCATGAGCGGCACCACGCCGGAGGGCGCGCGCAACGAACAGGAAGCCGCCCGGTGGGTGCGCGGCATGTTCGATGGCATCGCCCGCCGCTATGACCTGGCGAACCACCTGCTCTCGGCGAATGTCGACCGCGCCTGGCGCGCGCGAACCGTGCGCCGCGTGCGTCCGATTCTGGACCGCGCCGATGCGCGCGTGCTCGATATCTGCTGCGGGACCGGCGATCTCGCATTGGCCCTGGCGGGCCATCACGCCGTGCTGGGAAGCGATTTCTCGCACCCCATGCTGCGCGTGGCGAACCGTAAAATCGCGAAAAAAGGCGCCCCCGTCTCGGTCTTCGAGGCGGATGCGCTGCATCTCCCCCTGCGCGATGCGTCACTCGATCTGATCACGGTGGCGTTCGGATTTCGCAACCTGGCAAACTATCAAGCCGGGCTGGCGGAGATGCGCCGCGTGCTCCGTCCGGGTGGTGCGGCCGCAATCCTCGAGTTCTCGCAGCCGTCGAATCCGGCGTTCGCGGCCGTCTACAACTTCTACTCGCGGCGCATTCTGCCACGGATCGGCGAAGCCATCACCGGCGCACGCCACGCCTACGAGTACCTGCCGGAATCCGTGCGCAAGTTCCCATCGGCCAAAGACCTCGCGGCCGAAATGCGGGCCGCCGGCTTCAACGGCGTGGAGTTTGAAACCATGACCGGCGGGATCGTCGCTTTGCACGTCGGGCACTGCTAATCCAACAGAGCGCCGGCCTTCGCGAGCGCCGCTTCGAGCTCTTCCTTCTTCAGAGGGGTGCTGATGAAAAGCTCCTGGCGCGCGCCGGCGCTCAGCGCGATCGCCTTCCAGCCGTTCTGCGTCGGCACCGTGACCCGGATCTTGACCGGCCCGCGGGCGTCGCGAACCGGACGGATCACGCCCGGGATCACGCTGCGAATCGCGGCATTCGCGGCCAGCAGTTCCTCCAGAATCCCACGCACGCCGTCGATGATGCTGTGCTCGATCTTGAGCCGGTCCTTGGCCGTGCGCAGCCGCATTCAGCGCCAGCCTTCGCTGCCGCGCAGCGGGACGAACCGGCACGCGGTTGAAACCCGGGCATGGATCTGCCCCTTCCGTTTGGTGACGACGCGCAGCTCCTGGTCGAGCAGCGCGCCCACCGGAATCACCAGGATTCCCGGGTCGCACAACTGATCGAGCAGAGACGGAGGGATGTCCGGCGCGCCCGCGGCCACCGAAATTGCGTCGTATGGCGCGTGGGGCTCGTATCCCCAACTGCCATCGCCCTCCACCACCTGCACGTTCCGGTCGCGGTGCGTGCGGCGGAGATTTCCGCGCGCCTGCCGCACAAGCTGGGGAACGATCTCCACCGTGACCACTCGGGCGGCCAGCGCCCCCAGCACCGCGGCGGCGTACCCGCAGCCCGCGCCCACCTCCAGAACGGTCTCCCGGCCTTCCAACCCAAGCTCCTCGGCCATGAGCGCGGTCATATACGGCTGGGAAATCGTCTGTCCGAACCCGATCTGAACCGGTTCGTCGCGGTAGGCGAGGACGCGCGATTCCGTCGGGACGAATTCTTCGCGCGGAATTTCCAGCATGGCGGCCAGCACACTCGCATCGCGAATGCCGCGCCGGCGTAGTTGGGTGTCCACCATCTCGCGCCGTTCCGCCGCCCAATCGGGGATCATGAGTCCTACATTCTTATAATAGCTACGATGGCTCACCTGATCACACTCATCCCTGGCGACGGGATTGGACCGGAAGTCGCCGAAGCCACCGTGCGCGCCGTGGAGGCGACCGGCGTCGTGATCGAATGGGAGCGGGTCGAAGCAGGCGCGCGGGCTCTGGCGCAGCAGGGTCAGTTGATCCCGGACGATGTGTTCGCCTCGCTGGAGGTGACCAAGGTCGGCCTCAAGGGGCCGACCGCCACGCCCATCGGCGGCGGACACCAGAGCATCAACGTCGCCCTGCGCAAGAAGCTGGGGCTCTACACGAATTTCCGTCCGGTGCGGATGCTGCCCGGCCTGAAGACACGCTTCCATGACCTGCCGCTCGACCTCGCCATCTTCCGGGAAAATACCGAAGACCTCTATTCCGGCCTCGAGCACGAGGTGATTCCGGGTGTCGTCGAGAGCCTCAAGATCATTACCCAGCACGCATCCATGAAGATCGCGCGCGCCGCCTTCGAGTACGCGCGCCGCGACGGTCGCAAGAAGGTGACCGCGATCCACAAAGCCAACATCATGAAGATGAGCGATGGCCTGTTCCTCAAGTGCTGCCGCGAGGTGGCCTCGCACTACCCGGAGGTGCAGTACACCGAGCTGATCGTGGACAACGCCTGCATGCAACTGGTCATGCGCCCCGAGACCTTCGACCTGCTGGTGCTGCCGAATCTCTACGGCGACATCATCAGCGACCTGGCCGCCGGCCTCGTGGGCGGACTCGGGATCGTGCCCGGGGCCAATATCGGCGACCATCACGCGATCTTCGAGGCGGTCCACGGCACCGCGCCCGATATCGCCGGGAAGAGCTTGGCCAACCCCACCGCTCTGATGCAGTCGGCTGTCCTCATGTTGGCCCACATCGGCGAAAGAGAAGCCGCGGCGCGCCTCCAGAACGCGATCCACCAGACCTACGCAGAGCGCGATCACCTGACCGGCGACGTCGGTGGGAGCGCATCGACGAACCAGTTCACCGACGCGGTAATTCGCCACACTTTGGTATCCTGATTTCTTCATGAAGCTGTCGATCCTGATGCCCGTCTACAACGAGCGGACCGTTGTGGAACGGTGTATCTCGCTGGTGTTGACGGCGCCCCTGCCGGAAAACATGGAGCGGGAGCTGATCATCGTGGACGATTGCTCCACCGACGGCACCTATGCCATTCTGCAGCGGCTGGCGGCGGCGTTTCCGCAGATCCGCCTCCACCGCCATCCCAAGAATCGCGGCAAAGGCGCGGCGGTGCGCACCGCGATTGAACTCGCGGCCGGCGATTTCGCCCTGATCCAGGACGCCGATCTCGAATACGATCCTTCCGAATACCCGCGCCTCATGCGGCCCTTGCTCGACGGTCACGCGGACGCCGTCTTCGGCTCGCGATATCTCTCCGGAGATCAGACCCGCGTGCTTCCCTTCTGGCACTCCATGATCAACAAGGGGCTGACTCTCGTCTCCAACATGTTTGCCAACCTGAACCTGACCGACATGGAGACGTGCTATAAGGTCTTCCGCACCGACCTGCTCAAAAGCATCCCCATCCGCAGCGACCGCTTCGGCTTCGAGCCGGAAATCGCGATGAAGAGCGCCAAGCGCAAGTTCCGTATTTATGAAGTGCCCATCAGCTACCACGGCCGCACCTACGAAGAAGGCAAAAAGATCGGCTGGAAGGACGGGCTGAAGGCGCTCGCGGTGGTGTTCAAGTTCTGGCTGATCGACGATCTGTACGCGGCCCCGTACGGCCGCGGCGTGCTCAACAATCTCACCGGCACCCCGCAGTATCTGAGCTGGGTGGCCCGCAGGGTGCGGCCGCACGTCGGCGACGAGGTGCTCGAAATCGGCGCCGGCATCGGAAACCTGACCGGCCGCCTGATGGCGCGCCGCATGCTCTACGTCGCCGCGGAATTGGACCCCCTGCATCTGCACGCGCTGCGTAACCGGTTTCTGCGCACCCCGAACGTGACCGTGCAGAAGCTCGATCCGGAGGCGCCTGCCGACCTGGCCGGCCTGGAGCTCTGTTTCGACACGGTGCTCTGCCTGAACGTGATGGAGCACCTGGAAGATCCTGCCGCCGTGCTGGAGCGCCTCGCCGCTACCCTCAAGCCGGGTGGTGTGCTGGTGATGTTGGTGCCGAACATCCCGTCCCTTTACGGAACCCTGGACCGAAGCCTGGGACACAAACGGCGCTACTCGGCGCAGGCAGCGCGGGCCCTGTTGGAATCGCGCGGATTCCAGATTACCCGCCAGGAGAGCTTCAACAAGGTGTCGCTCGTTTCGTGGTGGGCCTACAGCAAAGTGCTGCACACGCGAAGCATCAGCAAGCTGGTATTGAAGATCTTCGACAAGAGCGTCTGGTTCTGGCGCCGGCTGGATTTCGTGATGCCCTGGCCGGGACTGTCCCTGCTGCTGGTAGCCCGCAAGCCCGCCGGAGAATCCCATCCGGCCCCGGCCGTGCGGGACAGCGAGACCGCACAGGATGCCAACTGAGGCCGGCTGGATCGCGCGCTTTGCCGGCGCGCGCGTGCTGGTGATCGGCGACCTGATGCTCGACGAGTTCATCTGGGGCAAGGTGTCGCGCATCTCGCCGGAAGCCCCCGTACCGGTGGTCAACGTCACCGGCGAATCCTACTACCCCGGCGGTGCCGCGAATGTCGCGCGCAATCTCCGGGATTTGGGCGCGAAGACCGCGCTCGTCGGCGTGCTCGGCGAGGACGCAAGCGGCGAGCGCCTGTGCCGCCTGCTGGCCGAGGCCGGCATCGAGACCGGTGGCGTGCAGCACATCGCCGCGGCGCCCACCACCGTCAAAACGCGCATCATCGCCCGCAATCAGCAGGTGGTCCGGGTCGACCGTGAGCGGCCCCCGCAGATGACGGCCGAACAGAAGCAACGTACCATCGCGCTCATCGACGCGGGTGTCGATCAGGCGGACGGAATCGTGGTCGCGGACTACGGCAAGGGGCTGCTGGATCAGCCGATCGCCGATCACATCTGCCGCGTGGCGGCCGATCGCGGTAAGGTGCTGGCCGTGGATCCGCACCCGCACACTTCGCTCATCTGGAAAGGGGCGACCGCGATCAAGCCGAACCGCCTGGAAGCCTTCACCGCCGCCGGCATGAGGCTCGAAGCACCCGTGGACCCGCCCATGTCAGACCGGGCTCTGTTGGCCGCTGCGGAGCGTCTGTTGGCAGCCTGGGAGCCGGGTTGCCTGCTGGTGACGCTGGGCGAACAGGGAATGATGCTCTTTGCGAGCCGCCAGGAACCTTACCACATCCCTACCCGCGCCAAAGAAGTGTTCGATGTTTCCGGCGCAGGCGATACCGCGATCGCCGTGCTCACCCTCGGATTGATCGCCGGCGCCCTCCCTCGGCAGGCAGCCGAGCTGGCCAATCGCGCCAGCGGAATCGCGGTGGGCAAGCTGGGCACCGCCACCGTCACTCCCGCGGAGCTGGAAGCGAGTTTCGCCTGACATGCGGGCGGTATTCTTCGATCGCGACGGCACCCTCATGGAAGAGGCTCACTACTGCGGCGATCCCGCGAAAGTGCGCGTCTATCCAGGCGTGGCCGAGGCATTGCGCCGGCTGAAGCGTGCAGGCTTCGGCGTCTTCGTGATCTCCAACCAGAGCGGCATCGGCCGCGGCATCATCACCGGCGAGCAGTATCGCGCGGTGCAGGCGGAATTCCTGCGGCAGATCGGCCCCGGGCTGGTGGACGATTCGTATTACTGCCCTGACGCGCCGGGTACTCCTTCGTCCTGCCGCAAGCCCGAGCCCGGAATGGTCTTGCGCGCAGCCGCCGAGCACGGCATCGACCTGGCAGCCTCGTTCTTCGTCGGCGACCGCGAGGCCGACGTCGAGTGCGGGCGGCGCGCCGGCACCCGCACCATCCTGGTGAGAACCGGCTACGGCTCCGGGGAGACCTGCACGGCCGACTGGGTGTGTGCCGATGCGGTGGAAGCCATCGAGGTGATTCTCGCGTTAGTAGGGTAGGCCTCCCGGCCTGCCCCGCGCCGCAGGCGCGCCTCCCGACTGATAACTTTCGACAGCTTTCCCGGCAGTACATGACGCTGTCACACTCAAAACGGAGGTCGCCTCATGAAGCTCCTGGTTCTCTTCTCCTCACTGTCCCTGGCCGCGCTGCACGCCCAAGCTGTGGTCGAAGCCGGACTCGGCGCCGGGAAGGCGGCAACCATGACCGCGCCGGCAAAAGACCTGGGCAAGAGCATTGCCGGGGCGCTTGGCGGCCTCGACAAAACTCTCAACTCGACGAAGTCCTCGGTAGAAACGATTTCAGTGACCGGCGGGGCTCCCGCACCACCATCCGCGCCACCGAAGCTCTACGAAGACATCAAAAAGGCCGAGGTCGGAATCGCCTACGAGGCGCTGATCGAGCGCTTCGGGCCCGCATCGCTGCAGACTGCCGGCGAGGACGGCATCAAGCGGCTCACCTATTCTGGCAAAGAGGGCAACACGCGGATTGAAGTGAAAGACGGAAAAGTGTCGTCCATTACCGCTGTCAAACAGCAATCGTCGGTGCTGGTGCTGCCCAGGTAACCAGCCGCGTCAGGAGACGTCGGTCCTTTCTCATCCGCCCCGCCCCACGCCAATGATATCCTCACGAGAGGCAGCCAGCGGTATGAGTTTGCGCAAGGCCTCCTGGATTCCGATCGCCGCGACCATGCTCGCCGCCCTCTACGCCCAGCTTCCCTTCCGCGAGTATCCCGGCGTGGAGTACCGTGTCGGCGACATCCCTCTGCCCGCCGACTGGCAGGAGAAAACCGAATGGGCGTTCGCGCGTCTGATGTACCCCAACGCCCCAGGCGGGCGGTACGGCCGTGGCTTCGGATTCGGTTTTCGCGGGGGCGGAGATTGGACCCGGGGCTACTCCATCTGGACCCAGGACTATCCGCGCGCCGACCGCCATTTCGTTCAGGCGGTCCGGCGCCTCACGCGAATTCACGTTCGGTCTGTCGAGCAGCCCGTCAACCTCGATGACGGCGGCGAGTTCGACTGGCCCTGGCTGTACGCCGTCCAGACCGGCCACTGGGAGCTGACCGACTCGCAGGCGAAAGCGCTCCGCGAATACCTGCTCCGCGGCGGCTTCTTCATGTGCGACGACTTCTGGGGACCCTACGAGTGGGACGTCTTCATGGCCAGCATGAAGAAGGTCTTCCCCGAGCGGCAGGTAGTCGACTTGCCCGGCGACAGCGCCATCTTCCATTCGGTCTACGACCTGGCCAACCGCTACCAGGTCGCCAGCAACGGGAGCGTCATGCGCGGCACCAGTTGGAAGTGCGAGGGCTGTCCCGACAAGTGGCGCGGCATTTTCGACGACCGCGGACGCCTCATGGTCGCCATCACCTTCCAGTCCGACATCGGCGATTCCTGGGAGTGGGCGGACGCCCCGCACTACCCGGCGCACTACGCCGCGCTCGGCGTTCGCATCGGCGTCAACTACGTGATCTACGCCATGACGCACTGACGCTAGGCGACTCGAATCCACTCCGGCGTCGGGATCGTGCCTTGCCTCAGATCGAATGCGAACAGCGTGCCTTCTGCCGTGCGCTCCGCTTCAACGAATCCGTGCTCACGGTAGAAATCCTGCGCGGGCGCGTTCTTCTTCGTCGGCAGAAACCAGCCTTGCAGCCGGCCGGCGCCGCTGGATCGCGCGTCGTCCGCGATCCGGGCCAGCAGCGCCGTTTCCACCGTCCGCCCGATCACACGGCAGCTCATCAGGAACGTGTCGATCTCGCAGACCCCGCCATCGAGATGCGTGATCGCGACCCCGACCAGCCCATTGTCGGCATAGCGGTCCGTCACCCGCAGGCTCCACACGCGCCAGCCCGGGCAGGCGGCCATTTCGCTGATCTGCTGCTCGGTATAGCGGCGCGTGGTGAGATTGAACTGGTTGGTCTTCTGCGTGAGCTGGGCCACTCGTTCGAGCGTCGCGGGCGTCACTCGCGCGATCTCCACCACCTGCTCCAGCGAGCGGTAGAAGTCTTCCTTCGACGCGACGCTCGATTCCAGCTCGGCCCGCTGGCGTTGCGTGGCGTAGTATTCGCCGCGCTTGCGATCCTCGTCGCTCAGCGTCAGCCGTTCGAAATAGGGGCAGTCTCGCAGGCACCGGGCGATGCGCATCGGGTCTTCGGGCAGCTCGACCACGATGGCGTCGGGAGCCTGCTCGCGGACGTGCCGCCGCTCCACCGGGTTGTCGTCCACAAACGCGATGCTGTCCAGGCCGATGTTCAGTTCCGCGGCGATCTCCCGCAGGCTCTGCGCCTTGTCGTTCCAGTTGATGCGCATCGCCGCGAAATCGCGGGGCTTGAGCAGCATCCCCGGATGCGACGTCAGCGCCTCCATCGCGTCGGCCAGGTTGTTCTTGCTGGCCACGGCCAGCAGAATGCCGCGCTTCGCGAAATCGAGCAGGGCGCGCTGCACTGCCTGGAACGCCGCGCCCGGAAACTCCTGGCTCAGCTTGATGCCCGTCATGCCGTCTTCGCCGATGACTCCGCCCCACAGAGTGTTATCCAGGTCCACCGCGATGCACTTGGCCAGCTTCCCGGTGAGCGGATGAAGAAATCGCATCCATTCGGCGGCAAGGTGCGTCAGATGGGCCGATGCAATCGGCAGCCGAACGGTGAGCCATTTTCGCTCGTCGCCCCAGCCCGCCCGGCCATGGCGCGCCACCAGGGCATCGTACTCCAGGATGTACACTCCGTGGTACTGCCGCGCCAGCGACACCAGGCCGCGATTGATGGCCCGCACCGCTTCGGCTTCGCCGTCTTCCCGCTGGGCGTCGAGAACGCCGGAACCCGGCTCCGGCACCTCGAGCGAGTGCACAATCAGTGCGGCGGAGCTGTGCCGCCGGAACGCGGCAATCCAGTCGGCGAAGCGCCCCAGCAGGGTCGAGACGTCGCCGGCATCGCGCGTCTGCACCGCCAGCACTACCGCATCCGGCCGAAAACGGTAGAGCGAGCTCTCCGGATCGAGAATCTCCTGGGCGTACGCGTTGAACTCGCCGGCGTGGAGTTCCAGCGCGATTCCCTGCGTGTACGCGTTGGCTTTGAAGATCGGCAGCACGGGTTCGACCGTAAACGAGCGCACGATAGCCCAGCGGTACGGAACCAGTGCGAGATGCGGCCGCAATCGATCGAACCGCGAAGCCACGAATCCGGCGAACGCAGCGGAGGGTTGGGCTTCCCACGCTTCCGCCAGAGCGCGTGCGGCGCCCGGCGCGTCGCCGGCCTCGATCAGCGTATCGATCGTGTTACGAATGTCGGGTTGGGGCATGCCTCCTCGTATTATTTCGCAATCGACAGCCGGGTTTGCGAGGGTCGTGCGGCCTCGCCGCGGCCGGGGCGCGATCCTCCAGCAGGGCTCCGCGGGCAACTTCAGCTACAAATAGCGCGGCTGACCCCGCGCCCAGGAGCGCGGCACTCGAGATCTTCTCCACGGGCATGGGAGTGTGGACGGCTCCCTTTGTTGGGACCCCTAGTCCGGGGTCGGCTCCGGGGTGTGTATACTGGCTGTGCATTACAGGCCCGGCCCGGTAATTTGAGACTGCGAGGTTTTATGATCCTGCTACGGTCGGCTCTTGTGGCCCTTTCGGCTGCCCTTTCGCTTGAGGCACAGCCGCCCCAGCCACCCCCAGCGGAAGTCCGCGCCCTGACGATTTCCCCCCAAATCACGGTTCGCTATGGCGCTCCCTGGAAACCGTCTGGCGCCGTGTTCCGGAACGCCCATGAGCTCGTCCTCACCAGAACGGCGGCGGTGAGGGCGCAACCTACGGCTCAAGCCCAAAACGTCGAGTACCCGATCGCGCGAGTCTTCATCACCACCGAGCCGCGGCTCAGCCATGACGACGCCCTCCAGCGGCTTCAGGACATCGCCAGGTCGCGGACCGGAACCGTCACCTTTCTGGAGATCGGCAGTTGGCCGGCCGTGCAAATCGAGTTCGTCGAGAACCTCCCCACGCGCGGCGCGCCACAGCAGCGCGAGGCGCAGGAGCCCGTGAATGCCCCTCAGGTACAGCGGGCGATCGTGGCCGTCGCCGCCGGCGCCACCGTCCTTCACTTCGATATCACCCTCTCGCCCGAAGCCCCGCCCGGAACGCTCCAGCAAGCCGAAACCCTCGCCGCGAACAGCGCCTTTGCCACCCAGGGCAACAAGGCGGATGTGCAAAAGTCCATCCGCATGATGCAGCAGAATATGCCGGCCAGACCCGGTGGCGCAGCCAGGCCCAACGCTGAGGCCGCTCTCCCGGGCGCCGCCAGCGTTTTGACTCGCTCGGCCGTCGGCTTTCCCTCTCCCAGCCGCGTGGGAACCGTGGCCATCGAAACCGGCGTCGGCGAGTTGGAGATCATCGGCAGCGCCGACGCTAAGAACATCATCGTCGCCAGCAATTCGGCCCTGCGCTATTCCACAAATCAAGGCGGCAGCTTCTCGGCGGGCAACGCCGGCGTCTTTGGACTCAACGACCCCTCGCTTGCCCGCGGCGCGTCCGGCAACTTCTACCTCTCGGTGATCGCGTTTCCCAGTGGCACAAAAGCCCAGCTTGGCGTCAGTGGTTGCACCAATGCCGAAAGCCGCTCGACTGATGGCGGCGCGAACTTCACCCTGCAAGGCTACAGCGCACAATGCCCCACTACGGGACCGCCCGTTTGCTTCCCCGATCAGGAGCACATCGCCGCCGATAGCGTCAACGCAAGCGGCGGCAAGGACCAGGTCTACGCCGTCTGGCGGCAGTTCACTCCTTCAGGGCCGGCTACCGGTTGCGGCAGCTTGGGGAGCGGATTTGTCGCCGCTTCGATCGTCTGTTCCCAGGATAACGGCGCCACCTGGACCGCTACCACCGCGATTCCCGGCTCGGGCGATTTCCCGCGCCCCGCCGTGGCTAAAGACGGCAATGTCTACGTGGTTACGCTCAGCGGCAGCAACGTGTTGCTGAACCGTTTCAGCTCGTGCTCCAGCGGCCTGACCGCGGCCACGGGGTTTCCGGTAACTGTGGCCACGGTTAGCGGCGCCGTCGCCTGCCCGGTATCCGGGCTCGACCGCTGCAACAACGGCAACACCTTGACCAGCCCGACCGTTGCGCTCGATCCCGGCAACGCGGCTCACGTCTTCGTTTCCTGGGCCGAAACCGATGGAGCCGGCGGAGAGCGCATCGTCACCGCCGAATCCACCGACAGCGGCGCAACCTTCCCCAACCATCACACCATCACCTCCACCACCGGGGTCCGGCGTTTCATGCCCTGGTCGTGCAGCACTCTCGGCCGCGCCTGGATCGGCTGGTACGATCGCAGCGCCGCAAAGGCTTCCGGAGCTACCAACGATCGCACCGAGTACTTCGTAGCCTCCGGGAACGGCAAGGCTTCCGGCTCTATTTTCGACCTCTCCGGCACTCCCGATCCGCAGTGCGCGTCCGGCTGGCCCTGCTCTCCGCGCGCCACCACCGATTCGGAATCCTGCACCGTGCAGCCCGAGCTCGCCGGCTTCTGCCTCAACTCCTCGGGCGGCGGCAGCCGGACCCGCTGCGATTTCTCCTCCACCAAATGCCCAACCGGCGAAACCTGCTCTACCGGCGGCGGCTGCCCGAAATACGGCGATTACAACGGCATCGCCTGCTCCGGAAACTGGGTGCTCGCTGCCTGGACCTCCGCCACGTCGCCGTCCGGTGTGCCGCCCGTCGGCGGCTTAAGCGTCTTCTCCAGCAACCTGTTCGTCGGCAGTTTGGGCGCCACCATCTGGTCGTATACCGGCGTGCCTTGCAGCGGCAGTAGCTGTCCCGGCTGGCAGCAGCTCGATAACAACCCGGCCACTGTGGCCATCGCCGGTGGTGGCGGCAAGCTCTACCAGCTTCACAACAGCGGCAAGATCTGGGTATCGACCGGTGTGGGCTGCACCCTCGACTCCTGCCCGGGCTGGCAGATGCTCGACGATAACACCGCCGCCGTCGCCATCGCCGCCGATAGCTCCCAGCTCTACGAGCTCCACAACACCGGCAAGATCTGGCGCTACACCGGCACGGCGTGCAGCGGCACGTCCTGCCCCGGCTGGCAGATGCTCGATGATAACACCGCTACCGTCGCCATCGCCGCCGATGGCGGTCAACTCTACCAAATGCACAACACCGGCAAGATCTGGCGCTACACCGGCACGGCGTGCAGCGGCACGTCCTGCCCCGGCTGGCAGATGCTCGATGACAACACCGCCGCTGTTGCTATCGCCGCCGGCGGCGGCCAGCTCTACCAGTTGCACAACGATGGCTCGATCTGGCGCTATACAGGTACCGCGTGCAGCGGCACATCCTGCCCCGGATGGCAGAAGCTCGACAACAACGTCGCCGCGGTTGCCATCGCGGCCGGCAACCAGTTGTACCAGCTCCACGTGGACGGAACCATCTGGCGCTATACCGGCACGCCCTGCAGCGGCACTTCCTGCCCTGGCTGGCAGATGCTCGACAACAACATCAAAGCGGTCGCCATCGCCGCCGCGGGCGATCAGTTGTACGAATCCCATAACGACGGCATGATCTGGCGCTATACCGGCACGGCCTGCAGCGGTTCCTCCTGCCCCGGCTGGCAGATGCTCGACAACAATCCGCTCACCGGCTTGGTCGCCGCGGCCAACAACGTTTATCAATTGCACACCGACCCGGTCTACCAGTTGCACAACGACGGCTCCCTCTGGCGCTACACCGGAACCCCCTGCGATGGCGATTTCTGCCCCGGCTGGGCGATGCTCGATAACAACCGCGCCACCGTCGCCGCCGCGGCTTCCGGTGGCCAGTTCTATCAACTGCACAACGACGGCTCCATCTGGCGCCACAACGGTACCCCGTGCAGCAGCGGCTCGTCCTGCCCCGGCTGGTTCATGATCGATAACAACCGCGCCGCCACCGCCATCGCCTCCGGCGGCTCGCAGGTCTATCAGTTGCACAACGATGGCTCCATCTGGCGCCACAACGGTACCCCGTGCAGCAGCGGCACCTCCTGCCCCGGTTGGATCATGCTCGACAACAATCGCGCGGCAACCGCCATCGCGGCCGGCGGCACCCAGTTGTACCAGTTGCATAACGATGGCTCCATCTGGCGCCACAACGGCACCCCGTGCGCCAGCGGGTCCTCCTGCCCCGGCTGGATCATGCTCGACAACAACCGCGCCGCCACCGCCATCGCAGCCGGCGGCAACGATGTGTACCAGCTCCACAACGATGGCTCCATCTGGCGTCACACCGGCACCCCGTGCGCCAGCCCGTCCTCCTGCCCCGGCTGGCAGATGCTCGACAACAACCGCGCGGCCACGGCGATCGCAGCGGGCGGCAAGGAGTTGGTGCAGCTCCACAACGACGGCTCCATCTGGCTCTACACCGGCACGCCGTGCAGCAGCGCTTCCTCCTGCCCTGGCTGGCAGATGCTCGACAACAACCGCGCGGCCGTCGCCATCGCCTCCAGCGGCACCCACATCTATCAGTTCCACAATGACGGGTCCATCTGGCACTACACCGGCCCGCCGTGCGCCGGCAGCTCGAGCTGTCCCGGCTGGCAGCGTCTGGATAACAACCCGAGCGCGAAAGGAATAACCGCCGGCGGCTTCAAGTGATTCGCAACATCCGGGCGCCGCGATCAGAGCCGCCGATCACAGCCGCGGCCGTAAGGGAGCGTCCTGTCGCGCACGTCTGATCCAAGTTCTTGAACTCGGGATCCTTCGCGTGCTTCACTACTCCCGGACGCCGCGCTCCCCGGAGCTATAATGAAGGGCAATCCGTCGGATTTTTGCGGGCGGTTTTTGCCGAGGGATACGTTTTGGTCAGGCGGCCATTCTCTACCTCATGCGGGGGCGGGCTCAGGTGAGCGCTACATCGCCTTGTACCGCGCCGGTGACGGCATCCTTTCATGACCGCGCCCGGAACCTCGCACATGGCGGGGGGCGCGTGCCCGGCGCCTCTTTCACCTCCCGGCAATGATGGCAAGCATCGCGGCTGTGGTGTTTCTGCTTTCCGTCGCGTTCTGCCTGTATACCATTGCCTGCTATCCCCTGATGCTTGGATTGCTGGCGCGCCTTCACGGCCGCAAGATCCACAAAGGGCCGCTGCGTACCACCGTGTCCATCATTCTCCCGGTTCACAACGGAGCCCACTGGATCGGGCCGAAGCTGCAGTCCATCGCCGCCTTGAAATATCCGCCGGAGCTGATCGAAATTCTGGTGGTGGACGATGGCTCCACGGATGGCACGCGCGACTTCGTCGACCATTTTCCCGGCCGCGCCACGCTCCGGCTGCTGCCTCTTTCCCGCGGCGGCAAAGCCGCCGCATTGAATGCCGCCATCAGCCAGGCCACCGGCGAGATTCTGTTCTTTACCGATGTTCGCCAGGCGCTTCACCCCGACAGCCTTGCCAACCTCGTGGATTGCTTCGCCGATCCGCAGGTCGGCGTCGCCAGCGGTGAATTGATGATCGCCACCGGCACCGACCAGGAAGAGGCCAGCGTGGGGATGTACTGGAAGTATGAGAAGTTCATTCGCAAAAACCTGAGCCGGCTGGATTCGATTCCCGGCGCCACCGGTTGCATCTACGCCATGCGCCGCAGCCTGGCGCGCGCGATTCCCGAGGACTCGCTGGTTGACGATATGTACCTTCCGATCGGCGCCTTCTTCGCGGGCTACCGCGTGATCCTCGACGAATCGGCTCGCGCGTTCGACTACCCCACCCAGCTATCCAGCGAATTCCGCCGCAAGGTCCGCACGCAGGCCGGCGTCTGCCAGGTGATCGGCCAGTACCCCGCGCTGCTCGGGCCGCACAATCGTATGTGGATCCACTTTGTCTCACACAAGCTGGCGCGGCTCATCATGCCCTGGGCCTTGATCGCCGCGGCTGGCGCGACTCTGTTCATGGCCGAGCCGTGGAATTACTGGGCCGGCGGAGCGCAAGCGGCAGGTTACGGGCTGGGACTATTGGACCCCTTGGTTGCCGACGGCTGGCCGCTGAAACGGCTTACTTCTCCCGCGCGAACTTTCATCGTCCTCATGATTGCGGCGCTATGTGCGGTCTGCATCGTGTTTGTTCCGGCCCGCAAGCTCTGGGGGGAAACGCGCGTCAGCCACACGCAAAACTAATGGTGAGAGATATCCCGCCTGGTCCCGCGATAACTTGACACACCTCCAAAGCTCGCGTCAGACTCGGAAGGTGCGCCTTTTTCAAAGGATAGCCGTCGCTTTCGCCAGCCTCGCACCCGTGTTCGCGCAATACGGAGGTCCGGCGGTGCTTACCCGCGGACAGGCCCCTGTCGCGATGGCGCCCAACCAGATCGACTTCCGCCCCTACCTCTCGATTACCTTCGGATACGACACCGGCCTCAACGGTGTTTCAGTCGATCCGAACGGCAATCCCGTCAATTCCAGCGGAGCGGCCATACAAGCCAACGCCGGCATCAGCGGCTTCCATTCCTGGAAACACACCACCGTCGGCCTGGACTTCCGCGCCGCGTTTAATCACTACCCCTCCCAATCCTATTACGACGGCAGCAACGAGTTGCTCCTGCTCAGCGTCACCCACTTACTCTCGCGTCACGTCATGTTTTCTTTACGCGAGAATGCCGGTATCTTTACGGACAACTTCGGCTTCCCTGTTCTTCAGCAGACCGTTCCTTTCGATCCCTCCACCACCTATGTACCCACCAACGATTTTTACGACAACCGCACGGCGTACCTGAGCACTCAGGCGGACCTCATGATCCAAAGATCGACGCGTCTGTCTTTCGACATCGGCGGGGATGGTTTCCTGGTGCGCCGGCGCTCCGATGCCTTGTACGGCAACACCGGAGCGGCGGCGCGCGGCGACATTCAGTACCGCATCAGCCGGCGCAGTACCCTCGGAGTCGGGTACAACTATACCCACTTCTCCTTCACCGGAATCTTCAGCAGCACCGACATGCATACCGTCGTGGCGAGCTATGCCATACGCCTCACCCGTACCGTCGAGTTCTCCGCCACCGGAGGGTTCACCCGCTTCGAAAACAAGTTCCTGCAGAATGTACCCATAGATCCTGCGATTGCGGCCATCATCTGCGCGCCCGGCGCACCTTGCGTTTCCTCGCAGGTGTCCTACTTCGTGGATTACATCCCGAGCGTCACCGCGCGCATCTCCAAGGTCGTCCCGCGCGGCGTGATCTACGCATCCGGCGGTCACTCGGTCACGCCGGGGAACGGCCTGTTCCTGACTTCGACCTCGACCATGGTCTCAGGGGGATATTCCTATACCGGATTGAAGAAATGGTCCATTACCTCCGGAGTTAGTTACATGGCGTCGGACTCGGTGGCCAACGTGCAAGGCAGCTATTCGAGCGTCGTGATCAACCTCAGCGCCAGCCGGCATCTTTTCCGCGCGACCAACGGCGTCTTGACTTTCGCGGCGCGGAAATACGGCAGCGGAGATTTCAACAATTACAACCTGTGGCAGTACAGCGTCCGCCTGGGTCTGGCATTCACGCCCGGCGATATCCCCCTTCGCCTTTGGTAGCCAATAATTCGCGGTAGAAGTCCACCACCAGCCTCACGTTCTCCTGCCCGTCACCCGCCGGTGCTTGGCGCGCCGCCCCCCGCGCGAGCAGTTCGCAGACCGCGTCGCGAAGCCGCCCCGGATCCGCAGGTGGTATCAGCACCACTCCGGCCGGCCGCAGCCCGTTGTCGGTGGCGATCACCGGCGTCCCCAGGTAGAGGGCCTCGCGCACCGAGACCGAATCGCCGTCGTACAGAGTCGTCCGCAACAGTGCGTCGCAGTCGAGAGTCGCGCGCATGGTGACCGGGTGCGGCATGTCGCCGTACAACAGGATGTGGCCGGCATAGGCTTTCCCGCCAATCTGCCGCCGCAGGCTCTCCTCCAGGCTGCCGGCTCCCGCAATCACCAGGCCGGCTCGCGGGAAGCGTGCCAGGATCTCCCCCATCACGTCGATCTGCATGGGCAGATCATACTCCGGCTCCAGCAGACCCACCGTGAGCAGCACTGGCCGGTGCGATGCAAAAAAATCTTCCAGCGCTTGCGGCATCCTCAGCGCAGGATCAGGGGTCCGCACGACGAAAGGAAGAATGGTGCGAATTCGTTCCTGCGGCACGCCGAACTTGCGGAACATCGCCGCGATCTCCGGATTCACCGCGATCACGCCGTCGAGCCGGCGAAAAACGTACCCGCGCAGCGTGCCCGGAGCCGCGGTGCGCCCGGCGGGCGAGCCCGGGTAGCCGCCGGAGTGGAACGAAAGAACCGTCTTTCTGCCCGGCAGCAACGTACAAAGGAAGAGCAGGCCCAACAGGCGAGGCGTCAGGTCTCCTCCGAAGTGCAAGTGCAGGATGTCGGCGGGCAGCCTCCACAGCAGCCCGGCGAGTTCTCGCGCGCTCCTTGGATAATAGACGCCGTCCGCGTTCTCGCGCCGGAACCGCGTCAGGTTGATCGCGTCGCATTCCTGGCCGGCGAACCGAAGATAATCGCGGATGGCGACCAGATTCGTCTGCACACCGCCGTGAGGCGGCGGATAGGGACCGAGCTGAACCACCCTCATACCGGGCCCAGCGCCACCGGCTCTCCGCGTTTGGCCGATTCGAGCATGGCCAGGCACCCCAGTGTGGCCCGTGTGCCGTCGTACACCGTCACCGCGGGCGGACGGCCCTGACGGATGCTCTCCACGAAATCGGCCATCTGCGCGGCATACCCCTTGTCCGGCCAGATGCGCGATTTGGTGCGGCGAACGCCCTTGTGCACGCCCGCGCGCTTGAAATCCTCCGTAAACACGCCCACACCCTGTGCGAACACTTCTACCCGCTCGCCCCCGGAGGTCCTGCTGCCCACCGTGCAGTAGGTGAGGTTCCCGATTGAGCCGTCGGCAAAGCGGAACGCTGCCACCAGGTTGTTCTCGCCGATCGGGTCGGCTTTGCCTGTGGGCAGCGAATAGGCCGACACGCTCACCGGCTCGCTCGCCAGCAGCCAGTACATCAAATCGACAAAGTGGCAGGCTTCGCCGAGAATCGCGCCGCCGATCGCGGGGTCGGCCATCCAGTAGGAGCCCGAGATCCCCGGCGAATTGATGCGGCACTGCACCACCGCCGGTGCGGCGCGGCGATCGAGCGCGTTCTTCAATTCGCCATAGTAGGGAGCGAAACGGCGGTTGAAACCGACCGTGAGCCTGCGTCCCGATTCCTCGACAGCCGCGGATAGCTCGCTGCACTCCGCCGCGGTCAGCGCCATCGGCTTCTCGACGAAGACGTGCTTGCCCGCGCGCAGCGCCGCCAGGGCCTGCGGCGCGTGGTGCTGGTTGCGGCTGGCGATCAACACCGCGTCCACCTGCGGGTCTTGGAGCAGCTCTTCGTACTCCGAGCATGCATACGCCGCCCCGAAGCGTAGCGCGTAGCTCTTTCCGCGCACGCCGCCGGCCGAATACACCGCGCGCAGATTGACGCCCGCCATCCTCTTGATGTTGGGAAGATGTTCCCACTTGGCCAGGTTTCCCGCCCCGGCAAGCGCGAACTCGATTTGCGCCTTGGCACGCGGCTCGCCGGGGGTGGCCACTTTGCGCAGCGGCCGGAATGCCGCCACCGGGTCGGTTTCCAACGCCGCCGGGTATTTCAGCAGCACCGCGAGGCTCCCCGTGGAAGGGTCGAGGATCGTATCGTAAGCCTTGGCCGCCTCTTCCAGGGGAAACTCGTGGGTGATCAGCGGGCGCACGTCCACACGGCCGGCGGCCAGCAGGCGGAGGAACTCCTCCATGTTGCGGTTCTCCGTCCAGCGCACGTAGGGCAGCGGATAATCGCGCCCCTGCTTCTCATAGGATGCGTCGTAGCTGCCCGGCCCGTAGGCTCGGGACATGTAGAGCTGAATCTCCTTCAGGTACATGTCGTTCCACGGAAACTCCATGCCCACCGCGCCCACGATGCAGATCCGCCCGCGATCGCGGCACAGCGCCAGGGCGTGCTGCGCCGGAGCGGGCGATTTCGCCGCCGCCGCCACAATGGCGCAATCCACGCCGCGCCCGTCCGTGATGGCGCGCACCGCCTCCACCGCGCTCTCGCCCGCCGCGCCGTGTTCGGCTCCCAGCGACCGCGCCAGGTCAACGCGCCGCGGGTTGAGATCGATTCCCACCACCACGCCGCCTTGCAGCCGTACAAGTTGCGCCACAAGCTGTCCCACCAGGCCGAGCCCGATCACCGCCACCACGTCGCCCAGTTCGATGCGCGCCGTGCGCGCCGCGTTCATCGCGATGCTGCCCAGCGTGGCGAAACAAGCCTGCTCGCAGCCCAGACCGTCCGGCATGCGCGCCGCCAGGTTCCGTCCCACCAGGATGGTCTCGCCGTGGCCCGTGCCCTCCCCGCCGTAGGCCACGCGCTCGCCGGTCTCGAGGTCCGTGACCGTGGCGTGCCGCGCCGCCACCACGCCCGCCCCGGAATACCCCAGCACGGCGTATTCGCTGAGCTTGGCGCGCACCTCGGCCAGAGTGGCCAGCGGCCCGGTCTTCATCGCCACGTCCCAGATCTTGCGCAGATGAGAAGGATTGTCGGCCGCCTCCTTCAACAGGCTGTCGCGGTGGATACTGGCTGTTTCGGTGCCGCTGGATATCAGCGAGTACAGCGGGCGCACCAGCACGTGGTGAGGCGCCAGCACCGGATCCGGCACTTCGTCCACGATGATCTCCTTCAATCCTCTGCGGACCACCTGTTTCATGCGCGCCAGACTCTAATGTAGCAAGCAGCCCCGGCGCTACGGCGTCACTCGGAAAGCGGTCGCGCCCCACTTCACCACGCACGTCTCTTCGCGCAGCTCGAGCGTAACCGGCCTGCTCTGTGGCGCTTCAGAGAGGTCGACCACAGCCGCGAAATGGACCGGAAGCGTGCCTCTCGCCGTCACGCGCAATGCCGGGGACGGCTCGCGCGTCGCGAAGGCTCGCGACCGCCACGCCTCCACGCGTTCCGGCGCCGCGCTGAAGCTGAAACGCCGCTCTTCTTCCGGGCTGCCCGCGTGCCAGAACTGCTCGACCCTGTGCTCGCCCGCCGCACCTTCAACCGAATCCACAATCACCAGCGCCGCCGGCTTGGCGAACAGAATTCGGCGCCGATGGACGAATCCCCCGTATGCGCAGGTCGCATCCAACGAATCACGCTCGGCGTTCGAGGCCCAATCGCGGATCTTGACTGCGGGTTTGTCCCGCCAGCGGAATGGTCCCGCGGGCACCGCCTGGTCGCGGCCGTCGATCGCGATCGTACTGTGCGCCGCCGATCCTCGGAAGCGGTCGCGCTCGGCAGGGTCGGCAACATAGGTGAAGGTCCCCGGGTCGATCAGAATCTCCCTGTCGCCCAGCCGCACGACCAGGCTCAGCGCGTCCGAGTGGCTGTGCCCGCCCGATCCTTCGCCAAACCCTCCCGCCTTGACCAGGATGTGCGTCCCGCCCGACGCCATCACGGCGAATCCCGAATCGCGAAACACGCGCGATTCAAAGCGGGCAGCCGTCGTTGGCTGCAGGTCCGGCCCGTTCGTGTCCAGCCACCACGCCGCCTGCGGAAGCAGGTCCTCCCGGGTCCGCAGCCATTCCGGCCGCTGGAACAGGGCCGCGCAGGTGGCCATGGTGGCGCGGCCGAACTGCGTGCGATCGCCGTAGGGATGAAACAGCCGGCCGCCGTCGTCGTCGCCGATGAGGGGCAGCATCCCTGATGGGCCCATCACCGCCTGGAGGAACTCCGCCATCCGCTGCAGCCGCTCGTCGTATCCCGCGCTGCCGCCTGCTAACACGCGGTGCAGCAAAAAAAAGTCCAGCGCGTAAACGTGATAGTAGATCGACTGCTCGAAGTGGCAGCCATCGTCGCGAACCTGCCTCTGCATCTCCTCCGCGGTGATTCGTCCGCCGGTCTCGCGCCACCGCCGGGAGCGAGGCCACTCCGGAAACCACGTGCCCAGCGCGTGCAGCGCCACCGCTTCTCCGAGCAGGTGCGTGTTCGGCGAGAAGTAAATCGAAAGATTCAGTTCCAGGAACCGGCCATGCCGGTAGAGCTCCGTGAGAAACCGCGCCCGCAACGGTTCCGGCATCCGGTCTCCGGC
>DATJYJ010000210.1:0-9201 GCA_035578025.1 Verrucomicrobiia bacterium
CCAGCACCGTGCCGCCGACCGTGAACTCGTCGGGCAGGATGCGCGCTTCCAGGTCGGTGAAGACCAGGGCCACCAGCATCGCGGAGAGGCAGCACAGCTTGGCGGCCATGGCGGTCACGCCGAACGTCCACACGAAGTAGAAGAAAAGCAGCCCAGTGGCCAGTTCCACCGCCGGGTAGCGCGCCGGAATTCGCGCGCCGCACTTGCGGCATCGGCCGCGAAGCAGGAGGTAGCTGACGAGCGGGATGTTGTCGAAGGCGGCGATGGGCGCCTCGCACGCGGTGCAATGCGAGCGCGGTCGCACCACCGAGAGATCGCGCGGCCAGCGGTAAATGCACACGTTGAGGAAGCTGCCGATCAGCAGGCCGAGGAGAAGCGCAAGCAGGGATTCGATCACACTAACACCTGATGATAAGCCTCCATGGTACGGCGAACCATGTTGTCAACGGTAAATCGTTCGAGAATGGTGCGCCGCGCGGCCGCGCCCATCCGCGCACGGCGGTCCGGGTCCGCGGCCAACTGGCGCACGGCCGCGGCGAATGCCGCGGCGTCGTTTTCCACGAGCAAGCCGTTCTCGCCGTCGCGGATCACCTCGGGCAGGCCGCCCACGCGGCTGGCGATTACCGGCACGGCGGCGGCCATGGCGAGCAGCGCGCCCGAGCCAAGGCCCTCGCTGTCGCTGATGTACACCAGCAGGGCGGCATCGCGCAGGTCGTCTTCGAGCTGCCCGGCCAGCCTGATATTCACGCCCGAGAGGTTGGCGATCTCCTCCGCGAAACGGATGCCCTTGTGGATCAACAGAACGTTCCGCCCGTGCGCCGGTTCGAGCAGCGGCACGCCGTCGTACACCACAGAGATCCGCTCTTCGGGCACTCCGCCGCGCTGGAGCACGCCCTTAACGAACTGGCTGACCGCGAGGTAGCGGCTGGCCCGCCCGTACTTCCAGCGCGAGCCGACGGGAAACGACACGCGCCGCGAGACCACCAGCGGCCTGCCGCGCAAAAAGAGCCCGAGCGAGTGGCTGCGCGCGTCGTGCGCGTGGATCAGGTCGTTGTGGCGCAGCGCGGCGAGCGCGCGGGTCAGGCCCAGGGGTTCCACGCGGTATCCCAGTTTGCGCGCGGCGGTGAACAGCGCCCCTGCCGGCCGAGCCAGCAGCGTGGATTCCCATCCGGCTGCCGCCAGCCCTTCGATCAGGCGCAGCGCCTGCCACTGGCCGCCGCGCATTTCGCGCCCGGCATCGAGGTGAAGAATGCGCATGGCCGGCGGCCTAACCGCCCATGTTCCTCGCTTTTGAATATTTCAGAAACGTGTAAAACGCGGACATGTAGCAGATGATCAGGCCTTCCAGCCCGTCCATGAAACCACGCTGGAAGACGTACGCTTTCACGAAATTCCACGGCGGGTCGAGAATCATGCTCCACAGCGGAACGCGTATCTTATTGGCGGCCAGCTCCTGTGCGGCCAGCGTCGTGTAGCGGTCGAGGGTCTTCAGGTGCTCGCTGAGCGAATCGCAGGTGAAGTGCAGGATGTTGGCGTCCAGGTGCCCGATGCGGCCGCTGCACTTCACGCTTTCGTGGACGAAATCGCCGTGCCACTTGGCCTTGCTCCGGTGGTAGAGGCGGATCTTGCGGTCGGGATACCAGCCCGAATGATAGATCCAGCGGCCCAGGTAGCGTGCCAGCCGCGGCATGGTGTAGGCGTCGGCCTTTGGCCCGCTCTTTTTCAGCGCCCAGATTTCCGCCTCGAGCGCCTCGCTGAGCGCCTCATCCGCATCGAGCGACAGAATCCACTCGTTGGCCGCCTGTTCGGCGGCCCAGTTCTTCTGCCCGGCGTATCCGCGCCAGCCCGCCTCGATTACCCGCACTCCCAGGTTTCCCGCAAGCTCCACGGTGCGGTCGATCGAGCCGCTATCCACGATCAGAATCTCGTCGCAGCAGCGCAGGCTCTCGATGGCGCGCGCGATGTTCCGCTCCTCGTTGAGGGTGATGATCGTCGCGGTGATTTTCATCAGAGCCCGCTGTCGCCGAACGGCACGAGACAGATGCAGACGGCGAACACGATCAGCGCGTACAGGCCCAGCTTACGCCTGCCCGGACTGAGAGGCGTGGGATCCTCCACCACCGGATGGCGCCGTCCCAGCCACAGCAGGATGAAGCCCCACACCGTC
Organism: Verrucomicrobiia bacterium; assembly: GCA_035578025.1. GTDB lineage: Bacteria > Acidobacteriota > Terriglobia > Bryobacterales > Bryobacteraceae > Solibacter. The sequence continues at coordinate 2,168 of DATJYJ010000210.1, forward strand.
CAGCCTGCCCAGAATTTCCCCAGCGGCAGCAGCAGGATGCAAAGAGTGCGGCCCACGATTTTATGGGCGCGCGGGAAGAAGGCGTAGAGCACGTGGCCGCCATCGAGCTGGCCGACGGGAAGCAGGTTGAGCGCCGTCATGAACATCCCGATCCACGCGGCGCGAGCCACGGGATGCAGGTAGATGTTGGCCGAGGGCGTCCCGGGAAAGATTACCCGCTCCAGCAGCCACTGGAGCAGGGGAATACCGAAGTGCAGCGTCCCCTGGTGCGCGATCCCCGGAATGATCTTGGAGAATGCCAGCCCGATCGAAAGCGCGGGTGCCAGGAATACGAACCCGGCCAGCGGTCCGGCGATACCGATGTCGAAAAGCGCACGCTTCGTGTAGATGGGGGAGCGCACTCGGATGAACGCGCCGAAGGTCCCCAGAAACGGCGAGGGCAGAAAGTACGGCAGGCTGGAGTCCACGCGATGGAACATGGCGGCAGTGTAGTGTCCGAACTCGTGGGCCAGCAGAATGGCCATCAGCGTGAGGGAAAACGGCAGACCCTGCAGAAGGATCGCGGGATGGCGCAGCAGGGTACCCCACGTATCCAGGCTGCGCTCCAGATCGAACGGCAGGTTGTTGTCGAAATCGAGCTGCATCGCCGTGCCGACCACGGTCGCGGTCAGCAGAGTAAGCGCAAACAGCAGAGAATAAAGCCAGTAGCGCTCACTGGTCGCGGGCGCTTCGAACGTGCGTACGTCGTCGGCGGCGCCGGCGGCGTAGAAGGGAAAAGGCGCAGGGGTGGAATCCTGGGAAGACACGATACCTGCCGCCTGCAGCTTGGCTTACTGCAGGGTTTGTAACTCCTTGCCGGGCTTGAACCGCACGGCCTTCCCCGGCGGGATGGATACTTCGGCGCCCGTGCGCGGATTGCGCCCGATTCCGGTTTTGCGCGGCTTCACGTTGAACACACCGAATCCGCGAAGCTCGATGCGGTCGCCCTGTTCGAGCGCCTTCTTCATGGATTCAAAGACCGTTTCGACCGCCATCTCGGCTTTCGTTTTGGTGATGCCGGTCCGATTCACAACTTCGTTAATGATGTCCAGCTTGATCAAAACCGCCTCCAGGTCCAGCCGCGGAGCGCTTTCTCCCATCCCCGCATCGGTCAACCTTATGATAGGATTAGATTTATTTCCATGTCAAGCGAGACTACCCGGCCCACGAGCGAGCAGTTCCGCCAGGCAGCCGGGCGGTTCGCCACCGGCATCACCATCGCCACCACCCTGGATTCCGCCGGAAGTCCCCACGGCCTGACTGTAAATTCTTTCACGTCAGTGTCCCTGGATCCGCCCCTGGTATTGTTCTGCCTGGGACACACGGCTGCGAGCGTGGAATCCTTCCGCACGGCGAAGCACTTTGGAATCAATATTCTGGCGGACGATCAACGGCCGGTTTCGGAGCGCTTTGCACGCAAGGGGCAAAATCGCTTCGAGGGCATCGACTGGCGCCACGGAATCACCGGCGTTCCGATTCTGGCGCACACGCTGGCCGCCATGGAGTGCACCGTCCATCGCCGGATAGCCTTCGGCGATCACGACGTGTTCGTGGGAGAAGTCGTCCGTGTGGAAGTGCACGAAAAATCGCCGCTCCTCTACTACGCCAGCAGATACCATCATCTGTAAGAGAATCCAGAAGTCAGAATTCAGAAGTCAGAATTCAGGAGTCAGAATGCCCACGGCGACGGATCCACTTTCCTTTCTCGGCCAGCAGATCGCACAATGGCGCGCGGAAGGCACTTATCAGCGCCTGCGCGTGCTCGAGACGGAGAGCGCGGCCGAGGCGCGCTTCGACGGCAAGCAGGTGATCAACCTGGCTTCGAACAATTATCTCGGGCTCACCACTCACCCCAGGCTGCGGGAAGCCGCGCGGGAGGCGGTGCGCAAATTCGGCGTGGGGTCCGGCGCGGTGCGCACCATCTCCGGCACCATGGCGCTGCACATGCAGCTCGAAGAGCGCATCGCGGCTTTCAAGAATGTGGAGGCCTGCGTCGTCTTCCAGTCGGGCTTCGCGGCCAACGCCGGCACCGTCTCCGCGATTCTCGGCCCCGAAGACCACATCGTCAGCGACGAACTGAATCACGCCAGCATCATCGACGGCTGCCGCCTCTCGCGAGCCAAAATCCACGTCTTTCCGCACAAGGACGCGGCGGCGGCCGAGAAGATCCTGGCCGATCTCGATTCCGTGCCGGGCCGCAAGTTGCTGATCAGCGACGGCGTGTTCTCCATGGACGGCGATATCGGCCCGCTGCCCGGGCTGTGCGACGCCGCCGAACGCCACGGCGCAATCATGATGGTGGACGATGCCCACTCCTCCGGCGTGCTCGGCCGCAACGGCCGCGGCACCATCGATCATTTCGGCGTCCACGGCCGCGTCCACGTGCAGGTGGGGACGCTCTCCAAGGCCATCGGCGTTCTGGGCGGGTACGTGTGCGGCAGCCGGGACCTGATCGAGTTCCTGTATCACCGTGCGCGGCCGTTCCTGTTCTCCACCTCGCACCCGCCCGCCGTTGCCGCCGCCTGTCTGGCGGCGTTCGACGTGCTGGAGCAGGAGCCGGAGCGCATCACCCAGCTCTGGGAGAACACGAAATACTTCAAGGCCGGCCTGACCGCAGCGGGCTTCAACACCGGCATCAGCGAAACGCCGATCACGCCCGTGATTGTGGGCGATGCCAAGCTGGCCCACGAGCTTTCGCGCGCGCTGTTCGAGGAAGGCGTGCTCGCCACCGGCATCGGCTTTCCCACGGTGCCCAAAGGAAAGGCGCGCGTGCGCACCATCGTGACCGCGACCCACACTCGCGCGGAACTCGATCAGGCTCTGGAGACGTTTCGGCGGGCTGGCAAGGGGCTGGGGATTGTGTGATCCGGCCGGCTACTCGGCCTTCCGGGCAGCCTTCTGATCGCGTATTTGCGACGCCATTCGGTAAGCGACGTAGTACTTATAAATGTTCGCCACGTACTGCGTAGTTTCGCGGCCCACCAGTTTCGCGGTCGCGACCTCGACATTTCCGAACCATTTGTCGGGATCGTAGCCCATGTCTTTCGCGGTTTGCCGGCACTTGGCGATCTTCGCCGGACCGGCGTTGTAAGCGGCGATGGCGAACAGCGTGCGGTTGAGCTGGTCCAGCCCTTCTTGGTTGAAATAGTCGTTTACCAGGAAATGAATCATCCGCACGCCCGCATGAATGTTGTTCTCCGCGTTCTGGATGTTCGCGACTTTCACCGGTGCGGATGCCGCCGTCTTGGGCATCACCTGCATGATCCCCACCGCGCCGACCTTGCTCTTGACATTCTGGTCGAGTCCCGATTCCTGGTAACCCTGCGCGGCCAGTAAGAGATAGTCGAATTTGTAATCGGCGGCGTACTTTTTGAAGATCGGCGCCGTGTCCCGGAATTTCCGCATTTCGGCCGCGTCCCTGGCGTTCTTGACGTACTTGGTTTCCTTCAGATAGCGGCGCATGAGCGTGTTGCCGAATGAAGTTCCAACGCCGTGCGTCTTGATGAAGTCGTCCAGGAAGGCCTTGAGTTGCGGCGTTCCTTTTTGGATCGGCCACCCTGTCTCCACGTCCTCGGCAAGCGCGAGGTCCATTCGAGGCTTGACGTTGTCGAAGACCTGCGCCCAGAATTCCGCCTGCCGGCTTTGCATCAGCGCAATCGGATAGGTCCCGGCGTTCACCATCTCAATGATGTCCGCGGGATCCAGCAACGCGTCGGCCTCGCGCATCACGGCAGGGGCTTTCCCCTGCGACTTGAGCCTGGCGTTCAGCGCTTCCACGTCGCTCTTCATCCTGGTCTGCGGGGTGATCCAGATATCCTTGCCGCTCAAGTCTTCGGTCGCCTTCAGCTCCGGCGCGCCCGGTCCCGTAACCACGATCATCTTCAGCCCGGTCTGTGTCGGAACCGTGAAATCCACCAACTGCTTGTTTTCTTCGGTGATCGAAATGCTGTAAGCCGCGATGTCGCCGTAGCCGCCGGCCATCCGCTCGCGCAGCTTGTCGATCGGCGTGGGCAGCAGCCCCACGATAATCCGGTTGGCTGCGGTGGTTTTGTATTTGGCGTTGAGAACGCGCTCCAGTTCCTGGAAGGCCTCCTGCAGGATTCCGGCCGGGTGCCCGTCCATGTAAAAGAATTCCGGCCGGCGAAAAGGCACTAGGACGCGCACCACCCGGCGCTTGACGATTCCGTCAAGGTCGCCCCTCCAGGCCGTCCGCACAATCGGCGCAAGGTCTTCGTCCATGGCCGATTGTGCTGCGTTCCCGGGCTTGGACTCCGCGGCAGTCTGCGCCGCCCCAGAGGACCCGGTGCCCGGCTGCTTTGAGCAGCCCCAGATCAGTAGGAACAGCGCCGCGATGCCGGCGGTTCCGGCAACTCTCCAATGCCGGCGAATCAGAGTCATAAGGTTCCCACACTCCAGATTACAGATTCGTGACAAACCTTACAAGACCTTATCTCTGGAATATCAACCAACCGCGGAGAGGGAGCGAACGGGTTCCGCGTTACTTCGCGTCGATCGCCGGGCAGTTGCAGCAAGTCCTACTGCTTCTTCTCTTCCTTCCTGTCGGCTTTGTGCTGTTGCTGCTGCTGGCGGTGCTCTGCCTGGCGCTGGTCGTTGTGCGTCGATTGGACGTTCTGAGTTTGCGGCGACTGCTGCTGCACCGGCCGCTCGTACGTGCGCGGCTGGCTCTGCTGCTGTTGCTGCGCGGGATGCTCCAATGTCCTCGGCTGCTGCTGTTGCTGCTGCTGAGGCTGTTGCTGCGCCGGCCGCCCGAACGTCCGCGGCTCCTGCTGACCTGGCTGGCCCTGCGTCTGCCCGCCCTGCTGCTGCCGGTACGACGGCCGGTCGTTGCGCTGTGGCTGACCCGGCTGGTTGGCGTTGTTCTGCGTTGCCGGCTGCATCGGCCGGTTGGGAGCCTGCCCTCCGGCCGGCTGCTGGAATCCGCCAGGATTCGCGCTGCGCACCGTCTGGGGCTGCTGCATGCGGTCGTTGCGCCGCAGCGACTCGGTGGCCGCCGGGTCGATGGGCCGTCCCGGATTCGCCTGCAGCGCCTGCTGCTTGGCGGCGAACGACACCGGCGGCGGAGGCGGAGCGTTCCGCGCCACCACAGCGCGATCGGCCATCTGCGCCGGAGGCGCCGCAACCCTTCCCATCGGCGCCGCGCGGCCCAGGACACTTGCGCGTTCCGGAGCCACCGGCGCCGCCGTCCCGACCACCTGCGCCCGCGCCATCGCATTGGCCGGCACCGCCACCGCCGCCGTGTTCACCGGCCGCGCCGAAACGAACGCCGATTGCGGCACCGCAGTCACCGCTCCCGTCACGTTCTGGTTCATGTAGCGCACGTTGGTGACGTTGACGTTGGTCACGTTGACGTGCGTCACGTTCACCTGCTGGACGTAGACTGCGCTCACGTGGTACGCCGGATGGTAGATTTCATGCGGGCCGAGCGGGAACCACGCCACTCCGGCGCCCCCGCCGAACGACATTGCCACGCTGAATCCGCCGCCGCCGACGAAGGCCACCAGCGCGGGCGCATACACCGGCCGCGCCACCATGGTTCCCGGCATCCACACCCAGGCGCCGCCGTACATCGCCCAGCGCCCGTAATGGAAAGGAGCGAATCCCCAGGGTGCGTCATCCACCCAGGTCCAGCCCCATGGCTCGACCCACACCCAATGCCCAAAGCGGTAGGGAGCCCACCCCGCGGCTACCACGGTGGGCCTCCAGACCCAGCCGTAGTCCGGAGCTTGCGTCCAGACGCCGTGGGAATCCAGATCCTCGTAGCCGTTCATTTCCCGCCCAACGTAGCGCGCGCTCTGCGACTGCTCTTCGCGGCGGTCGCGATCCTGGCACCAGCGGTCGAAGCTGTCGAAACCCGCGGCGATGGCGATCTCGCTGGAGAAGCCGGCGTCGGCGCCGGTGAGGCGCGCCGACTGACGGGGGTGAACCGCTACGGCCCGTCCTCCGGCGGTCACCTCGGCGTCGCCGCCGTTGACGGTCACCACCGTGAGACTATTGCCCTCGTCCACCTGGAAGCGATAGTCGCCGGCGCGAAGCAGAGTGACCGCGGCGTTCGGCGTGTCGACCTCGAAGCTCTCGCCTTCGCCCAGCGTGCGCAGGTGTACGTTGAGCAATCCACCGGTAAGGCTGAGTTGCACCATGCGATCGTCGAGGTTCAGCACCGCCAGCGCCGTCTGCTGTCCCATGCGGATCGCGGTCGAGCCGATGTGCAACTCCGCCTGCGCCCCCATGTCGGCCCAGAGGTGGTCGCCGTTGTACAGCGGATAGTTCAGGGTGGCGTTGGTCCATTCGTCCACGCTGCCCGGGCGGAACGAAACCGGCCCTTGAATATAGTTCAGGCGTACGACTCGGGACGGCGGGTCGGCGGCCGGCGGCTGGGCCGCCGCAATCAGGGCCGCGGCCAGCAGAATCATCCAGATCGTTCCAGCTTTGCGCATCATCTTCTCCGTTCTCCCGCTCCTGATCTATCTAAACCCTTGGATCATGAAGATTATCGTTCAGGTTTCATTAAAATAAAGCAATGTATTCAGGCAACAGCAGCGATCAGCCGGCCCAGTTCGCTGTGCATTTCCGGCGCCGGGAAATGCGCGCGTTCGCCGTGGCCGGGCAGAACCCACTCGAACGAATAGCCGGCCAGACGCTGTACGCTGCGAACCTGGTCGGCCCAAGAGTACCAGCATACGTCGCGCGATGCAGTCAGCCGCCCGCGACTCCGGCTCCACCAGATGTGATCGCCGCTGAAAAGGAACTCGCGATGCAGCAGCACGCAGTGTCCGCGCGTATGCCCCGGCGTCGGGATGGCCAGGAATCCCGGGGCTACTTCGATCGCACGATCACCATCGATAACCCGCTCCGCACCCGGCTGCGCAGCAAGCTCCAGCCTGTGGATGATGCGCTCGGCGCCGAACCGGCGGGCGAACTTATCGGCATCGGCCACGTCGTCGCGGTGCGTCAGAAAGATGAATCGCACCCCGCCC
>DATJYJ010000211.1:0-99985 GCA_035578025.1 Verrucomicrobiia bacterium
AGCGCCATTCCCTGCAGCAGCACGCCGCCGAGCACGTCCCGCGGTCTCGCCCCGAGAGCCATGCGCACGCCGATCTCCTGCGTCCGTTGGCTCACCGCGTAGGAGATTACGCCATACAGCCCGATCGCCGCCAGCAGCAGCGAGATCCCGCCCAGACCCGCCGCGAGGCTCGCCGCCACTTTGTGCGGGAGCAGCGTCACATCGGTCCACTCGCTCATCGGCATGACGTCGAATGCACCGGCGTTGGAATCCACTGCCGCCACCTCGCGCCGCATCCCAGCCATCACCGGCGCCTGCTGTCCCGCCGTCGTGATGAAGACATAAAGCTGCCCGGTGCTTGAACCCTGTTGCCGGAACGGCACGAAGAAGTGCGGCCGCGGGGCCTCCGCCACATCGAAGTACTTGCTGTCCCGCGCCACCCCGATCACCGTGGCCAGAACGCGGCCGTTGCGCACCCGCCGGCCTACCGCGGCGCCGCCGCCGAAGTACCGCCGTGCGAAGGCCTGGTTCACGATCATCACCGGCGCCGCCTTGGCGTCGTCGCTCTCCGCGAAATCGCGCCCCTCCACCAGCGCTGTCCGCATCACGCGGAAGAAGCCGGGCGATATCCGGTACCGGTTGATCTGCATGCTCTCCACCGGTCCCGGGGTGTAGCCCTCGACCACGACGTCATCGTAAGGCCCGGCATTCGACCCCAGCGGCGCGTAGTCGGCATATGCCACGTCCGCAACGCCAGGCGCCGTCTGCAGCCGGTCGCGCAGCCGCCCGCTGAAATCCAGCAGCTGAGGCATTGTGAATCCCGTGCCTGCCAGGTAGAACCGCGTGAGAACCATGTGCTGGCGGTCAAAGCCGGGATCGATGGCTCGCGCCCGGTCGAAGCTTCTCACGAACAGGCCCGCGCAGATCACGGCCAGCGTTGCCATGGCCACTTCGAAAACCACCAGCAGCCCGCGTGCGCGGTTCGACATCAGTCCGTGCCCGCTGCCGCGTCCGCTCTCCTTCAATGCGGAATTTACGTCCCCGCGCATCCAGAGCAGCACGGGCATCGCGCTTGAAACGATCGCTGCGGTCACGCAGGTCAGCACGGTGAACCCCAGCACCCGCCAGCTCATCGCGAAGCCCAGGGCCGCGTGTACCCCAATCTTCGGAATCAACGACGGCAGCACGTCCGCCATCCACGATGCCAGCAGCAGCCCCGCCACTGCGGCGACCCCCGCCAGCAGCAGAGTCTCCGTGAAGAGTTGCCTGCCCAGCCGCGAGCCCTGCGCTCCCACCGCCAGCCGGATGCTCAACTCTTTGCGCCGCGCCATGGTGCGCGCCAACAGCAGGTTCGCCACGTTCGCACACACAATCAGCAGCAGCAGGAGCGCAATCGCCATCAGGATGCGCAGCGGCTTGAGCAGCAGCCCCGGCGCCGCACTGGGGAACTCCCAGACCGGCGTGACAATCACGCTGATCCCTCGATTGCTCTTCGGGTACTCCTTCTCCAGCGCGCGCGCGAGCGTTGCCGCCTCCGCGCGTGCCTGTGCGATCGATGCGCCGGGCTCGAGGCGAGCCAGCGCGTAAAGCCACTGCACGCCGCGCGCCCGGAAGCCGCGCTCACTCATGACGCCGAGTTGAGGCGCCATGGTCGCCGGCACCCAGATATCGAACACCAGCCCCGGCATGGTGCCGCGAAACTCGCGCGCCGCCACGCCGACTACCGTGAACTCGCGCTGATTGACCCGCAGCTTGCTGCCCGCCACTTTCGGGTCCCCGTGAAATCGCCGCCGCCACAGCCCGTCGCTGATCACCGCCACCGGATAGGCATTCAGCTTGTCGCCGTCCTCGTCGGGCGTAAACGTACGCCCCAATTCCGGCTTCATGCCCAATACGTCAAAGTAATTGCCCGATACCAGTTCGCCCCACACCGCCTCGCTGCGTCCCGATTCTCCCAGCGTGAACACATCCTCGTGATGCACCGCCATCCCGCTAAGCGATTTCAAGTTGGCGCGGTAATCGCGGTAGTCCGGATAGGAGATCTGGTTGGCCCCGTTGGGTGCACCTTGCGTGACTGCCTGCATCACCGCGAGCCGTCCGCCGTCGGTTGCGCCCGGGAACGGCCGCAGCAGCAGCTCGTCGATCCAACTGAAGACCGTGGTATTGGCCGCGATGCCGAGCGCCAGCGTCATCAGCGCGATCGCTGTAAATCCCGGGCTGCTCAGAAACAACCGGCACCCGAATTGGAGGTCCCGCCAGATGGTCCGCATTTCAGAGTCTTATCTCTGCAATTCTGCGTCCACCGGCTCTCGGCGTTTTCTCAGCGTCTCCGGGTCTCTGTGGTGAATGCCAGCCGTCCCACTTCCGGGATTTCCGCGACCGAAACCGGGCGGCGCCGTCTACAGCGCGAACTCCGCCCGTACCACTTCGTCGTCCAGCGAGTGTTTCAGCGAAAAACCGAGCTTCTCGCAGATCCGCATGATGTCGCGGTTGTCCGGCAGAATATCCGCTGTCAGCTTGGTCAGCTTTTCGTCGCCGCCCACGATCAGCAGGCGCGCCAACAGCTCCTTGCCCAGCCCGCGGCCCTGCCACTTGTCGCTCACCACCGCGGCGACCTCTGCCTCCTTAGTGCCGTGGATCTTCATCATCCGGCCGACACCAAGAATCTCGCTCTCGCCGGTCTCCGGATTCCGCCGCTCGGCCACCAGCGCCATCTCGCGGTCGTAGTCGATGAAACAGATGCGGGTCAGCCGGTCGTGCTGTGTCCGCTGTTCCAGGTTCATCAGGTGGAAATAGCGCAGGTACACCGTCCGTTCGCTCAGCGTCTGATGGAACCGCACCATCGCGGGTTCGTCCTCGGGACGAATCGGGCGGATCATGACTTCGGTCCCGTCCTTCATCGTCCACTTGCTCATGTAGCGCGTCGGGTACGGCCGGATGGCGCTGCGTGGAACCTGATCCAGCGACACTTCCGCCCCGTGTACCACCACGCGCGCATCCAGTGCCACCAGCCCGTCCGGCGAGGCCAGCAGCGGATTGATATCGATTTCCTTGATCCACCGCTGCTCGGCCACCAGCGCGCTGAACCGCACCATCAGGGTTTCGAGCGCGACCAGGTCCACCGCCTTGCGGCCGCGCACTCCCTTCAGCGCTTTGTAGATCCTGGTCTGCTCCATCATCCGCCGTGCCAGCGTGGAATTCAGAGGCGGCAGTCCCAGGGACCGGTCCTTGAACACTTCCACGAGTTGTCCGCCCGTGCCGAAGAGCAGCACCGGCCCGAATTGCGGGTCCAGGCTGCTCCCGATGATCAGCTCGTATGCGTCCTTCAACTTGATCATCGGCTGTACGGTGACACCCTGGAAATGCTGCGCTCCGGCCTTTTCGGTTACGCTGTGCTGGATCGCCGCGAACGCCGTCTCCACCGCCTTCGCGTCGTTCAGGTTCAACTGCACCCCGCCCACATCGGTCTTGTGCGTGATCGTCTCGGAGAACAACTTCAGCACCACCGGATAGCCGATCTGCTCCGCAGCCTCGGCCGCGTCTTCCGCGGTGGCCGCGATAATCGTCTTCGCCACCGGGATACCGTATGCCGCCAGTACCTGCTTGCTCTCGAACTCGGTCAGGATCTCGCGCTTCTCCTCCCGCGCCTTGGCGATCAGGCTCTCCACCAGCTTGCGGTCGGGCGTCCAGTCCAGCGAATCCTGCGGCATGTCCGGCGTCTCGTATAGCCCGCGTAGGTTATAGCTGTACATCCACATGTAATTGAAAGCCCGCGCCGCCGTGTCGGGATAAGGGAACGTCGGAATGTTGGCCCGGTTCAGAATCTCCTCGCCCGCCGCCACATCCACGCCTCCCATCCAACTCGCCAGCAGCGGCTTGCCTTCCTGTTTCGCCAGCGGCTTGAGCTGTTCCGCGATCCGCGTCGGGTCCGTCATGGCCTGCGGCGTCAGAATCACCAGCATGCCGTCCGAGTTCGGATCCTTCGCCGCGATCTCGAGCGCCTTGGCATACCGTTCGGGCGAAGCGTCCCCGATGATGTCCACCGGGTTGTTGTGGCTCCACGTCGCCGGCAGCACTTCGTTGTACGCCTGCATCGCTTCCGGCGAGAGATCGCTCAGCTCGCCGCCGCCCATGATCAGCGCGTCCGTCGCCAGCACGCCCGGTCCGCCGGCATTAGTCACGATCGTCAGCCGCGGCCCCTTCGGGCTCGGCTGTTTGGCCAGCACTTCCGCCATGTAGAACAAATCGGCGATGTTGTTCACCCGCAGCACGCCGCTGCGCCGAAACGCCGCTTCCAGCACCTCGTCGCTGCCGGTCAGCGACCCGGTGTGCGATGCCGCCGCCTTCGCCGCCGCCGCCGTGCGCCCCGGCTTGATCACGATGATCGGCTTGGTGAGCGCCACTTCGCGCGCCGCCGAAAGGAACGACCGCGCATTGCCGATGGTCTCCATGTAGATCACGATCGACCGCGTCTTCGGATCGTCGCCCAGGTGATAGATCAGGTCGCCCCAGCCCACGTCGACCATCGAGCCCACGCTGACGAACGCGCTGAAGCCCACCATTTCCTTCAGGCTCCAGTCCAGCACCGCCGTGCACAGCGCGCCGCTCTGGCTGATGAATCCCACCGATCCCGGCCGGGCCACCGTGGTGGCGAACGTGGCGTTCATCCCCGTCAGCGGGCTCATGACGCCAAGGCAATTAGGCCCGATTACCCGAATATTGGCCGCTTGAGCCTCTTCCAGGAGTTTCTTTTCCAAGGCCGCGCCTTCCGGCCCGATTTCTTTGAAGCCCGCCGAGATCACGATCGCGCCCTGCACGCCGTTCTCGCCGCACTCCTTGATGAGGCCCGGAATCGACGGCGGCGGCGTGACCACGACCGCCAAATCCACCGCTTCCGGAATGTCCGACACCGATGGATACGCCTTCACGCCCAGGACACTGGCACGCTTCGGGTTCACCGGGTACACCGTGCCGCCGAACGGGCTGGTCACCAGGTTCCACAGCAGGGTCCTGCCGACCGTTCCCGGATTTTCCGTCGCGCCGATGACAGCCACCGCCTTCGGCGCAAAAAACACGTCCAGCGGACGCTGCCGCTTGCGCTGGATTCTCTTCTTCCCCGGCTTACTGGTTGCGAGCATTTTCCGTCTCCGTATCTGGATTGGTGCCGAACGCCGCCTGGTTCAATGCGTCGACGACGTCCTGCACCTTGAGTCCGTTCTTGCGCGCCACCGTTTCGATATCGCAGTCATCGCAAGCCGCGCGATAGTGCAAACCTTCAAATACGGGGATTGTCTCAGGATGACGTTGTTTCACATCACGGATGATCATGTCGCGGCGGATCAACTGATCGAATCGAAACATAAGGGCGGCGCCTTTCCGAACCAATAGAACACTGCACCCGTTCTACCAAAGGGTTCCCTAATAATATCAGTAACTTCCAAGGGCAAAGGCGCCCCGGCTGCGTCATATCACCCATGTAGGACAGGCTTCAGCCTGTTCAGGCCGGCCTCAAGCCCCCGGTGCCCGGTAAGCCACCGTCTTGGCCAGGGCCGCATCCACCTCGCCAACGCTCAATAGCACGGTGGTTTTGGTCCGCACCATGCCGCTCGCCCCCACGGCAAGCCCGATCGCCGCCGCCGTGGCGTTATCCGGAAACTCGCAAATCAAATATACGTCGTTCTCTCCGAACGCGTAGTAGATGCACTCCAGTTTGCCGCCCAGTCCGCCGATCGCCGCCTCCACCGCCGCCGTTCGCCCCGATGCCTTGTCCTTGGCCAGCCCGCGCAGGCCTTCCGCTGTGTAACTGCCTTCAATCAGATACTTAGCCATGAGGGTTCCTCCAGGCGAAATTATATTCGATCCATCACATTTTTCATCTCTCTTGTTTCTAAAAAGATACACCCCGCAGGCCGGTTGTTGAGCCTGCCCGCGTGCTACACCTGAAATCGGAGGCCGGTCACCGATGGGGAACTCTCGCAGCGATTTACGCCGCCTCGTGATCCGTCCGGGCGCCATCGGCGACCTCATCGTCTCCCTTCCCGCCATCGAATCCCTCCAGGCCGGCTACCTCGAGGTCTGGACCGCCCGCCGCAACGCGCCTCTGGTTCGTTTTGCCAACCAGGTACGCGCCATTGACGCCACCGGCCTCGACCTGGTTGGAATCACCCAACCCACCCTCCCCGCCTTCCGCCAGTTCGACGAGATCGTCTCGTGGTACGGAACCAACCGCCCGGATTTCCGCGATGCCGTCTCGGGACTCCCCTTCCGCTTCTTCCCACCCCTCCCTTCCGATGGCGCCTCCATGCACGCCACCGACTTCTACCTCGAACAGGTGCGCGCTCTCACCCACACCCAAACCGATGGTGTCCCCCGAATCGCCTGCCCCGGCCCTCGCGAGAACTTCGCCGTCATCCATCCCTTTTCCGGCAGCGCGCGAAAAAACTGGCCCTTCGCCAAATTCCGCGACCTGGCCGCCCGCCTCGAACGCGTCATGCCCGTCCGCTGGTGTGCCGGGGACGAGGACCCTCCTCTTCCCGAAGCCCACCGCTTCGCCGATCTGTACGAGCTCGCCTGCTGGCTCGCCAAGGCCCGCCTCTACATCGGCAACGATTCCGGCATCACCCACCTCGCCGCCGCCGTCGAAACCCCGACCCTCGCCATCTTCCGCGACTCCGACCCCGCCATTTGGGCGCCGCTCGGCCCACACGTCCGCGTGGTGAAAGCTAATATGGAGACAGCAAAGGGGTAAGCCACTTGCGAATCACAGCCATCGGTCTCGTATTCGTTTTCGCGGCCTCCGCCGCCGACACTTCTTCCCTCGTGGACCGCGTCGGTTCCACCGGCTTCGTCCAGCTCGAAGCCGAGAGTTTCCGCTCGCTCGCGCCGCGCGAGCAGACCCTGGCCTATTGGCTGACCCAGGCCGCCATTGCCATCGATCCCATCAACTACGACCAGAATTCCATCTGGGGCCTGCGCCAGAAGCGCCTCCTCGAAGAGATTCTCCTCAACCCTAAGGGCATCGATCCTCAGGTTCTCCGTAAGATCACCGATTTTGCCAAGCTCTTCTGGGCCAATCGCGGCAATCATAACGAGATGACCGCGCAGAAATTCCTCCCCGAATTCACTTTCGAAGAGCTCAAGGCCGCCGCGGGCCAGGCCATGCGCAACGGCGCGTTCCGCGATCACGGTGCCTACGGCGGCAGCACCGCCTCACTCGACGAGCTTCGTCCCTCGCTGTTCGATCCCAACTTCGAGCCCACCATTACCGCCAAGAGCCCCGAAGGCGGCCGAGACATCCTGCAATCCAGCGCCAATAACTTCTACCATCGCGTCAGCCTCGCCGAACTGAAGGGCTTCACCGAGCACTACCCGCTCAATTCGCGCCTCGTGAAAACCGACTCGGGCAAGCTCGTCGAAGAGGTCTACCGCGCGGGCACGCCTGACGGCAAAGTGCCGGCCGGCCTCTACGCGCCCTTCCTCAAGAAAGCCAGCGAGTACCTCGAAAAAGCGCGTGCCGTCGCCGAGCCGGCCCAGGCGCGGGCCATCGGCGCGCTCATTCGCTTCTATCAGACCGGCGAGTTCACGGACTGGCTGGCCTTCGACCGCGCCTGGGTTGCCACCAGCCCGCGCGTCGATTTCGTCAACGGCTTCATCGAGGTCTACCGCGATGCCCGAGCCGCCAAGGGCACTTCACAGGCATTCGTCAGCATCACCGACGAAAAGCTCAACCAGCTCATGCTCAAGCTCGCCGCCAACGCGCAGTATTTCGAGGACCGGGCTCCGTGGGCCCAGCAATACAAGAAACAGGGCGTGAAGCCGCCCCTGGCCAAAGCCTGCGAGACGCTGATCGAGACCGGCGACTTCCACATCAGTACCATCGGCGACAATCTGCCCAACGAAAACGAGATCCGCGAAAAGTACGGCAGCAAGAGCTTCCTCTTCACCGGCAGCTCCCGCACGCTGCGCCAGGGCACCGGCTTCGGCCCGCTCGAGGAATTCGCCGCTTCGCCCGAGGAAATCGCCGTCACCAGGAAATACGGCGAAGAAGCCTCCGACCTGATGACCGCCCTCCACGAAATCATCGGCCACGGTTCCGGCAAGCTCAATCCCAAACTACAGGGCGGCGCCGAAGCTCATCTCAAAGAATACTTCTCCACCCTCGAAGAGGCTCGCGCCGATCTCATGGCGCTCTGGAACATCTCCGACAGGAAGCTCCAGGAACTCGGCATCGTCTCCAGTCCCGACGTCACGAAGGCCATGTACTACGCCGCCGTGCGCACCGTCCTCACGCAGTTGCAGCGCATCCCGCAGGGCGACGCCATTGAGGAAGACCACCAGCGCAACCGCCAGCTCATCGTCAACTACATCATGGACAAGACCGGCGCCATCCAGAAAATCGAGCGCAACGGCAAGACTTACTTCCAACTGAAAGACTTCGCCCGCATGAAGGAGGGCGTCGGCATGCTGCTCAGCGAGCTCATGCGGATCAAGGCCGAAGGCGATTACGCGGCGATCAAAGCCCTGGTGGATAAGTACGGCGTCCACTTCGACCCCAAGCTGCGCGACCAGGTCGTGGCCCGCTACGCGAAACTCAACGTCCCCACCTACTGGGCCGGCCTCAACGCCGACCTGAGTCTCAGCGGAGCTGCCGTCAGCATCTCCTATCCCCGCGACTACGTCAAACAGCAGCTCGGCTACGCTGCCATGTACGGCGTCGTGCTCGCCGGAGGAGTAAAATAACCCGATGGCTGCCCGGCTCCATCCCGAGCCCTGGCCTCAGGTGGTCGACCTGCGGCGGCTGCAATCGCGCGACCTCGATCCGCTGCTCGAAGAAGAATGCGCAGCCTGGCTCGACGAGCTCGAATGGGACTTCTCCAAGTCCGCCGACCTGGTCCGCCGCTTCGTCGATATGCGCGCCCTGAGCGGCAGCGCCCTCGTCGAGCAGGGCAGCGTCACCGGCTATATGTATTACGTCCTGGAGGACGATAAGGGCCTGATCGGCGACCTATACGTCGGGAGCCGTTCGCGCACCCAGGAGATGGAGGACATCCTCATCGAGTCTGCGCTGCAGCCGATGGTCGGCGTTCCCGGTGTCACGCGCATCGAAGCGCAGCTCATGATGCTGCCCCACGATCCGGCGCACCAGGTCCCGCGCTCGGAATACGCCAGCTTCCATGCCCGCAACTTCATGCGCATCGATCTGACGCGCGCCGCTTTGGGCCGGGGGCGCGTCCGCCGGCCGGTGTACTTCGAGCCATGGAACGATCACGACAACAACGCTGCGGCGCAATTGATCGCCGAAGCTTACACCGGCCACACCGATAGCCGTATCAACGACCAATACCGCAGCGTTACGGGAGCGCGCAAGTTTCTTTACAACATCGTGCAGTACCCCGGGTGCGGCAGCTTCTATCGCCCCGCGTCCTACGCCGCCTTCGAGCCCCTGCATAGCCGCATGTGCGGCGTGTCCCTGGCCAGCCTGGTCGCTGAAGGCGTCGGCCACATCACACAGATCTGCGTCAGCCCCGCTGTGCGCGGAACCGGCATCGGTCACGAATTGCTCCGCCTGTCGCTCACCAGCCTCCGCGATATCGGCTGCCGCTCCGCCACTCTCACTGTGACCTCATCCAACGAGGACGCCGTCACGCTCTATGAGCGCGTCGGCTTCGAAACCATCCGCCGGTTTACAGCCTTCGTGTGGGAAGGATTCTGATCGCGGACGTCCGTCATGAAACTCCCGGAGCTGCTACCTCCCGCCGACCTGCTCAAGCAAATCGAAGGGGTCGAGAGCGGACTGCGCCGGCGCAAGTCCCTCGGCAACGTGGGGGCCGCCGGAGCCCTCGTGGTGGCTGCGTTGCAGGTTACGGTGACCCTCGCTAACTCCAAGTGGTGGCGG
This sequence comes from Verrucomicrobiia bacterium, assembly GCA_035578025.1. Classification (GTDB taxonomy): domain Bacteria; phylum Acidobacteriota; class Terriglobia; order Bryobacterales; family Bryobacteraceae; genus Solibacter. The sequence goes on from DATJYJ010000211.1 coordinate 9,875, forward strand.
GACCTCAGCCAGTTCAAATTTTCCCAGCTTGCGCGCGACTGGCCGTACCTCCTCGGTTTTGCCGCTTTCGCGTTCTTTGTCCTCCTTTATACCTGGTCCCGCTTCTGGTTGAAGGGTTCCCGAGAAGCCTTTCGCTACACCTGTTCCATCGCCGAGTTTGAACCTGTTCGCTACAATTCGGGCGAAGACCCGCCGTGGCTCACACCCGCTCTGCGTGAGAGGCTCTCCTGCCTCAGCCACGATCTGGCCGAGCGCTTCAGCCAACGCGTCGGCCGCATCCGATTCCGCGATAAACCCGCGGAAACCAAACCCGGGGAGGGCGTTCCCAACCAGTCCCACATTCACATCCGCGGCATGTACGTGCTCCGGCAGGACAGGGACCATCACTGGGCTCTCGAGATCATGCCGCGCGTTCGTATCGGCCCGTCGGAAGCCTCCGAAGCGCTCGCCCATCCGGTCGCCTACCGCCTCGAGCAGACATCGATCGACCGCGACCACTACGAGCGGATTCAGGAGCGGCTCTACTTCAGCGTCGCCACCGAGCTCTATCGCCAGATTCGGGAGGACGTGGCGGGCAAGATCGATCTGCTGCCCACCAGCCATTTCCGCGCCCTGGCGTACTTCTACGAAGCCGAGGACTACTCCCGCTCGAACACGCTCGATGCCTACAAGGAGGCCAGCAAGCTCTACGGCAAGGCAATCGAGCTTTTCGATCCGCGCCTCAAGCCGCTGCCCGAAACCCGCCTTCTCAAGTTCTTCGAAAAGACGCGGCGCGAAGTCTTCAGCGCCCGCGCGCGCATGGCCGGCTCCAGCTCGCTTCTGCGGCCGCGCGCCGCCCGCACCCAGCTCATGTGCGCCCGAGCCGAGATCGGCTACGCCAACATGCTCCTCTACCGCCGCATTCTGGCGGGTCTATCCGGGGAGCGGCTCAACCCGATCTTCGAGGCCCGGCCGATCGTGCTCGACGCCGTCCGCAGACTGGAAAGCCTGCATCCCGACGTGCCCGGCCGCCGCGAGAGCCTCTTCGATGCCTATGTAACCGTGTCGCTCGCCCAAGGCAGCCTGGGCGATGTGCAGGGGCCCGCCGAGTGGCTCGAAAAGGCCCACCAGCTCGATCCCTGCCGCAGTGACGAAGATCCCAGGTACCTGTTCGTCTCGGGCAGAAACCAGTCGCATCTGAACTCGCGGATGAACCTCCTGCGCCGCGCCACCGAACTGGAGCCCCGCTTCGAGGTGGCGCAGTGGTCTCTGGCGATCACGCGGGAGACCATGTGGCGCACCCGCCCTACGCTGGAATCCAACGTGGCTGAAATCGTTCTCCGCGATTACGAGGAAGTGCTCAAGATCAATCCCGGCAACGTCAGCGCCTGGGCCAATCGCGGATACATCCGCTGGCTGCTGTGCGATCCCAAGGCCAAGGAGGAATTCGAAAACGGTCTGGAATATAAGGCCATGCGGCCCCAGACCTTCATCTCCGAGCTCGATTACGGATTGGCCCGGATCGCCGCCGAGCAGGGAGATATGCTGGCGGCCTACAGGCACTACGTCGATGCCGTCTCCGCACTGCTGGCCGAAGGCGTCTTCCACGGGGCCGAGGACAGCACTTACTACTTCAACCAGATCGGAAGGGAGATGCTGGACCGCATCGGCCGCTACCGGCAGAGCGTCAGAACCGCGATCTGCGCCGGCAGTGACGCCGCCCCTACCCGCGTCAAAAAGTCGGTCTATGCGTACGCGCTCAACGACTACGGCGAAGCCTGTTACACCTACTTTCTGCGCCGCGGCGACGCCAGGTGGCTCACCCGCGCCCGCGCGCTGTTCCGGCTGGCCGCCCGCCTCAACCCCCAGTACGCCATTCCCTCGTTCCAACTGGCGAATGCCGACCGGCTGAAGAGTCAGCTCGAGAACCGCGACCAGGAAAAGGGCCGCCTGTTCAGCGAGGCTCTGAAAAGAATCACCCGGGCGACGGAGTTGGAGCCGGATTGGGCCGACGGCACGCTCAAGCAGACGTCGATTTATGTCGCGTGGGCGAGGCATGTCCGCGAACGCGAGCAGGCCGCTCAAGCCCGGATCGCCGGCATCGAAGCGGAAGCCGCCCGGCTGCGCGAAGACGCTGCCCGAAAGTCGGCCGATGCCGCGGAAAAAAAAGAGCAGGCCAGAAGGCAATTTTCCGCGGCACGGCCCGCCGAAGTTCCACAGCCTGCGATCGCGCCGGCTCCGGCGCTCCCGGCCGGCGCTACCCCGGTGGATATCCGCGCGCAGGATGTGCCCATCGAAGCCCGACCGCCGGAACCGCTCGAACCGCCGGGCGCGGGCGTCCTGCCGCAGCCGCGCGTCGATCCCGACCTGGAAATCGAGGCGCGGGCACTCGAAAAACGGGCCGTGACGCTCACTGCCAGCGCAAAGGCCAAGCAGGGCGAAGCTGACGAACTGCGGCAGCACGAAGAGCAGCAAAAGGAGTTGGAAGAGAAGCGGTTCCAGGAGTTCGCCAGGGCCGTACAGGATACCGAGCGCCTGCTGCCGCATACCTGGCTTCGCGCGCCGTCCCCGCCCGGTGCAAACGGCGGGTCTGCCTTCAATTGGCCGGCTTTGACGAACCAGGAGTACGTCAGGGAGTGGAAATGGGAGCGGGAGCTGAACGATCTTCACGCCAAGGCCCTGCGCGCCAGGGCTCTCAGTGAGAGAGTACAGCGCAACGGCGCAACCGGAGATCTCCAGAGGAAGCTGATCGCCTGCCTCCGCGAGCATTTCTTCCCCGGGGATTTCGATTTGATGGAAGCCGGGCGCGACTCCGCGGCTATTGCCAAACCCGGCGCTCCCGCGGGCTACACGGCGGAAATGCGCGCGGTCGTCATCAACTGGTTTTCCGAATACCCGGCCGACTACTGGGCGCTGACCTGGGTGATCGACCCGGCCTTCTCCGAGGGCGGCCTCTACGATGAGCTCGCCAGGGACACGCTCACCAACGCCTTGGAGCAGCAGAATGTCTCCGCTCACACCTGTTTTTGGGTCGGTGAAATGTGCGAGCGGAATATGCCGGCTATCGCGCGCCGGGCCTATCAGCAGGTGGTGAGGATCAGTCAGGATCACGCGCTGCTGGCGCGGGCCGGCGACCGCCTGGAATCGCTGGCGCGCGCCGACGAAAACCTAAAGCATCTCGACAAGTGGGACGACGCAAGGGAAGCCTATCAGAAGGCCACTGACGTGGTGGAGGCGCCTCCGGCCGCCCCCGCCGCCAAGCCCGACCGCGCGGCCAACCGCGCCCGCCGTGCCGCCGACGACTACAGGATCTCGCTGGGCAGGCTGCACTGGTACCAGAACCGCTTTTCGGAAGCCATCCGCCAATTCGACCAGGTCCGGCGTGATACCCCATGGATAGACGACCTGGTCGGAGAGATCTTGAGTTCCCCGGACGTCGGCGGCAGCCATCGCCAGATCAGATCCTGGCTGGAACGTAAGGCGATGGCCTGCCGCCGAAACGGCGGCGAGCGGGCCAGGAGAGATGTCAACGAAGCCATCCTCCGTTTTGCGGACAGGTCGGTCGAAGAATACGATCAGCAAGCCGGCGCCAAGGCTGCTGCCATGCTTCCCATCCTGACCCCGCTGGCGGTGGAAGCCGAGGCCACCCTGTATCCCGAAGGGGAGGATTGGACCAAGACCCACCCGCTGTTCACGGAATACGTGCCGCAGATGCGCCAGCGAATCCAGGCGGATATGGGCGTCACGATTCCCGGCATCCGTTTTCGGGCTGAAACAACCGAACTGCCGGTTGACAGCTACCGGATCCTGCTGCACGAAGTCCCTCTGGCTTCAGGCTCGGTGGTGAGGAATTGCAGGTTCTGCGCCGACGAATCCGCGTTGCAGCAGGCGGCCGGGCGGAGCATTTCGGGAAGAGCCGGCTTCAACCCCAGGACTCCCTGGCGCGACGGCATCTGGCTATCGGCCGGCGACTGGACCGCCGCCGAAAAGGCCGGCCTGCCGCTCTGGAACGAGTTCCAGTACATCCTGGCGCACACCGAATATATCCTGCGGGCCAATCTCGCTCAGTTTCTCGGGCTTCAGGAAGTCGAAAACTCGCTCGAAACCTGGCACAACCAGGCTCGCCGCGATGCATTCCCGTTGCACGCGCCGCCTGCCGCCGATGTTCTGCCGGACATCCCGTGCCGGCTGCGCTTCATGCGCCTGCTCCAGGCGCTCGTCACCGAGAACGTGCCGGTCAAGGACCTCGACTCGATTCTCGACGCGGTCCGCTGCACGCCAACCGGGCCCGGAGCCGATCTTCTTCCGTGGGTTGAAGCCGTGCGTCTCAAACTGCGCGATCGGCTGCCCGGGAACAACGTGCAATCCGAGTTCTTCTGGCTTTCCCCGCGGTTCGAAGAGCAGATCTTTCAGGGAATCGCCCGGCTTGACGGCTCCGGCGACCCATTGCGCACCAGGACGCTCTTCTCGCTCCTGCCGGAAACCGCGCAGGATCTGTTCAAAGCGGTGCGTGCCACGCTCGGGCAGTCCGAGCGCCACGAGGTCATCGTGACCCGCACCGAAGGGATACGCCCGTTTGTCCGGCGCTTGATCCAGCTCGAATTCCCGTACGTGCAGACGCTGTCTCTTGCCGAATTGCGCCCGAACCTGCGGGACAAAGTGCGGAGGACGATCGATCTATGAGCCCGTCGGTGACGGTTGAAGTGCAATTCGGCCCAACCTTGGCCGCGCTCGTGGACCTCAAACGGCCCCACGCCCGCGATCTGCGCCTGTGCATCGAAGCCGCTCTCCAGGGCCTCCTGGACGATCTGGGTGTCCCCGGCCGTCTTCGCGTTGTGTTTGGGAAATCGGACGGCGAGCCCTTCCGGCTGGCGGTTTGCGGCATCGCCGCCCCCTATCCCTCGGAAATGGCGCAAGCCGTCTGGGACTATCTGTGCGGAGCCCCGTTCGGAACCAGCGGGCCGGCCTTTTCGCTTCAGCAGTGGATCGAGCGCAGCCTTCCGCCCGAACCGGATGGATGGCAACGCGTCGTGGAGTTTCTTTCCCGGCTCGCGGTAGAGATCGTGAAGCAGCGTCCGGAGCGCCTCTTGCAGAGCGATCAGGTGCCCGCCTGTCTGGAGTCCGACACCGCAGTCCCCGCCGTGAATCCCGACGAGTTCCTGTACATCGCCCGCCAGTTGCTCAAGCTGAAGCTCTCCATTCGGAACCGCGGATTGATCCTGCGCCACATCCGCGAAGCCGCAGCCGCGGAGCTCGGCCGCGATCTGATCGTCGAGCAACTGGTGAACGAGCTGCGCCCCAGCCGAATCGCCATCGCCATGCATCCTGACGGTCTGCGCCGCCTGTTGAGCCTGGAACTTCACGACGGAGAAAGCCGCGCGGCGATCGGCGCGGGCTTCGAATCGTTCCTCGACATGTTCGGTCTGATGAGCGAGGGTCTCTTCTACGAATTGGGCATCCGGGTTCCGCCCGTGGAGTTTCGAGCCGACCAGGCGCTGAACGAAGATGGCTTCGCGATTGGGCTGAATCACGTCCCCGGCATTCCGCGACAGGGCCTCGGCGCAGGCCGGCTGCTCGTGAACGATACTCCCGACCGTTTGAAACTGGTTCAGATTGCGGGCGCGCCCGCGCGCAATCCGGCCAACGGAAATGCCTGCGCCATGGTCGCCGAAGCGGACGGACCGGCGGCGGAAAAGATCGGCCTCACCACCTGGACTCCGCTGGGCTACATCGTGCTCTCCCTAGCGGCCGAAATCCGGCGCGGCGCCGCCCGCCTTCTCTGTAGCGGGATGGCCGAAGCCGAACTGGCCCGCTTGCGCAAGGCCTTCCCCGCGCTGGTGTGGGCCGCGATGGACGTGATTTCTCCCGCGGCTCTTACCAGGATTCTGCGCGGCCTGCTCTGGGAAGAGGTCTCCATACGCGATCTGCGGACCATTCTTTCCCGTGTGGCGGCTTACGATACGGTCGCCGCCGACACCTCCCACCGCATCGTCTTCGACGACCGTCTGGCCATCGATACCCGCCTGCAATCCGGATCGCTTCGCGAACCCGATCTTTACGTCGAGTTCGTCCGGCAGGGGATGAAGAACTACCTGGGCCACAAGCACACGCGCGGCACCGGCAATCTGCTCGTCTACCTGCTGAGCCCCGAGGTTGAAGAAATCGTGTTGCAGGACGTGGCCGCCCGCCGCGGCGAGCCCGGCGCGCAGCGCATGACCGGCGAGCAGGCCGCGGAGATTCTGAGCGCGATCTCCGCCGAGTACTTTCCGGCCCGGTTGGAACCGCTCGTGATCCTGACCTTCGCAGCCATTCGCGGCGCCTTTCGCAAGTTGATCGAAGACCGGTTTCCGGAGCTCGGCGTGCTTGCTTATGAGGAACTGGCGGCCGATCTCAAGATTCAGCCGATCGCCCGGATCTCCCTGCCGGAGAAGGCGCCTATTTCACTCCCTGCATCAGTCGCACCGTCGGCCGGATGAGCAGTCCCATCACCACCGCGGCGCCGATGCTCAGCGCGGCGACCGTGCCGAACAGCGTCGGCAGGGGCATCGAACTGTACACCGATGCGGCCCTGCCTGCCAGCCAGTTCCCGATGCTGGTCGAAAGGAACCAGATGCCCATCATGAAGCCGGCCGCGCGCTCGGGCGCGAGCTTGGTCATGGCGCTGAGGCCCACCGGGCTGAGGCAGAGTTCTCCCAGCGTCTGCAGGAAGTATGTCGTGGTCAGCCACCAGGGCCCGGCCTTGCCGCCTCCCAGGGTCATGCCCGCCGCGGGCACGAGGATGGCGAACGCCAGCCCGCCGAACAACAGGCCGTACATGAATTTGGATGGAATGGACGGTTCTCTCTTGCCCATCGCCAGCCACAACCACGCGAACACCGGCGCGAGCGCGATTACGAACACCGGCTGCACGGTCTGGTACCAGCTCGCCGGAAAGTTGTAGCCGAGCACGGTGCAGTCGGTCGAGCGTTCCGCGAACAGGCTCAGCGAGGAGCCGGCCTGCTCGTACGCCGCCCAGAACAGCGCCGACGAAACGAACAGCACGAAGATGGCGGCGCAGCGCTTGCGCTCCACCGGCGACCAATCGCCGAAGAAAATCAGCCACGAGAAGACCACGACCGAGATGCCCAGCAGACACCAGCCGAGGCCGTCCGAGATCGCCGTGGGGCTCAGCGTAATCACGCCCACCGCGGCGAGCACCCCGAATAACGCGAGCACTCCCAGGCACGCGCCCACGCCCAGAGCCGCACTTTTCGTCTGCTGCCGGTCCTTCACGGCGTCGCCGGTGGAGGCGGGATGCAGGCCGGCGGTACCCAGATACCGGCTGGTCAGGACGAACTGAATCAACCCGAAGAGCATTCCCAGTCCCGCGACGCCGAACCCGAGCCGCCAACTGATTCGCTGGCCCACGTATCCGCAGAAGATCGGTGAAATCAATGCGCCCAGGTTGATCCCCATGTAGAAGATCGAAAAGCCGGAATCGCGCCGCGGATCGCCGGGCGCGTAGAGCTGTCCCACGATCGTGCTCACGTTGCCCTTGAGCATGCCGGTTCCGGCCATGAGCAGCACCAGTCCGAGGTAGAAGAACGCCTCGCCGGGGACCACCAGCGCGAACTCGCCGCAGGAAATCAGGATCCCGCCGATGAGCACCGCGCGCCTCTGTCCGGTGATGCGGTCGGCGACCCAGCCGCCGGCCAGGCACATCAGGTAGACCATGGCCGTATAGAGGCCGTAGACCGATCCGGCCTTCTGGTCGTTGAACCCGAGCCCGCCCTTGCCGATGGAGTCGACCATGAAGAGGATCAGGATGGCGCGCATGCCGTAGTAGCTGAAGCGCTCGAACATCTCGGTCATGAAGAGGGTGGCGAGTCCTCGCGGGTGACCGAAGAAGCTGCGGTCGTCGTGCGGCGCTTCGAGAGCGGCGTCAGGGTTGGCGGAAATGGGCATATCTTCCTGAGATAATGCCCAAGTTTATACTATTTCGCGCACGCGTCCGCGTCGTACGGGAGCACATTCGCCGGTGCCGACGCCGGCATGAGTCCGTCCCTGCGGTGTAGTTCTTCCCAGAATGCGGGCAGGAAGCGGCCGTACTTGGCGAGCGCGGCGCGGTCGTTGGCCGCCGCTGCGATCTTGATGTCTTCGGCCATTGCCGGCGACAGCACTTCGACGCGCCCGACGAATACGCGGGCGGTCTCCGCGGGCGCCGGGGTGACGGCGAGAGGCAGCACCGCGTCGACGGTCGCGCGCGGCACGATGTAGATCACCCGCATGCCTTCTTCAAACCAGGAGTCGCGCCAGGTCTCGAGCATGGCGCGCGCTTCCCTGGGATAGAGGCCGGCGCGGACCAGCTCTCCGGCCAGGTCCTCACGGAGCGCGGCGAGATCGGCGCCGAGTTCGGGCGGAGTGAATCGGGCGGAATCTTGCAGGTCGTGAACTGTCCGAAAGCCGATTTTCCCTCCGCGATTCTCGAAGACGATCGCGGCCGGCACTGCGTGGGCCGAAGCGTTGCGGATCTCGATCGTGCCATCCGCGGCGAACTTCGGCCGGATCGGCACCTCGATATCGCCGACACCGCGGTAGAACAGCAGTTTCTCCTGCTCCTTGCCTACGCGCAGGGGAGCGGCATCGGTGGCGCGGGCGGCATAGTAGTGATTGCCCGCCTGGCCCGATGGGAATGCGAGATCCTCGCCTGGGAGAACTTCCACGGCTTTCCAGTCGATCCCGGCCGCCGGCGCGCCGCTGGCCTGCGGGTACCACTCGGTGATGCGGCCGGCGGGGAAGGCGACGCTCACCGACATCGTGGTTTTCCGAGGAGCGTAAAAGTAGATGACCGGGGTCTCCATGCGCACGGTCGAATAGGCTATCGACTTGTAGATGACGCCGGGCTGGTGGACGAAGCACGGCAGCCTGGATGGGCCGCCCAGCGCGAACCAGCGAACCGGGTCGCCGTCGAGACCGGCCAGGGAGGTGAAGGTGCCCCATTCGTGAGCGACGACACCGGTGGGGGCGGGAATGGTTTCGGCGCCGAACGCGGCAGCGGCCAGGAACAACACAGCAGTGGATTTGAAGAACATGGATCCCTCCAGAACTGGAGGGAAGACGGAACAGGGGCGAAAAGCGTTAACCGCCCGCGAGCTTCGCTCGCCGCCGGATCAGAACTTGTTCAGTTCGGCGATCAGCGCGTCCATGCCGCGCGTACGGTAAAAGTCGGTCAGGCGCTGCTCCTCGGGGGAAGGCGGAAGCACCTTCAGCAGGACGGCGTTCTCCAGGTTCTCGCGATTGGGCACCCAGATCTTGCCGTCGGCGAACTCCACCTGGCTGACGAAGCCCATCATCCGCTGCACGCTGACCGGCTGTCCTTTCACGGAGAAGCTCAGCGTGGTCTCCTGGAGCAGTTGACCCGTCCTGGAAGGCGGCAGCAAGACGTCGTTATCGGCCGAAGGCAAGGAGCCGGCCATGTACTGGCGGCCCGTGGAGTCACTCACGATCCAGCCCATCTCGACGTACTTCACCGGCTTATTGGAACGGTTGAGCACCTCGATACGCGGCGACCGGGCTTCGTTGCCCGAGATCTGCGCCGAACCCTTGAGGGGCTCGACGGGGGAATCCGGGAACTTCAGGAACGCGAACTCGGCGGCATGCTCGGACGATGCCGCGCCGCTCACCGCGCGTCCGCGCTTTACGGTCACGGCGAGTTGCGCGGACTCAGCCTGCCGATTCATGCTCTGGAGAATCTCCGCCTGCAGGCCGTTGCGGCCGTTCTGGGCGAGCACGCGCTTGAAGTGTTCGCGGTCGCGCCGCGCTTCCATCTCGCAGGCGGTAAGGGTGCGCTGCGAGTTGAGACGGTTCGGCCCGAAGAAGGTCAGGTCCTGGAAAAGGACTCCGTCCAGGTCGACCTGTACCAGCGGACCGTTGGCCACCTGCGACGGACGCATGAGTTGCATGTCGATCCGCACCGGCAGGATTTCGCCGGGGCCGACGTTGAGACTGGGGTAGGCGACCGAGCCTTTGCCGCCCAGCACCACTTCCTGCGCGACCACGCGCAGCATCACACCGTGGATGCGGTTGTTGCTCTTGTTCTCGAGCGTGACCGCCATGTGAAGATCGAGCGAGAGGGCGGCGCCGCGCGCGGTGGCGCGGGAATTGCCCATCGTTACGCCGCGGATGGTCAGCGGCGAGTTCGGCGGCAGGTTGATCTGGACCGCGTCGCTGGAGATCGCCGTGTCCTGGGCGAAGCCGGCGGACGCGCCCGCGAGGGCAACCGCCAGCAGCAGTCTCCGGGTACTATTCCACATACACTTTCGTCATCGTTACGTAGCCCGATTGCGGGTCTACATAGCGAGCTCCCAAGGTTCCTTCCGCGCTCACCGTGTTGATCACGTTGCGCGCTCCCGCGTGCATGAGGCCGAAGCCCTGGTTTCCTGCACGCATCTCGATTCCGTTATCCACCGCCATCGCGATCGGCTCGCGTGCCGCCGAGCCCGAAGGCGCGGGGCGCTCCAGCACCAATCCGGTCACGACCAGCGTGAAGATGCTGGCGAAGGCCAGCACCGCGCGAGCCTTGCCGAACAACGGCGAAGGCATGTCTTCCGCGGCATCGCCCACGCACTCGCCGGCGGCCAGGCCGAGCCGGATGTTGGCGCGCATTTCCGCTGCCAGCCGGTTCCACTGCACGCCCGGCAACTCGGCGAGCGCCGGCAGCGTTTCACGCATTTCGCGAAAACCGGCGACCTCGTCACGGCACCGTGCGCATCGCGCCAGGTGGCGCTCCGTCCTCCAGCCGGCGAACCAGCCAAGGTCGCCGGAGGAGTGCAGGGCCAGTTTTGTTTCGTCCGGGTGCCTCATGTTGCTACCGCTTTCTTCTCTCCATGTACCGCCGAAGCTTGGTGCGCGCGTTGGCAATATGCGAGCGCACGGTCGCTTTCGAGCAGTCCAGCCTCCGCGCGACTTCCTCCGCGGGTAAATCCTCCACGTCGCGCATGATCAGCGCCGCCCGCTCGCGCGGGCTCAAGAGGCGCAAACCGTCTTCCAGGTAATCGCGATGCTCGTCGCGCAGCACCGCCTCTTCCGGAGTTTCCCAATGGCTCTCCGGCGCCTGGTCGATTTCGCAAAACGATGCACGCCCGTTGCGGCGCAGAAAGTCGATCGCCGTGTTTGTTGCGATTCTGGACAGCCAGTGGGCGGCCTTCTGTTCGTCTTTGAGCTGTCCCTGATGCTGGAGGGCCTTGATGAAGGCCTCCTGGGTCAAGTCCTGGGCGTCCGCGACATTTCGCACGATGCCGTATATCTGCAGGAAGATGCGGCGTAGGTGCTCAGAAACAAAGCGGTTGCGCCTGTCCAGCAGTTCCACGCCGGGTTCGACGACTTCACTCATCGGACTGTAGACCGCCGTCTCCACGTGCTTCCTGTCAAGAATGACGGGAAAACAGGTAAAACGTGGATACAAAGCCATTGTAGACCGCCGGGTGGAGAAAAATCGCTACCGCCGGACCCGGAGAAATGGATCGGAAGCGCTCAGTCCGCCACTCTGCGGTGGACCTTGATTATGCACGCGCCCAGAATCAAAGCAGCGCCCACGAGCAGCAGGCTTCCGGGTTCTGGCGCGGATGTGAAGTTGTCCTGGAAATTGTTGTCGAAGGTGGGCAGTCCGCTGTAAAGCGGGGCACCGCTGCCAGATGTGGCGTTGGTCACCCAGCCCTGCAGAGTGATGTGAAAGGCGCCGTCCACAGGGATGCCATACTGCGGGGCTTCCCCGCCGTCGCCAACGAAGGTGGGAAGGGTGTAGGCATCGTAAACCAGTGTGCCTGTGCGCGAGTCGTACGTCACGGTACAGAACGGGAAATATCCGCTCGAGCATGGCGTGAAGCTGGCAGCGTCGCCGGTGCTCAGGCCCGCATTGATTGTGGTTTGGAACAAGAGCTGGGTTACGATTTCGCCGGTGTCGTTGATGAAGTCGAAGGTCAGCGGCGTGGTGCCGTCGGGTTGGACCTTGAAGAGATCGTGGGCAAGCGACAGGGGATTCGGGTCGCCGGAATCGATAAAGATGGTTGGATCGCCCAAAGTAGCGGACGGCGCAGGAGCGCTCCACACCATGAACAGACAGAGAAACAGATAACTCTTTACCATGACACACACCCGATTGGTCCTACAGTTGGCCCGTACAATGCCACAAATACCGCCTTCCGTCAAGCCAAATCCTCAGTTCGCCGTATCGGCACGCTGTCGGCAACCTGGTAGCCTATTTGGAAAACTCCCCTCTCAGCCGCGAAAATTCAGGCGTCGCCTGCAACGGCTTCAACACCGGGTCGGCCAGCGCTTCGGCCAGAGAATATCCGTTTCGCAGCGCCTGCTCGAGGCTGTTCAGCGCCGCCGCGTTCTGCCCGGCGGCGACATTGATCTCGGCTTCTTCATACATCAGCAGGTTGCTCTTCGGGTCGATGGCGCGCGCCCGGCCGATAAACTCCAGGGCCTGCTTCGAGTTTCCCTTGGCAGCGTAGCAGCTTGCCAGCGTCCCGAGCGCTTCGGCATCCGACGGATTCACCTGAATGAGTTCGTAGGTCAGCGAAATCGCATCGTCGTAGGCTCTGGCCGCCTGATCCTTCTTTCCCGACCAGCGATAGGCGTCCGCCAGATTCCGGCGGAATGCGCCGTCCCTTGGGGCCATCGCTACCCCCTTCTCAAACATCGCCGCCGCCTCGTCGTAGCGGCCCAGGTTGAAATATGTCGTGCCGAGGTTCGAATAGTAGCCCGCTTTCTGCTGCCGTTCGATGGCCTTGAGGAACATGGGAATACACTCGTTCCATTTGCCCTGCCGGTAATAGACCGCGCCCATGTTGGCCCATCCTTCGGGCCGGTCCGGATCGAGCTCGGCGACGCGCTGGAATGCCTGCAGCGCCTGCGCATTCCGCCCGGCCTGGAAATACGCGTTGCCCAAGCGATTCAGGTTGGTCCACAGGTAGGGGTTGACCTCGGCCGCTTTGGCGTACGCTGTCAGCGATTCCGCCTGCCGTCCCGTTTTCATGTACGCCGTGCCCAGGCGCCGGAGCGCTTCGTCGGAGTTCGGCGCCAGGTCCAGCGCGCGATGGAGTTCGGCAATGGCCTGCTCGGTCTTGCCCGTGTCCGTGTAAATGCTGCCCAGCGCGTAGTGCGCCTCCGGCAGATTGTCGTCCAGCGCCTGCGCCTGCTGCGCAGCCCCCAACGCTCTCTGCGTCCAGACGCTGTCCTTGGTCTGGTCCCACATCCGCTTGTATGTGTCCGCCAGCCCCGCATACGCCAGAGCAAAACGCGGATCGAGCTTGATGGCCTGGTCGTATTGGGACATGGCGGCCTGGAGGTCATTCGCGGTCTTCGCGCCGCGCCACGCATTCCGTCCCTTCAGGTAAAGCTCGTACGCCTCGATGTTCTGCGTAGGACGCCGCGTGGTGCGCGCCAGTTCCTCGTTGCTCTCCTTGATGGCCAGGCTGTTCACGACGCCATTGAAGATCTGGTCTTCGAGAGTCAGCAGGTCCTGGCGCACCCCGGAGAAGCTCTGGTGCAGAAGGGGGCGCCCCTGGTTGGCAGGGTCTTCCAGCGTCACCGTGATGGCGATGCTGTCGTTGACGCCGGTGGTCAGAGTGCCGCGCAAAATCAGCTTGACGCCGAGTGCGCGAGCGAGCTTCTGCGGGTTTTGCTCTTTTTGCCCGGCCACTGCCGCTGATGGCGCCACATACACGCTCTTGAGCCCGGCCAGCTTCGCCGAAAGCGCGTCCACGACGCCATCGGCCAGGTACGCGCTATTCTGCCCGTCGCCGATGACGCTGAAAGGCAAGACCGCGAGATAGTGCAGGATCCCGGCGTCCGTCTTTGCGGATTGCGCGGGATGCAGGATGCGGGTGCGGATTCCGGGAACGGCGAGCAGCGCCGCCAACGCCAGCGCGCACGCGACACCGGCCTTCCACAACGTGGAGCGCGTCGGCTTGGGGATCTGAATGCTAATGGTCTGCTTGGCTTCGCGCGCCGGCGCCGGCCGTGCGCCCGAAGCCGACGCAAGGCCCACTCCGGCCGGAGACCGCTCCGCCTCGAGATCGGCGAGAACCTCCCGCGCGTTTTGATAGCGCTTGGCCGAATCCCGTTCCAGGCACTTGAGAATGATGTTCGCCAGGTACTCCGGCAGATCCGGGCGCGACTGCCGCGGATCGGTGGGCGGAGTGTTCACCCGCTGATAGAGAAGCTGCATCATGCTCTCGCCGGGGAACGGCATCTTGCCGGTGAACATCTCGTACATGATGATCCCCAGCGAGTAGAGATCGCTGCGATGATCGACGTCGGCTGCCTCGACCTGTTCGGGCGACATGTAGTGCGGAGTGCCCAGGATCTGCCCGGTCCGGGTCATCACGGTGGCTTCCGGCTCGAGCGATTTGGCGAGTCCGAAGTCGGAAACGTAGGCGGTATCGGTGCTGTCGATCAAGATGTTCTGCGGCTTGAGGTCGCGGTGCACCACGCCTTCGGCATGCGCCGCCTCGAGAGCCGCGCACAACTGTTTGGCGAATCTGACGCCCCGGTCTACCGGGAGCCGTCCGGATCTTTCGATCAACGCGGCAAGATCGGAGCCCTCGACCAGCGCCATGGTGATGAACTTCACCCCGTCGAGGTCGCCCAAGTCGTGGATGCGGAGAATATTCTTGTGTGAGACCTTGCTGGCCAACAGGAGTTCCTGCTTGAAGCGCTTCATGGTCTCGGGCCGCGTGGCGAATTCGGGCCGGACCAGTTTCAACGCGACCGTGCGGCCGAGTTCGGCATCGTGCGCCCGGTAGACGGCGCCCATGCCGCCCTCGCCGAGCAGGGCCTCGATGCGGTAACGGCCGAACGGAGTACCGGGCTGCAAACCGGTGAGCGAAGCCCCCGGGCCGAGCGGTCCGACGCCCTGTGCGATGGACTGCGATCCGATCGGCGGCGGAGACAGAACACCGGTCTCCGCCCATGCGCGCGGCGCGGGCGCAGGCGCCACCGCCGATCCACTAGAGTCGATCGCGATGGTCGCGTCAGTCTGGCTGGCGGCGGCCAGGTTTCGCCCGCACTGCCCGCAAAACCGAACGCTGTCCGGATTGGACGCACCACAGCTAATGCAGGTCATTCGCTGCCGTACTCGGTATTATCTCCGGAATCTCGTTGATTTAGCAATGGTTTTGGCGCAGGTAGTACAGATGGGCCCGCAGAGCTACAGGCATACTGGAGCCGTGGTAACGGGTAGTTCGCCCGCGCGTGACGAAAGTACTTGGAGCTTCTGTGATCGATCGGACAGGTCCGGCTCGATTCTGGTCGAGTTGTAGAAATTGTCCGGTAAACCGTGCCATCAGTTAAGCTGGTGGCTAGAGGCAGCCATGAAGCTCGCAGAACGAATGTCCCGCATCGGGGTCGAATCGGCTTTCGACGTGCTGGTGCGCGCCCGCGCCCTGGAGGCGCAGGGAAAGAACGTGATTCACCTGGAGATCGGCGAGCCCGATTTCCCCACGCCCGCCCACATTGTCGAGGCGGCGAAGAAAGCGCTGGATGAGGGCTGGACCCACTACGGTCCCACGCAGGGTTTGCCCGAGCTCCGCGAGGCGATCGCGGCGCACGTTTCGCGGACGCGCGGAATCAGCGTCGGCGCGCAGCATGTGTCGGTGGTTCCGGGCGGCAAGCCGATCATCTTCTTCCCGATGCTGGCGCTGCTCGAGCCGGGCGATGAGGTCATATACCCCAACCCGGGCTTTCCGATTTACGAATCGATGATCCGCTTCAGCGGGGCCAAACCGGTGCCGCTGCCCCTGGAAGAGAGCCGAGGGTTTTCGTTCGACCTGAACCTCTTCGAAAGCCTCCTCACCGACCGCACGAAGATGGTGGTGCTCAATTCGCCTCAGAATCCCACCGGCGGCGTGATTCCGCGCGAAGACCTGAAGGCCATCGCCGGCCTGCTGCGCGACCGCGATGTGATCGTGCTCAGCGATGAGATCTACTCGGAGATCTATTACGGCGAGCCGCCGGTTTCGATCACCGGGTTCCCGGGCATGCTGGAGAAGACTATCATTCTCGACGGATTTTCGAAGACGTTTGCCATGACCGGCTGGCGGATGGGCTACGGCGTGATGCCCGAGTGGCTGGTGACCGCCGTCAATAAGTTGATGGTGAATTCGAACTCCTGTACTGCGAGCTTCACGCAACGCGCCGGCATCGCCGCGCTCACCGGGCCGCGCGATGAAGTGAACGCCATGGTGGCCGAGTTCCAGCGGCGGCGGGACGCTATTGTCGCGGGCCTCAACGGCATTCCGGGCTTCCGGTGCGCGCTGCCCGGCGGAGCCTTCTATGCCTTTGCCAACGTGAACGGCACGGGCATGAAATCGAAGGAACTGGCGGATTTCCTGCTCTACGAGACAGGGGTCGCGGGGTTGGATGGCGGGTGTTTCGGCGAATACGGCAACGGCTACATCCGCTTCAGCTATGCCAATTCCTACGAGAACCTGATGGAGGCAGTGGCGCGGATCCAGAAGGTGGCGCCGCGGTGGGAAGCGGCGGTCGCAGCGAGCTAACCAACGCCCTCATCGGCCCGAGTGGCTTGTCGACGATCACGTGCATCTCGTACTGGCAACTGATCAGCCGCACTCCCGAAGTGATGCACAGGACCACCACCTGGTAATTGGGCGGGAATCCGTGGACGCCCTGCGCGGCAAAGCGCTGGCGAAGGTCGCGCATGCTGGAGGCGGAACAGAAGAATTCCACCGCGCTCTGCAGCGCCGCCGAGGTCCCCGTGCCGGTCAGCTGCAGGGTGCGCCGCGGCTTGCCAAAGCGGTCCGCGCCGGTGAGAACGGTGTGCAGACCGTATTGCGTGGAGGGTCCCGGATCGGCGCCGTAGGGCGTGTAGAGGACCCCTTGGCCTGTGGGCTTGCGCTGGTCGATCACGGCGAATTCATCGTTTGGCGTGAAGCCGATGGTGAGGGGAACCGTCCGCAGCAGAACCGTCGCGGCCTTGCTGTTGACCGGGGTGCCAAACAGAACCCCGTTGCGGCCCAGAAGCGCGGTCAGTGGAGCTTCGGATTCGGGCAGGATCTGGTAGGAGCCGCCGAACGCCGCGCGCGTGCTGGCCAGCGTCGCGGCGGCGGAGAGTTCCCCGAGCGGAATCGAGAGCTGCGCGGGCTCCATATACAAGGTGTCTGCCGGGTCGAGTGGGCGCGTGGTGCCGTAGAGCGGATAAAGTTCCCTCGGAACCGGCATGCGGCTGGCCCGCGGCGGGACGTGCGGCCGGATCAGAAGGTGCAGGTTGGTGGCGATCGAGATCAGCATGTCGCCGCCCGGATCCGCCATCGGGCCCCAGGCTTCTTCGAGGATGGCCGGCGGATGCGGGCGCTGGCCCAGAGAGCCGATGAGATACCCGGCCACGGCGCAGACCGCGGCCACGGCCACCAGGGGAAGCCATCGCGACCCGTGCGACTCGCTCACCACCACCAGGGGCGTCGTGAGAGCCGGGACCTCGGCGCTGTGCCGCAGGAACGTGGGAACATAGCCGCCCCGCGGGATTTCGATGCGGACCGGCGCGTGCGGCTGTTCGGAGGAATAGTACTTTTCCAGCCGCTGCCGCAGCTCGTAGGCTCGGTTGCGGACCGACGAATCGTCGGTCAGGTCGATATCTTCCCGCCGGCCGAGAACTTCCACCGCGATCTGGTATTCGGAGACCTCGGCCGTGCGGCCCGCAAGCTCCATTTCACAGACGTACCGGAGGAAGGCCCGAAGCTGGGCCGATCGGGCGAAGGTGGAGCTGTTGAGAACCGCCTCCAGCGCTTCGCGTTTCTCGTTCTCGGAAACCGGAGGCTCGGACGATACCATTTCTGGAAGATTACCCGGACTATACCGCCTGGCACGCGCTTGCAAACGGTTTGGAAACGTCTGGAGACATCGGAATACCTTGTCGAAGGAACTGAGGGGAGTTACTTAGGGAATCGAACAGGCGCGCTGCGCGCGCGGAGGTTACTCGCGATGTCTATGTCGACGTTTTGTAAGCTGGCGTTTGCCGGCATTCTGGCCACTGCCGCATTTGGACAGGAGTTCAGGGCCACCATTACCGGAACCGTCACCGACACTTCGGGAGCTCCGGTTCCGAAAGTCCAGATTCGCCGCGCGGGCGCGGGCGGGCCAGGTCGGATACCTGCCGCACGAATGCCCCTGACTGTGCCGGTAAGCGGACCGTGGACGGTCCGGTTCACGCCCGGATGGGGCGCGCCGGCGCAAGTGACGTTCGACAAGCTGATTTCGTGGAGCGACCATGCCGATCCGGGGATTCGCTACTACTCTGGCACCGCGCGGTACGCCGGGAAGGTGAATCTGCCGCCGGGGCGCGAGTGGACGCTGGACCTGGGCGAGGTCCGCGAGATCGCGGAGGTCTGGCTAAACGGAAAACCGCTCGGCGTGTTGTGGAAGAAGCCGTTTGCCGTGGCTCTGGGCGCGGCCGCGCACGCGGGCGAGAACGAGCTGGAGATCGAAGTCGTCAACCTCTGGCCGAACCGCCTGATCGGAGATCAGCAGCTTCCCCCGGAAAGGCGCCTGACCAAGACCAACATCACCAAGTTCACGGCGCAATCGCCGCTCATGCCGTCGGGACTGCTGGGACCGGTGGTGGTGCGCTACTTCAAGTAGCGCCCTACCGGAATCGCACCTTCACGTCCGGCTTGTTTTCCAGGTGCGTGGTATCGACGAAGCGTACGCGCGCCGGGTTGGAGTTCATCACCACCGACTGCGTGTGCACCCCGTCCCCCGTGAACCGCACGCCCTGCAGCAGATTGCCGTCGGTGACCCCGCAGGCGGCGAACACCAGGTGCTTGCCCGGGGCCAGCTCGGGCGTGGTGTACACGTGGTTCACGTCGCGGATGCCCATCGACTGCATCCGCTCGCGCTGGGCATCGTCCTTCACCACGAGGCGGCCCAGGATCTCGCCGTTGAGGCAGCGCAGGGCGGCGGCGGTGAGCACGCCTTCGGGCGCGCCGCCCGAGCCCATGACCGCGTGCACGCCAGTGCCGGCCACGCTGGCGGCGATGCCCGCGGAAAGGTCGCCGTCGGAGATCAGGCGGATGCGCGCGCCCGCCTCGCGAATGTCGGCGATCAGTTTTTCGTGGCGCGGCCGGTCGAGCACCACCACCACCAGGTCGTCCACGCCGCGCTTTAATCGTCGTGCGATGGCCTTCAGGTTGTGTTTCACCGGCGCGTCGAGATCCACCGCGCCCTTGGCCGCCGGTCCCACCACGATCTTCTCCATGTAGCAATCGGGCGCATGAAGCAGGCCGCCGTGCTCGCTCGCGGCAAGCACGGTGATGGATCCGGCGCCGCCGCTGGCGCAGAGGTTGGTGCCTTCCAGGGGGTCCACGGCGATATCCACTTCCAGGCGCGCGCTGTCTTTCGGCGCGCCCACCTTCTCGCCGATAAACAGCATCGGCGCCTCATCGCGCTCGCCTTCGCCGATGACGATGGTGCCCTGTATGGGCAGCGTGTCCATGCAGCGGCGCATGGCCTCTACGGCAGCCTGGTCGGAGGCCTTGCCGTCCCCCATGCCCATGGTGCGGGCGGACGCGATGGCGGCGTCCTCTACGACGCGCAACATTTCCAGTGACAGGTCGAACATGTGTTAGCTTTTCTCCTGATGGCAACTCATACGGTTCTGGTGCTGACGGCAAACCTGGCCGACAAGGATCTGGCGCTGCTCGAGCAGCTTCCGCCGGGAACGGACCTGGCGGTGGGCGCCTCCGCCGAAGCCTTCGAACACCTGGCGGGCGACGCCGACGTCATTTTCAACTGGTCGGGAAGCGGCGCGCTCTTCCGCGAAGTCTTCCTGATGAGCCCGCGGGTGCGCTGGGTGCATTCGCGCTCCGCCGGCCTGGACGGCCAGTTGTTCCCGGAGCTGGCGCAAAGCCCGGTGCCGTTCACCAACGGCCGCGGTGTCTTCAGCCAGTCGCTGGGCGAGTTTGCGCTGGCCGCAATCCTGTTCTTCGCCAAGGACCTGCGGCGCATGGTGCGCAACCAGGAAGCCGGCCGGTGGGAACAATTCGATATCACCGAAATCTCGGGCCAGACGGTGGGGATTGTGGGCTATGGCGACATCGGCCGCGCGGTGGCCACCCGCGCCCGCGCCATGGGAATGCGCATTTTGGCGATCAGGCGCCACGGGCCGCCATTGTACAACGTCGACCCCCTGGTAGACCACTTCTACAGGCCCGGGGAACGGCTGGAGATGGTCCGCCGCGCACACTATATCGTCGCGTCGGCGCCGCTGACGGACGAGACGCGCGGCATGATCGGCGAGGCTGAATTCGCCGCCATGCTGCTGGAGGCCGTGGTGATCAACCTCGGGCGCGGGCCGGTGATCGACGAAGCAGCCCTCGTGCGTGCCCTCAGCGAAAGGCGCATTCGGGGCGCCGCGCTCGACGTGTTCGACCAGGAGCCGCTGCCCGACGGGCACCCCTTTTACAAACTCGACAACGTCCTGCTCTCGCCGCACTGCGCCGACCACACACCGGATTGGACCGCCCAGGGCATGCGGTTTTTTCTGACGCAGTTCGACCGGTTTGACAAGGGAATGCCGCTTGAAAACGTGGTCAAGAAAGAGTTAGGGTACTAGGCGCGGGGCAAGTTCCGGCCTGCCACGCCTCCTCCGGTGATATCTTAAACAAGGTAGAGGAGGTCAGCTTTCGACATGCTGCTCACTCGGGGACTCGTGACGTTTTCGTGCGCCGCGGCACTGATCTGTGCACAGGAGACGTCGAAACGCGAATTGACCGCGCGCGAGTTGTTCTACGCGGCCACGCAAAAGACTACCAAACCGGCACAACCGGCGGCGACTCCAATCAAGACCGACACGTCGAAAACCGCGCCGAAAACCCAGCCCAAAGAAATGGTCCGGCCCGTCAGGACCCAGCCGAAACCGGTCGAGATCGCCAGGACAGACACCCAGGAAGCAGGAGTCCGGATCATACCGACCGCCGCACAAACCGCCCCTTTGCCTGCCAATGGCCAGCCGCCGCTCGGTCTGCGCATCAATGTCATGCGGTACAACGATAATGGATCGACCGTCGACGTGCCCGCCGACACGACTTTTCACAGCGGCGACCGCATCCGGCTGAGCGTGGAACCCAACGCCCAGGGCTTCCTCTACGTCGTCAACCAGGGCACCAGCGGCACCTGGCGGACGATGTTCCCCTCGACCGAGATAGAAGGCGGGGACAATCGCGTCGAGGCCATGCGCCCGTGCGTGATCCCACCCGGCAAGCACGTCTTTACCTTCGATGCCACCCCTGGCAAGGAGATCCTCTTCGTGGTGTTTTCCCGCCAGCGTGTGGCTGATCTCGAGGACCTGATCTACTCGCTCAAGAGCGGGAAGAAGGCCTCGGAGCCGGAAACAGCCCGGTCGGACCGCACCCTCATCATGGCCGCCAATATCGGCGACCCGACGATTGACCGCCTGCGCAACGCCTATTCCCGCGACCTGATTATCGAAGCCGTGAATCCGTCGACACCGGGCACGACCCAGGAGGCCGCCGTGTACGTGGTCAACCCGACCGGCAGCGAGGATTCGCGCGTGGTGGCCGATATCAGACTGGTGCACCAATGATCCGAACGGCGGCTGCGCTGGCGCTGGCGTTGCTTTGCTTCGGGCAAAGCCGCACCATGAAACAGGGCCCGCACCGCATGGAGATCACCCTGGAGCGCCTGGAAAGCGATTCCTGGCGCGCGATCGACCCGGGGCTGGTGCTGGCGCAGGGCGACCGCGTGCGCTTCCGTTACCACACCAATTTCGACGGCTACCTCTACGTGACCAACATGGGCACCAGCGGCAAGTACGAACAGCTTTTTCCCCGCGAAGAGACCGGACAGGACAATCGGGTCGCGGCATCGGAGGAATATCAGGTTCCGGCCACCAACACGGCTTTCCGGATCGCGGGTCCGGCGGGCCACGATATCGTGTACTGGATGGTGAGCCCGGCGCCGCTGAACGAGGGAGCGCCGCTGCGGCCTAAGGCGCCGCAGCCGTCGCCGGCCGCTCCCAAGACGCTCATTCCGCGCTGCGACGATTCCATCCTCCGGGCGCGCGGAGATTGTGTGGATCCCTCGGCCGGCCCGAAGCTGATTCCGCGCGACGCGCAGATTCCGGAGAATCTCGCCGAAGCGGCCGGCCGCGGCGCGCGCGACCTGGTGTTCATGCAGGAAGGGAAGGCGGCGGTCATTTCGTCTCCGGCGCCGCTCACCGGGCCGGTGATCTACGAGTTCCGGCTGGCTCACAAGTGAGGACTATGCGGCTGGCACTTTTGCTCCTTTCCGGCTCGCTCGCTTTCGCGCAGCAGCCCAAGCAACAGCAGCGCGACCTGAAGATCGAGAAGGTGGATGAGACGGTGCCCTCGACCACCGGCTTCTCCATTCCGCGAAGCTACGCGGTGATCGTCGGCATCAGCCACTACAAGAACCTGCCTGCGAACATGCAGTTGCAGTATGCCGAACGCGACGCGCAGGCGATTTACACCATCCTGATCAGCGCCGAGGGCGGGAATTTCAAAGCCGAGAACGTGCGGCTTCTGACCGGCGAAAAAGCCACGCTTGCCGGGCTCCGCGCGCAGATCGACACCTGGCTTCCGGGAATCTCCAAAAGCGACGATCGCGTGCTGATTTACTTCGCCGGCCATGGATTTCTGTTCGGCGGCAAAGGCTATCTGGCCCCTTATGATTTTGACTCGAACCGGGTTGCCGAAACAGGCTTTCCGATGGACGAACTGGGCTCTGTCATGGGCGGGAAGATTCAGGCGAAATCGAAAGTCCTGCTCACCGACGCGTGCCACTCCGGCGCCATCTCGCCGGAAGACACGGAGAACCTGAACCAGCGCCTCACCAACCTGAATAAGAGCCTGTTTTCGCTCACTGCCAGCCGCGCGCGCGAGCAATCCTTCGAAAGCCCCGATCTGCGCGGCGGCCACGGCGTGTTCACGTACTACGTGGTCACCGGCATGGAGGGTGAGGCCGATACCAGCGGCGATGGCGTGGTTACGGCCGATGAGCTGGCCGAGTACGTCCACACGCAGGTGCGCGATTACACCAGTGGAAAGCAGAACCCGACCTCGGACAAATCCAACTACGATCCGGAGATGCCGCTGGCCTACATTCCGTCGCACGCCAAGCCGGCCGCCGCGCCGGCGCAGAAGTTTGGCACGCTGATCTTCGAATCGAACATGGACGACGTCGAGCTGTTCATCGACGGCCAGTCCCGGGGAGTGCTGCAAAAAGGCAAGAGCTTTGCCGTTCCCGGACTGGCGGCGGGCGAGCACACCATCAAGGCGGTACACAGCGGCTATGAGCCCGATGGGCCCCGCCAGCAACTGGTGTATCCGGGGCGCGAGGACACTGTCAGCATCAAGATCCTGATCCCGCGGCGCCGCAACAAGGCTGCGGCCGACTTGCTGGACGAAGGGATCAAAGAGTATCACAAAGGCAACGAGCAGGGCTACCGCAAAGCCGCCGAGGTGCTGGACCGCGCGCTGCAGGTCGATTCGAACTACAGCCAGGCGGCATTCTACCAGGGTCTCGCCTACAGCGCCTTGTTCGACTACGACAAGGCGAAGGCGGCGTACGAAAAAGCCATCGCGATCGACCCAGGCTACCTGGAGGCGCATGCCAATCTGGCCGGCATGCTGTTGGACGTCGGCGACGTGGACAGTTCCATCCGTCACCTGAACCTGGTGCTGCAGCGGCAGCCGGATCACGCCGTTGCCCTGACGCTCTTGGCGCAGGCCTATCGCTTCAAGGATCTCTACCCGGAATCGATTGCCGCCGCACGGCGATCGATTGCGCTGAATCCCAAGACTGCCGAGTCGCACCTGTGGCTGGCGGACAGCCTGCGGTTGAGCGGCAAGCTGGACGAGGCTCCCGCCGAATACCAGCAGTATCTCAAACTGAGCGATTTCGACAGCAAGCTGGGCGGCAAGCTCAACTATTACGTGCTTGGCTCGCTGTTCGCCATGGGCCGCAAGAAGCGCGTCGCCGAGCGCGACATCTGGAACGATTATCACAACATGGCCTACTACGGACTGTGCGAGTGCGAGCGCCGCACCGGCAAGCTCGACGAGGCCATCCGCGATTGCCAGCGCGCGCTCACCTTCGACCCCAAGGATTTCTTTTCGCACTACACGCTCGGCCTCGCGTTCATGACCAAAGCGAACAAGACGCAGAGCATTGCCGAGCTCGATCCCGCGTTGCGCCACTTCCAGACCATGATCGCCCTGGCCCCGGATGTGAACGAGGCCAAGTACGCGCGCAAGAACATCGCCGCTATCGAGGAAGTACTGAAGCAGGTCAAGTAGCTTCGTGGGGCGGGCTCCCGCCCTGCCCCGACGCGATATCATACCCTTGCATGCGCAAACTCCCGTTTCTGGCTTTTCTGTTCGTGTGTCAAGTCCGCCCAGCGAATAACTTCGCCCTCACCATCGACAACATCATGCGCGGCCCTAACCTGGTCGGCTACGAGCCCTCGGCGGCCCGCTGGTCCTACGACTCTGCCACTCTCTATTTCCAATGGAAGCAGTACGCGGACAAAATTATCGCCCCCATGGACACCTACGCCGTCAATCGGGACGGCGGTGGCCTGCGCAAACTCACTGATGATGAGATCAAGCTCGTTCCTCCCATCGGTGGCGACACCAGCCGCGATCATCGCCTGACCGTTTACTCCAGCGATGGTGACCTGTTTGTCCACGACAACACCACCGGCAAGACGCAGCAGATCACCAGAACCACCGATCCCGAGCTGAACCCGCATTTTACCCAGAACGGAAAGCGGATCGCGTTCACGCGCGGCGGCAACCTGTACGTCATGTCGCTGGATGGCGCATCGCTGGTGCAGCTTACGGATATCCGGAGTGCAACCCCGCCTGCCACTCCTGCCGCGGCGCCGGCTGGCGGACGCGGTGGACGAGGCGGCGGACGGGGCGGCGCGGCGCAGGAAACCGCCGCCGAGCAGAAGGGCACCGACAGCCAGGAGTACCTGAAGAAGGAGCAGCGCGAACTGATCGAGGTGGTTCGCGAGCGCGTCGCGCTGCGCGAGGAGCAGCAGAAGAAGAACGAAAAGAAGAACCCGCGCAAGCCCTTCACGTTGCAGGCCCGCCAGAGCGCCCGGAACCTTCAGCTCACGCCCGACGAGAAGTACGTGATCGCGGACATTTTCGAGACCCCGGCGATGGCCGCCAAGAACACGATAGTTCCCAACTACGTCAGCGACAGCGCCTATACCGAAGACATCCAGGGCCGCACCAACGTCGGCGATAGCCAGGGGATCGCGAAGCTGGCCATGATCCACGTGGAGACCGGCGAAGTGAAATGGGTGGATCACGGGCAGAAGAAAGAGATCCAGCTCGGCATGCCGGTCTGGAGCGACGACGGCTCCAAGGCCGTGGTGCCTGGGCGCGCCGCAGATAACAAGGACCGCTGGATCTTCGCGCTCGATCCCGCGACCGCCAAGATGCGGGTGCTGGTCAACCTGCACGACGACGCATGGGTCTCGCAGGGTGCCAACGTCCTCGGCTGGATGAAGAACGATCGCGAGGTGTTCTTCGTCGGCGAACAAACCGGGTTTGCGCAGCTCTACGCAGTTCCGTTCGACGGGGGTGCGCCGCGCCCGTTGACCCACGGCAAGTGGGAAGTCCTCAACGTGCAGCAGTCGCGCGACAAGTCGAAGTTCTACCTGGTGGCCAACGCCGACGGTCCCGCCGATCAGTACCTCTACCAACTCGCGGCCGATGGCGGCGACCTGACCCGTATCTCGAAGCAGCCCGGCAAACACATCCCGACCCTTTCTCCCGACGAGCGCTGGATCGCGGATATCTACAGCTACACCAACCGGCCGCCCGACCTGTACGTGCAGGAAAACCGCCCCGGCCAGGACTTGAAGCGCCTGACCACTTCGCCCTCGCCGGAGTTCTCGCAGTACGCCTGGCAGGATGCGCCGATCGTCATGGTGCCGGCGCGCGACGGCGTGCAGGTTCCGGCGCGCATGCTCAAACCGGCGAACTACAAGAAGGGCGGTCCGGCGGTGATCTTCGTGCATGGCGCCGGTTACCTGCAGAACGTCGATCACAAATGGTCTACTTACTACCGCGAGTACATGTTCCATCACATCCTGGAGGAGCATGGATTCCTCGTGTTGGATGTCGATTACCGCGGCAGCGCCGGCTATGGCCGCGACTGGCGGACTGCGATCTATGAGCACATGGGCGGCAAGGATCTCGACGACATCGTCGATGCGGCCAAATACGCCGTCTCGGCGCACGGCGCGAGCCCCAAACGCATCGGCCTGTACGGTGGCAGTTACGGTGGATTTATTACCCTAATGGCGATGTTCACGGCGTCCGACACCTTCGCTGCCGGCGCCGCTCTGCGTCCGGTGACCGATTGGGCCACTTACAATCACGGCTACACCTCGAACATTCTGAACACGCCTCAAGGCGACGCCGAAGCGTACCGCAAAAGCAGCCCGATCTTCTTCGCCGATGGTCTGAAAGGCGCGCTACTGATCTGTCATGGCATGGTGGATACCAATGTGGAGTTCCAGGACACCGTCCGTCTCGTGCAGCGCCTGATCGAGCTGCGAAAGGAGAACTGGTCTGTGGCGCCCTACCCGGTGGAGGACCACGGATTTGTTCAGCCCAGCAGTTGGGCCGACGAATACAAACGGATCCTGAAGCTCTTCGAAACGGCTCTGTAAAGACCGCAGAAGCGGTTCTACGAGGAATCAGCGGCGGGCCCAGTAACGGTCACGGGCCTGGACCACCAGGCCCTTTCTCTTCGTGGTGAGCTGGATGTGACGAAAGCCCGGAATGCTTACCGGCTGATCCGAGACGTAGCCGATGCTGTACTGGCTGCGCAGCTCTTCCTGGATCACATCGAAGATCTGGTCGATGCTCTGTTTCTTGGAGACCTCGAAGAAGCCGCCTCCGGTCTCCTGGGCCATGCGGGTCAGTGGGCGCCGGCCGTCCGGTCCGCCGAGGATGCCATAGGCGCCGGCATCGGAGAACAGAATCGAGTAGATCAGCGTATCCACGCGCTGGGCTGCATCGATAGCTTCCGGGACTGTCGCTTCGCTCCCGGTATCGACGCCGTCGGTCAACAGGATCAGCGCCTTGCGTCCCTGCTGTTTGGACATAACGTCCTGCGAGGCCGTGACCACGGCGTCGTACAGTAAGGTGCCTCCGCCTGTTTGAGCCTGCAACTGCGTCCGCGTCGGCGTGTCGACGTAGGCCAAGGCGTCGTCGAGCTGCCGGAGCGACGACGTGAGCGGCAGGCGGAGAAATATCCGGAAATCGAACTGCAGCAGGAAAACCTGGTCCTGCGGGCGCAGCACGACCTCCAGGAACCTGAAGCTGGCGCCGCGCTCTGCATCCAGCACGCGGCGCTGGCTCATGCTGGTGTCCACCATCAGGCCGAGCGTGAGGGGAAGGCCGCTCTCCCGCGCGAAATATTGAACGGTCTGCGGGCGCTTGTCTTCGTAGAGGAGGAAATCGTCCTTGGTGAGGTCGCGGATGATTTTCCCGCTTTTGTCGGTGACGGTGGCGAGCACATTGACCACCTTGACGTCGGTGGAGAAGGTGGGGATTTCCTGCTGGGCACGAAGGAATCGGATGCCGAGGAGGGATGTCAGAACCTGACGCCGGGAAAACCGCATACCGACACCCGCAGGATAACACCAGCGCGGGACAGCCAACGCACGGCAGCCGCTGGCTGCAAGGTACTGACCTGATATCCGACCGCTGCGCTGAATAGTACTAATGGTGTTCCAAACCTCACGCATTTGGTGGTAACATCATTGGGAGTTGTGATGACCTTTAGGGGGACTAGTGAAGTCTAATATCAGGTTGCTGCCATGGTTGGGTCTGGCCCTGTGCTCGACCGGGATGCTTCAGGCCGGTGTGATCACTCAGACCCTGGGCGCCAGTGCCGGCATCGCCAATGGATCGACTGTTGGTACCGGGACCTGGAACACTGCCGTGTCCGGTCACGCGGCGCCCTTCAACGGGTTCATTGGCTCGGACGGCGTTGGGCCCAACTTTTCTGCCTCCTGGACATTTAACTACGGCGCCATCGCGGGAACCATCGTCAGCGCCACTCTGGACCTCGGTGTCTACGACCTCGACTCTGCTGCGACGGGCAACCAGGTTGCTTCCTACACGGAAAGCTCCAACGATCTGACCAGTCTGCTGAACGCCGTATCGGAAGCATTACACGGCGGTGCCGGTGCGCCCAGCGCCGAATACGATATCCTGAGCATCACTTTGCCAGCCTCCACGTTTACGAGCCTCGCCCTTGGGAATCCGACGATCTCATTGGCCTTTGCCGCGCCGGGACTGGGTGCCCTGGGCGAGACCAGCTTCAATGGCGGCGGCATTGACTTCTCTACGATCACGATTACGACCCAGGATGCGGGCTCGACCCCGGAGCCGGCCACGTGGATGCTGCTAGTCGGCGGAGCCGCCGCTCTCGCCGGGCGCCGGTGGCTGCGCCGCGCCTGAATCGGCGCCGCCCGACTCCAGTAACCAATAGACCCCTTCGTCCCTCACTTGCCGGAGTCCCATGCGCGCGTACAGGCGTCGCGCCGGGTTGAACTTCTCTACATACAAGCTCACCTTCTTCCGGGAGGCCGCCGCTTCGGTCAATAGATCTCCCAGGATGCCGCTGCCGATCCCCTGGCCCCGGCGCTCCGGGACCAGCGTGATGTCCAGCACGTGGATGTCCTCGAGCGAGCGATCCACGTAGAACCGGCCGATCGGCTCGTCGCCGTCGCAGATCAAAAGATATGAAGCGCCAGGGTAGTGCGTGCGGTAATGCGCCGTTTGCAACGCAAACTGCGAGCGCAGAAAGGACTCGATTTCCGCGGCACTCCACGAAACCATTCGCATCTCCTCCGTACGCGTACTCGCGTAAAGCTGGTAGAGAAACTCCTGGTCTTGTGGGATCTCTTCGCGTAAGTGAACGTGCTTCAATTCCGCGACGGGAACACCCCGTTCAGCGCGATGCAGAAGCTGACCACCAGGTACGGCTGCAGGTTGGAGTGCGGCTGGCCGCCGACCGTGGAGGGGTCGTTCATCGTCGCCGGCGATGCCGCGGTGGTGGCGTAGGGCGCGTCACCGTTGTTCTCCTTGGCCCAGTAATTATTCACCGGTGTGGAGACGCCGCCGGCCAGCGTGCTCAAACAGGAGACCGTGTGTGTGTGGGCGGGCATCTCACCCATAATCAGGGTGTGAGCCTGCTCCCCAGCCGCCTGCCCGAGGGCAAACCCGCTCGCCTGCGAAATCACCACGCGTCCCTGTAGATTCGGCAACTGAAACGTGGTGACCCCGTTTCCACCATAAGTCGTGCCGAGCAGCGCAAACAGCGCGGTGTTCTGCGAAATGGACAAAGTCTGGCCGTTGCAGAACGCGTAATTGCGCGGCGGGAAGTTAAAACCGAACAGTCTAATTTCACCGATAAAAGGCTCAGCCATCGATGCGTTCCTCCGTTAGTTCCTGGCGGGGAATATCCCCTGCATGGCAATGCAGTAACTCAGGGTCAAATAAGGCTGCATGTTGTTATGGGGCAGACCGCTGCCCTGCACCGGGAGATGCCCGGCGTTCATATGGGAATCCGGCGGGCCGGGGGAATAGAGGTTGTTTCCTCCGGCGTCCACGGCAGGAATGTTCCCTGCCGGGCTGTACGAATTGCCGTTCTTGGAGTTGCAGGCAAACAGGTGGTTGTGGGCGGGCATTTGGGTCGTCGCAAGGGTCACGGTCTGGGTTCCGCCTACCTCTCCAACTGTGCGGGGAGTCAACCCCGGGCCGCTCCCCTGGCCGATGGCCACGTTCCCCTGCAGGTTGGGCAAAGCGAAGTTCGAAGTTCCATTGCCTCCGTATTGTGTACCTAGAAGGGAGAACAACGCGGTGTTCTGGCTGATCGGCAGGATCTGTCCGTTGCAGAAGGCCCAGCCGCGCGGCGCGAAGTTATAAGGGAATACGCGAATCTCTCCCAGGAATGGACTAGCCATAGGTTAATCTCTCCTTGCGGTGATTTCTGTTCTCATGCTGGCGCTCAACTGGTCTAGTTTCGCGCCGGGAAGATGCCAAACAAACAAATGATGTAGCTGATAGCCAGGAAGGGCTGCATATTCTCATGCGGCTGGCTGTTACCCACCGTAGAGACCGCTGCTGCGTTCATGTTCGCGTCTGCCGCGGCATTGGTAAACTGAGCCACGTTGGCGCCGGGATCGGTAGCGGGAAAACCATTCACAGGGGTATCGACAGTCCCTGCCAGGCTGGCTACGGCGGCATGGTTGTGGGCGGGCAGTTGGTTGGACACGAGGGTGACCGTCTCGGACCCCGAGAGTTGGCCGATCACGAATCCGGTGCCCTGATGCATCGGCACGCGCCCGCGCAGATCGGGGAGCGCGAAGGTGTTCTGGCCGTCGCCGCCGTAAGTCGTACCGAGCAACGAAAACAGCGCGGTGTTCTGCGAGATAGGAATCAGCCGGCCATCGCAGAAGGCCCAATTTGCGGGCGCGAAGTTTCCGGCGAACATCTTAATTTCACCGATATACGCTTGGGATGCCATCGGTTCTCAGTCTCTCCTTTCAACACTAGCCGAACACTACTTCGTAGAACATTCCCATGGGGTCGGCAGCCTCGTACTTTGGAGCGGTTACGCGGGTCACCAGCAGATCGGCCGCCTCGCACTCCAGGTGCGTGAGCCGGTGCAGGCCGGTTCCCAGGGGGGGCTGGTCCTTCATCACGAGGAAAAGCGAAAACGGCTCCCTGCGAAGGGCGGGCGACTTGGGGCCGCGCTTCACCTCGAGTAATTGCATGCGGGCAGGTTCGAGGGGCGTTCCACCATTGGCTGCGGGGCGCTCAAAAGTGATGGTCTGACCGATGAACGGCTCGAATAGTTCCGCTGTTAAATCCGCCAGTCCTGCTTTTTTCCCCTCAGGCACGGTCTCTATATCATATGCCTTTTTAAGCCAGGAATCCCAGATTTGCGTCACTATTTGTTCTGGGAAAGCTCCGGCGCAGCTCATGGTCGCCTAGCCCGGCCCAGCCGGCGACCGTGGACAGGTAACGATCCCGCGAGGTGGTGGGAACCCATCCGCCTGCGGCATCCCGCGCCGCCGTCGTCATGTCCGGAAAAGTGCCGTAGATATCGCCGCCGAGAACCGCGCCTCCCATGACGATCTGGTGATTGCCCCATCCGTGGCCCGTGCCGCCCGTGCCATTCGGCGAAACCGTCCGGCCGAATTCGGAGTCGGTGAATACCGTGATGTCCTTCGTAGTGCCGGATTCCTCGTTGGCGGCGAACAAGGCGGCCATGGCAGAACTCAACTCGCGGAAGAGGGCTGGTTGGACTTCTCCTTGCGAGCGATGCGTATCGAAGCCGCCCATGCCGACGGTCAAAATCGCGCGGCGAACTCCGTGCGCGCGGGCGCTCTGGATCAGCGCCGCGACTTCGCTGAGGGCGCGCCCCAGGCTGGTAGGTGGAAACTGGGTGCGGAAGCGGATCGCCGCGGCTGCATCGGCCATCTCCTTCCGGTCGGGCACAGCCAGGCTGCCATCGAGCGGCAGCATGCTCGCACCGTGCGCGGTGGTTAGTGCGCGCCCGGCGTCGGTCACCGTGATCCCCGCCTTTTCCGCGGCGAACGCCGGAGTCAGGTATCCCCCGGACAAAAATGCCATCGATTGGTAGTTGTGCGCCGATTCGGACGGCCCCGGGCGCGGCGATCCCACATTCGCAACCACAGCCAGGACGCCGCGGCTATAGAGATCGCGCATCTCCCCGAGAGCCGGATGAAATCCGTATTCTCCGGGGTTCTTGACGGCGCGCACGGGAAGTAACTCATCCGCGGGCACGGCAAGGCTTCCGCGCAGTTTGGCGTAAGCGGCATATTGCGCGCTGTCGAGCGGGACGATGAGATTGTTGCCGTCGTTTCCGCCAATCAGGTAAATACCCACTACAAAGCGGTCACCGGCAACGGCTGCATGGATTCGCGGCAGATTCCCGGCCAAACTCGCTGCAGCCAGCGATCGCCATCCCAGACCAAGCAGGGATCTTCGGCTGTGACTGTGATTTTCCAAAAGACTGGACCCCCTAAAATGCGATCAGACGCTTTCACTCCCCCGGCGGGTGCTAAAATTCACCTTAGCCGTTACAGTGTAAGGCAGACATTCTCACAAGGTCAAAGAAAAATCGCGGCAACCGGTACCATGCGTAGGACTTCTACACGGGATTAGTACTCCTCATTGATGACCACCACGCTACAGTTCCCCTTCCGGTTCGATTCCGGCCGCCTGCAAGGCGACCTCGCCCGCATTCAGTCGGATGGATGGGTGCGTCATTTCAACACGGCGATCTATGAGGGCGATTGGAGCGCCCTGCCGCTCAGGTCGATCGGCGGGCAGGTGAACCAGATTTTCCCGGATCCCACCGCCAGGAATTTTGAACCGACGGAGATCCTGCGGCACTCGCCCTACTTCCAGGAGGTGCTGGACACGTTTCGGTGTCCTTTGCTGGCAGCGCGGCTTTTGAGGTTGAAAGCCGGGTCGCGGATTCGGGAACACACGGATTACAAGCTGGCCTTCGAGGATGGCGAACTGCGCATGCACGTGCCGGTTCAGACCAACGACGATGTGGAATTCTATGTGGCGGGCGAGCGCGTGATCCTGAGGGAGGGCGAATGCTGGTATGTGAACACGAGCCTTCCCCATCGCGTGGCGAACCTCGGGCAGACCGATCGTATCCATCTGGTGATCGATTGCGAGGTCAACGATTGGCTCCGCTCCTTTTTTCCGGCGGAGTCATGAGCGACTTCGAGCGCTTCCGGACAATGGCCGTGGAGGACCAGGTACTACTGGAGCGTTTGCTCGCCGAAACGGACCAGGACTGCTTCGTCGATGCGGTGACCCGTGCCGCCGCCGAGCTTGATCTGGGGGTGACTCCCGAAGAGGTGCGCGTAGCGTTGCAGGCTGCATCCCGGTCGTGGATCGCGAGGCAGGCCCGGTGAACCGGCTCGACGGCTGGATTCCCCTCGGGTTCGAATGGGATGGCCCAAACCCGGCGGTCGACTGGTGCTACCTGGGCAGGATGCGATTCACGGAGCCGTTCTTCGAGAACACCATGCTACGCGCCATGCAGCAGCCGGCGCGGGTGCTGTTCCGGCGGAAAACCGCGGTCGACATGTTGGAGGAGCGCGCCCTCATTCATCCTGGAATTCCACCCACCGGATTCGTCTTCCACATGTCGCGATGCGGGTCGACCCTGGTCAGCCAGATGCTGGCGGCTTCCCAGGAGAATGTGGTGATCTCGGAGGGGTGGCCGATCGACGCCGCGATCAACGCCGACCTGCGGCATCCGGAAGCCACGGCGGAGCAGCGCACGCGATGGCTGCGCGGAGTGGTCCACGCGCTCGGGCAGCCTCGCCTTGGAACCGAGCGGCGGTACTTCGTGAAGTTCGATGCTACGCATACGATCGATCTGCCGCTGGTGCGCCGCGCTTTCCCCAAGGTGCCATGGATCTTCCTGTACCGCGATCCGGTGGAGGTGCTGGTCTCTCAGTTACGGCGCAGGGCTGCGTGGACCATGCCCGGGATCGTGCGCGTCCGGGGCGTGGGGCTCACGGCGGAGGCATTCGCCGAGCCCGGGGAGTACGTTGCGGATCTACTGGCGCGGATCTGCGAATCCGCGCTCGACGCTGGCAATGAGGGAGGGGCCATGTTCGTGAACTACCGCGAATTGCCCGGCGCGGCGTACGACACGCTCGCGTCGCACTGGGGCTGCCGGTGGTATGACGGAGAACTGCAACGCATGCGCCTCGCAGCGGCGCGCGACGCCAAGCAGCCGGAACGCGTCTTCTCCGCGGACAGCGAGCGGAAGCAGAGCGAGGCCGGCGAGCGCCTGCGGGAAATCTGCAGCCGAAAGCTGGGTCATCTCTACCGGCGGCTGGAAGCCCGCGCCGGCGTGGCCGCGCGATGAGCGGCCTGGAACAATTTCGATCTCTGGTATTCCGGGACCGGGAGCTACAACGCCGGCTGCTCGGGGAGCGCGAAGCAGAGGCGTTCCTGCGATTGGTTGTGGAGACCGCGTGCGAGCGCGGGATCGTATTCACCGTGGAAGATGCCCGCGCGGCCCTGCAGCAGGCGCGCCGGAGCTGGCTCGAAAGGCACGTGCTGTGACTCCGGACGAGTTGGACGGCTGGATTCCAATCGGCTTGTTCCGGGAGGGCGGGCGGCCGGTGGTGGAATGGAGCTGCTTTTCCGGCGTTCGCTTCACAGCTCCATTCCTCGATCTGGAAATCGAGAACGCGATGCGGCATCCTTTCCGCCTGCTGTTCCGGCGGCGCACGCCGCTGACGGTCCTGGAAGAGCGCGCGGCCACGCATCCCGGAATCCCGCCCACCGGGTTCATCTTCCACATGTCGCGGTGCGGCTCGACCCTGATGGCGCAGATGCTGGCGGCGTGTCCGGAGAATGTCGTAGTTTCCGAGGGCTGGCCGCTCGATTCGGTGCTCTACGCGGATGCGTGGCACGGGCAAGTCACGGCGGGCGACCGGCGGCGCTGGCTGGATGCGATGATCCGCGCCCTCGGACAGCCGCGCGCGGGCGGCGAGCGCCGGTACTTCGTCAAGTTCGATGCCCGGCACGCGCTCGATCTGCCGCTGGTGCGGAGCGCATTCCCAAAGGTGCCATGGATCTTCGTCTACCGCGATCCAGTCGAGGTCATGGTCTCGCATTTGAACGAGCCCACGCTCTGGACCGCGCCCGGGATCGTGCCGATCCGCGGTATGCCGTGGCCACCTGGCCCGAACAGCGGCGGCCTCGACTATCCGGCCCGGGTGATGGCGGCGATTTGCGAGGCCGCGCTGGCGGCGATGGATCAGGGCGGCGGCCTGCCGGTGAACTACACCGGGCTGCCCGGCGCCATGTTTGGCCCGATCGCGGCCCATTTCGGCTGCGTGTGGAGCGTGGAGGAAGTCGAGGCGATGCGGGCGGCCTCGACGCGCCACGCCAAGCGGCCGGGCGAGCCCTTTTCGCCCGATAGCGGCCGGAAGCGGCGCGAGGCGGACGCGCGCGTGCGCGATACCTGTGAGCGAATCGCCGGAGATGTGTTTCGCAGGCTGGAAGCCAGGCGGGCGGCCCTACTCTGACCGCAGCTTCGCCGGCAATGGTTCTCCTTATTCGGACCGGAGCATGGCGGACGGATCGATGCGCACGGCGCGAACGATTGCCGGGACGGAGGCCAGCAGCGCTGCCCCCAGCAGGATCGACGCCGGCAAGGCGAGCCTCAGCGGGTCGGCCTTGACCTGGTAGAGCAGCGATTCGACCGCTCGCGTGAAAGCCAGGCCCATCGCCACGCCGGCACAGGCGCCGCCGAGAACCACGGGTAAGACGTCCAGCGTGACCCGGCGGGCCACGTCAGTTGCCTGCGCGCCGATGGCGATGCGGATGCCGATCTCGCGGCGGCGCTGCAGGACGCCGTAATCGAGCACGCAATAGAGTCCAACGGCCGCCAGCAGGAGCGCGACACCCGCGAAGAAGAGCGCGAGCACGGCCAGGAGCCGCTCGCGGACCGTGTGGCTCAGGTTGATCGCGGACTGCGTGCGGATGTTGCTGACGCGGAGTTCGGGCCGCGTTCTGGGGATCTCGCGGCGCAGGGCCGCAGCCAGTGCGAGCGGGTTCGGACCCGAGGTCCTGACCACAAATGTTCCCTCGCTGATCGGCCGCGGCGCGCCGGCGGAATCGACGGCATGCATCGGAACGAACGCCACGGGCAGGATGGGCTCGCGGGGGCTCCGGTAGCGGATATCGCGCACCAGGCCGACGATCTGATATCGCATGGTGCCCGCGCCTCGCTGGAAGAATCTGCCCACCGGGTCGGCGCCGTTGAAGAACGCGTCGGCGAAGGCCTGGTTCACGATGGCGGCGCCGGGAGATGTGTCGGCCGCGCGGAAATCGCGGCCGGCCGCGAGCGGAATCCGCATGGCGTCGAGCCAGCCGGGCGAAGCATAGCGGAAGTACGCCAGCGTTTCGGTTGGAGGCGCGCCGTCGATGGAGATGAAGTTGTTGCGCGAGTTGCCGCTCAGCAGGGCCCAATCCGCGAGGGCCGCGGTATCGACGCCGGGGAACGTGCGCAGGTGCTCGGTGACCTGGTCCCAGAGGGCGGGCGGCGCGGGATGGGCGGCGACGGTATCGAGGATCAGAAGACGCTCGGCGGAGAAGCCGGTGGGCTGATTCACGAGCTTGTTGAAAGTGGCCACGAACAGGCCGGCGCCGAAAAGCACCAGGAAGCAGAAGGCGACCTGGGCGGCGATCAGGCCATGCATGAGGCGGCCTCGCCAGCGCGGGTCGTGGCCGCCTTTCAGCGCGCTGGCGGGACTCACGGCGGCGGCGCGCAGGGCAGGCGCCAATCCGAATAGGAAGGTCACGGCGATGGTGAGCGCGAGCGCGAACGCGAGCACCCGCCAATCAGTGGGGAGGGCGAGGCGCGCCGGATTGTCGGGAGGGTTGATCCGGGCGACGACAAAGGGCGCGGACCACCATGCAAACACCGCGCCGGCGGCGGCCGCGAGAATAGCGAGCATGGCGCTCTCCACCAGCACGAGCTGCACCAGGCGCAGCCTTCCGGCGCCGATGGAGACGCGCAGCGCCATTTCGCGCGCCCGCGCCGCGGCCTGCGCGGTCAAAAGGTTGGCGACGTTGGCGCAGGCGATGAGCAGCACCAGGCCCACCAGGACGGCGAGCGCTGTGAGCGGCAGCCGAAGGTTGTGCTGCATGCCGGAAGCGCCGGCGGAAGCGGATTCGAGGTAGAGGGTCTGGTTGAGGAAGTTGGCCAGGCGCTGCTGAGAGAAGCCCTTGAAGCTCTTCGCCCGCTCCATCTCGAAGGCCAGCGCGACCGCCTGCAGCTTGTCGCGGAGGGGTCCGATGGCGGCGCCGGGCTTCAGGCGCGCGATCGCCCGTGTGAAGGTCGCGTCGTCGCGGGTCACCCAGGGATTCATCATGCTGGGGACGAAGATGTCCGTGAAAGTGCCGGTTTCGGTCCCGGTGAAGGGCGGCTCGACCACTCCGATGATTTGATAGACGAATCCGCCCATGTGGAACGTGCGTCCGACTGCCTTGGGATCGCCGCCGAAGCGGCGGGACCAATAGTCGTGCGACAGTACGGCGTATGGGTGCGCGCCCGGATGGAGATCGTCGCTTTCGGTGAAGAGGCGTCCCAGTTCGGGGCGGAGACCGAAGGAGCCGAACATCCAGCCGGAGACGTTTTGGACGTAGGCTTTCTCCATCTCCTGATCCGAGACGAAGGTCAGGTCGGTGGGCTCGGTATGGCCGATAGCGATCAACTCCGCATCGCTCTTGGCAGCAGCCCGCATCTGGCGGAACAGCGGGTAGGCCCATTCGTCGATGCTTGCCGCCTTGCCCTCGGGGCTGATACCGCGGCGCCCGACGTCGTATAGCTGTTCGGGATGGGCCACGGGCAGCGGCCGCAGCAGTAGCGCATCGATCAGGCGGAATGCCGAAGTACAGGCGCCTATGGCGAGCGCGAGCGAAAGGACCGCGGCGGCGGAGGTTGCTTCTCGTTTGAGGAGCTGGCGCCAGCCGAACACGGCGTCGGCGCGGAGCGAATCGAGCCAGGGGAGAAGGCGCACGTCGAGGCTCTCTTCGCGCAGTTGCAGGGCGGGTCCGAGTGCGCGCTGGGCCTCGGCTGGATCGCGGCCCTGTCCGATGGCCTCCTCGATGTGCGCGGCCAGTTCTTCATCGATCTCGCGGCGGAGCGCGGATTTGCGAAAGAGATTCGCGATGCGAGACCAGAGCGGCATATCAGGCGGTCCTCAATACGCGGTTGACGGCCAGGTTGACGGCGGTCCAGCGCGATTCTTCGGCGGCAAGCTGTTTCCTGCCGGCGGCGGTCAGCTCGTAAAGCCGGGCGCGGCGGCCGGTGTCCTTGGTGATCCATTCGGCGCGCACCCAGCCGGCTTCTTCCATGCGATGCAGGGCAGGGTAAAGCGAGCCCTCTTCGGCGCGGAGGACGTCGTCGGAGAGATCCTGGATCGCGGTCATGATGGCGTAGCCGTGCAGACGCGGACGCCGGGAGAGGATCTTTAGGACCAGGAGGTCGAGAGAGCCTTGCAGGGAATCGGGTTTGGGCATACTCAGGTCTCTAAGTACATAGACGGCTGGGTAGAAGAAAAGGTTGGGAAAAAATCCGATCGGTACAGAACCCCGAAGAACCACCACCCGAGCGCGTTATTTCAGAATTGAGGATATGCCGCACCCATTTTAGGAACTTCCCGCCCGATTATCCGTATCATTAAGGCAAATGAGCCGTTCTGTGACCCCTGAGCGGCCCATGAGGAACCATGATGAAGCTTGCCATCGTATCCGCCCTCACCCTAATCCCCCTTTGGCCGGCCGCTGCCGCCGACCCCGGAATCACCACCCGCGACAAGCTCTGGATCGCGTCCAAAATCTATGCCAGCATCGAGAGCCGCTTCGGCCACTGGCAGGCCATCCCCGGTTTCGACCTCGACAAGGCCTACCAGGCGTACCTGGACCAGATCGCCGCCACGGACAGCCGCCGCGACTTCGATCTAGCGACCCTGGCCTTCGTGGCGCAGCTCCGCAACGCCCACAGCACGTTCTCCGACAGGTGGCTCGGCGCCACCAGCCAGTTGCCCGGCTTCTACCTCTGGTTCGAGGGCGGGCAGTGGGTGGTGCAACGCTCCGGCCGCCCCGGCATCGAGCCCGGCGAGGTCGTGATCGCGATCGACGGCAAACCCACCGGCGATTTCGTGGCGGAACGGATGAAGTACATGGCGGCTTCGAGCGACCGGGGCCGTCGAACCCAGGTCTTCTTCTTCTCCCCGCTGTGGCCGCAACAATTCGAAGTCACGCTCGCCGGCGGCAGGCGCGTCCCGATCGACCGCTCCATCGAACCCGTTGCTTCGGGGTCATCGCGCATCTGGGTGTTCGCCCCGCGCGGCCGCGCTCCCGACGACGTTGCCTATCTCCCGATTCCGACATTCAATGACCCTCGCCAGGAGCAGAACGCCGTAGCCTTTCTGAAAGCCCACAAGGATGCGCCCGCCGTCATCGTCGACCTGCGCGGCAACGGAGGCGGAAGCACGCCTGAGGAGCTGATACGCGCGATCATGGATCGCCCCTGGCCCGGCTGGATCGAATCCACGTCCGTTCTTTTTCCTCTGTTCCGGACCTACGGCGAGCGTTTCTCGCCGAAAAACGCCGCGACCAATCCGCGCGGCGAAGGATACCTGGAGGCCTTCGCGGAATACTTCGGCCATCCGTACATGATGGCTCCGGAGCCAATGCATTCACCCGAAAATCCCGTATTCACCGGCCGCGTAATCCTCATCGCCGACCTCACCTGCGGCTCTGCCTGCGAGGATTTCGTCATGCCGCTGAAGTATTCGGGCCGCGCCACCGTCGTCGGCGAAACTACGTCCGGCAGTTCCGGACAGCCCTACATCTACGACTTTGGAAACGGCATGACGTTTCGCGTCGGCACCAAGCGCATGTATTTTCCGGACGGTTCGGAGTTCGAGGGCGTGGGGATCAGGCCCGATATCGAGGTCGTCCCCGCCCCGGCCGATATCAAGGCCGGCCGCGATCCCGTGCTCGAGAGGGCCGTCGCGCTCGCTCGCGCGCGCTAGCCGGCGATGTCGCGCGCGTCGTCCGCCGCGGGCGCATCCTGGGGCAAGGTGCGCTGAACTCCTCGTCCGCGGCCCTTCGTGCGCTGCGCCGTCCGCGCGATCACGGAAATGCAATCCGCGAGATCGAGGCCGACGCGAACCGCATCCTCGCTGCCGGCGAGCCTTACTGACAGT
The DNA here is from genome assembly GCA_035578025.1 of Verrucomicrobiia bacterium. Lineage (GTDB taxonomy): Bacteria > Acidobacteriota > Terriglobia > Bryobacterales > Bryobacteraceae > Solibacter. The sequence goes on from DATJYJ010000211.1 coordinate 49,728, forward strand.
GACGACGCGTTCCTTTGCTCGATGGTCAGCGCCGCTCGGGGCATCAGGCCCAGCCGTTCGAGCTCGCGGAGAGCCGCCGGATTGCGATCGGCCGCGCTGCTGATGGTGGCCGGCGTCTCGAGCGGCCAGCGCGCCAGCGGCACCTCCTCCCGGTATACGCCGACTCCGTATTTCTGGGGAATGATGTGGCCATGCGGGTCGGTTTCCGGGTCGCCCAGAATCGCCGCCACGCGGTCTTCGAAGCGTTCGGAAATGAAGTGCTCCAGCCGCTCCGCTTCCTCGTGAACTTCGTCCCAGGAATACTTCAGAACGTCGTGCAGGAACAACTCCAGCAGGCGATGATGCCGCACCAACTCCCACGCCCGCCTTTTCCCGGCCGCCGTGAGCCGGACCCCGTGGTGCTTCTCATACAGGACCAGTGCCGGTCTCTCCGAGGCCAGGCGCTGAAGCATCCCCGTCACTGAAGGCGTCCGCACGCCCAGCCTCTCGGCAAGGGCATTGGTCGTAACGCGCAATTCCTCGGCGCCCCCGAGCTCAAGTATGGCCTTCAGGTAATCGTCTACGGATTCCGAAAGCGCCGGTAGTTTAGCTGCCACTATTTCAGATGGTACGGCAGTTCACAGCGGAAATCAAGCCCCGGTACAGGGCACAATTGCCTTGACGTGGATAGCAACTTTAGGAGAGACTAATTTTTGATATGACGCCTGCCCGCATCCTGATCGCCTGCCTTGCCCCTTTCGCCCTTGCGGCACAGGGGGAGACCACCAGTGCGATTGTGGGAACCGTTGCGGATCCAAGCGGAGCCGCTCTGGCGGGTGCGACCGTTACGATCGTCAACAACGGGACCGGGTCGAAGCGCACCGCGACCACGGACGAAGCTGGCCGCTTCAGTTTTCCGCAACTGAAGCCGGGATCGTACTCGGTCAAGGCTGAGGCCGGAGGATTCGAGCCGCAGATCAACCCGGCGGTTTTCTCGGGCCTGGGACAAAAACAGGCGATCAACTTCAATCTGAAACTGGCCGCAGCCAAAGACGAGGTGACCGTTACCACCGAGGCTCCCCTGGTGAATCCGGACAACCCGAACACGGCCACGACGTTGAACGGGCCCGCACTCGAAAACCTCCCCAACCCCGGGGGCGATATGACCTACCCGTTGCAGTTCGCGCCGGGCGCCTTGATGAACACGGCCGGAAGCGGCAACGATTTCATCGGCGGCACGAACGGATATGGCAACGTCCAGTTCAATGGGCTGCCCGCCTTGTCCAACGGCTATATCGTGGACGGGCTCGAAACCAATGACCCGCTTACCAACCTGAACAGCGGCCTCTCGACCAATCTCGTCCTCGGCCTGAATTCCATCGCCGAACTCACGGTGAATACGCTCTCCTACACCGTAGACCAGGGACGATACGGGGCGTCCCAGGTCAACTACGTCACCAAGTCCGGCACCAACCGCTTCCACGGGAATCTCTACGAGCTCTGGAACGGCTCGAGGATCAATGCGGCCAATTTCTTCACCAATGCGACGCCCGGAAATCAGAAACCCCGCTCCAATGTGAACCATTTCGGCGGCAGCCTGGGAGGGCCCATCCTCCACGACAAGCTGTTCTTCTTCTTCGACAGTGAATGGGTCCGCATCGCTCTGCCCATCGTGTCCGCGGTCACGGTACCCACCCCCGCCTTCCAGCAATACGTTCTGCAACAACTACCACTGGGCGGCACCGATTCCATCACCGGCACAACCTATCGGCCCGCGCCGCAACTGGTCCCGTTCTACCAGAAGATGTTCGGTCTGTACCGAAGCACCGCAGGAGTGCCGCTGGCCGTTCTTGCATGCCCGTTTAACAGCGATGGCAGTCCGGCTCGTGGATTCCCTCCCAACGGGAACGGCTGCGCCAATCGCCAGAGCGTCTCTCACTCCAGCGATGATCACGAACAGGTGCAAACCGCGCGCATCGACCACAACATCAACGAGAACAATACGGCGTGGTATCGTTTCCAGGCCGATACCGGCTTGCAGGCAGCCTACACCGACCCGATCAATCCGCTCTTCAGCGCAATTTCATCGCAGCCGCTCTACTCATTCGCAGCGGGCTATACGCATATCTTCTCGCCGAAGCTCGTGAACTATTTCAATCCGGCGTTCTCCTGGTACGAAAGTCTGTTCGCTCCGGCGGATTTTCAGAAGACGTTGGCCGTCTTCCCGATCGTTCTCCAGGGCAGCGGCGCCAACGCTCCGTTCACGACTCTCGGCGGCCTGGACAACACCTGGGTGCAGGGCCGCCGCGCGGCACGTTTCTTCCTCAACGACAATCTCGCCTGGACCAAAGGCGGCCATGAGCTTCGATTTGGCACCAATGCGCGGATCTTCCGCCTGAACGACTACGACTTCGGCCAGGGAATCGTTCCCCTCGTCACCTATGCAACCCTCCCGCAATTCGTCTACGGTGTGGCTTCCACGGCGTCGAAGACGTTTCCACTCGCGAATTCCCAGCCATACAACTTCCTGAATCTGGACCTCTATGCGCAAGACACCTGGAAAGCGACTTCCCAACTGACATGGACCGTCGGGATTCGGGCCGCGCACAATTCGAATCCGCTCAATCCGCATGATGCGGTCGCGCGCCTCTCCGATTCGTTCGCGGCGGTCTCTCACGATGCAAACCAGCCGTTGAGCGCTGCCATCCGTACCGGGCTCGGAACGATTTTCGATTCGGTGCCCCTGGCCATCCTGCAACCCAGGACAGCCATCGCCTGGCAGATCGCGCCAACCACGGTCTTGCGCACCGGCTTCGGACTTTTCAGCGATATCCTGCCGGGGAGCATCGTGGATATGGTCGGAGTCAATCCGCCGTATTCGCAGACCTTCCAAGGCGGCCTCCTGGGAACAGTCGGGGGAACGGCGATTGCACCCGGAGTGCCGGACAGTGCAATCGATGCGGCTGTCGCGGCGAACCAGGCATTCACCGCCGGTTTCGCCAAAGGACAACGTTCCTGCGCCTCGCCGCTTTCGGAGGCGAATGCGTGCCTGCAGCCCGTGGCGCTTACGGCCGTTCCCGACGGCAAACTCCACGCTCCCTATTTCATGCAGTGGAGCCTCGGTGTCGAGCAACAGATCGGCGGCGCCATGCATATCCGCGCCCAGTACGTCGGCACGCGCGCCGTCAATCAGCCCTATACCACCCAGGTGAACGGATATCAGACCGTTTGCGACGGTTGTTTTGCCCCGTTCCCTTATGGCGCGCCCGCCGATCCGCGATTCGCCGCCGTCACCCAACTCGCCACCGGCGCCAACAGCCACTACCATGCGCTGCAGACTACCGTTGAGAAGCGGCTCGCGCGCGGCCTGCAATTCCAGGCGAACTATACCTGGAGCCACTGCATCGACACCGTCTCCAACGGCGGATTCCTCCCCTTCTCGGCTGGAGGCATCCTGTCGCCGATTCCCGGCAATCTGCAGCGCGACCGGGGGCCCTGCGATTACGACGTCCGGCACAACCTTACCGGCAGCTACACGTATTCGCTTCCGATCCGCGTGCGCGGACGGCTCGCGGCGGCGCTCAACGGGTGGCAGGCATCCGGATCGGTGTTCTGGCGCAGCGGCCTTCCATTCTCGGTGTTGAGCACGCCCTACTCCGCCAATGGAAACGGCATCGTCAACGGCAGCGGTCCTCAGTTCGCCAGCGTGGTCTCGGGAGTGCCGCTGTACGAGCACGATCCGGTTCCTGGTGTTACGCAGCCTGGAACCATCCAGTGGTTGAACCCCGGCGCGTTCCTCTCGACGGTCGATCCCGGCACGGGCGCATGCCTTGGGGGCGGCACGCCGAAGGCCTGCCAATTCGGAAATCTCGGGAGAAATGCCCTGCGCGGACCGGACTTCATCTGGAGCGATTTCTACCTCACCAAATGGTTTCCCGTCAACGATCGTGTGAAATTGCGCTTCGACGCCCAGTTCTTCAACCTGTTCAACCACCCGAACTTCGGGCTTCCCGTGTTGGGCTATGCCGGAGTCCCGGGCAAACCCTCCACACAGACGGGCTTCGGGGCCCTCACTTACACCGTTGCGCCGCCAACCGGTCTGCTCGGGGTCGGGCTCGGCGGCGACAGCTCTCCCAGGATGATCGCACTCCAGGCGCGTCTCGAGTTTTAACCCTTGACATTCGCCGATATTTCTACAAATATGGAAATATATGGCTGCAAAAGTAACGCACGAGGAGGTCAGCCGGTGCGCGGACATGTTCGCCGCGATGGGAAGCGAGCCGAGGCTGCGGATCATGCGCCTGCTGCTGTCCGCCCATCCGGAAGGAATGGTGGCCGGTGAGCTCGGCGATGAACTCGCGGTCTCCGCGAGCACCCTTTCCCATCACCTGGAAAAGCTCAAGAACGAGGATCTCGTCAACGTTCAGCGCGAGGGGACGTTTCTGCGGTACTCGGCGAACACGGCGGCTCTGGAACGGCTGCTCGGGTTCCTCTACGCCGAGTGCTGCACGCGCAACAAGGCGGTTGAACCACAGAGGATCGTTTGCTGCAAATAGGAGAGCAGATGAGCGGCATCAAGGAAGTAGTGAAGGAAAAATACGGGCAGGCGGCGCAGCGCGTGGCCGCGGGCGAGGGAAACGCGTGCTGCGGCAGCAGTCCCTCGTCATGCTGTTCGGGAGGCGACCCGATCACGTCGGATCTGTACGACCAGCTTCAGAAGGACGAACTGCCGGAAACGGCCGTGCTGGCTTCATTGGGTTGCGGAAATCCCACCGCGCTCGCGCAGTTGAAGCCGGGAGATGTGGTGCTGGACCTGGGGAGCGGCGGCGGAATCGACGTTCTGCTCTCGGCCAAGCGAGTCTCGCCGCGCGGCAAGGCCTATGGACTGGACATGACGGATGAGATGCTGGCGCTTGCCCGCGACAACCAGCGCAAGGCCGGCGTTCCGAACGCCGAGTTTCTGAAAGGCGAGATCGAAAGTATCCCGCTGCCGGACAATTCGGTCGACGTGATCATCTCGAATTGCGTGATCAACCTCTCGGCGGACAAGGACCGCGTGCTGCGAGAAGCGTTCCGCGTGCTGAGGCCCGGCGGGCGCTTCGCTGTATCGGACGTCGTGACCCGCGGTGAGATTCCGGAAGAGATTCGCAAGAGCATGCTCCTGTGGGTTGGCTGCGTGGCCGGGGCGCTCGAGCAGGAGGAATACCGGGCGAAACTGTCCGCCGCCGGATTCGAGGACGTCGCGATCGAGCCGACCCGCATCTACCGGGCGGAGGATGCCCTGTCGTTCCTCGCCGACAAGGGTATCGATCTCGAGAAGGTCGCGCCGATGCTCGAGGGACAGTTTATGAGCGCCTTCGTGCGCGCGCGGAAACCGGTTGAATAGCAGGCGGAACATGGATCCTATCAGCTGCCGGCTTTCCTTTCTGGACCGCTACCTCACCCTCTGGATATTCGCGGCGATGATTGCGGGCGTGGGCGCCGGATATATTCTGCCCGGGCTGGTCGGGATGTTGACCAGCTTCCAGGCCGGCACCACCTCCATACCCATTGCCGCAGGCTTGATTCTCATGATGTATCCGCCACTGGCCAAGGTTCGTTATGAAGAAATGGCCGCGGTCTTCCGGAACAGGAAAGTGCTGCTGCTTTCGCTGATTCAGAATTGGGTCGTGGGCCCGGTCCTGATGTTCGCGCTTGCCCTGATATTCCTGCGAGGCTATCCCGAGTATATGGCCGGGCTCATCATGATCGGCTTGGCCCGCTGCATCGCGATGGTGATCGTTTGGAACGAGCTCGCCAAGGGAAATACGGAGTATGCTGCCGGGCTGGTCGCTTTCAACTCCATTTTTCAGGTGCTTTTCTACTCCGTGTATGCATGGGTGTTTGTGACGGTGCTGCCGGGCTGGTTCGGTCTGCGCGGAGCGGCGGTCGAGATTTCGATAGCAGAGATCGCCCGAAGCGTTTTTGTCTACCTGGGCATTCCGTTCCTGGGCGGAATCGTCACCCGGTTCACGCTGTTGCGGCTGCGGGGGAGGGAGTGGTACGAAAGGCGCTTTATTCCGCGGATCAGCCCGCTGACCTTGATCGCGCTGCTTTTCACCATCGTGGTGATGTTCTCCCTCAAGGGGGACTACATCATTCGCCTGCCGTTCGACGTTCTGCGGATCGCGGTTCCCCTGCTGATCTATTTCTCTGTGATGTTCCTGATATCGTTCTGGATGGGGAACAAACTGGGAGCGGACTATTCCAAGACGGCGACCCTCTCCTTTACGGCTGCCAGCAATAATTTCGAGCTGGCCATCGCCGTGGCGGTTGCGGTGTTCGGCATTCGGTCCGGCGCTGCCTTTGCCGCGGTGATCGGTCCGCTCGTCGAAGTGCCGGCGCTGATCGGCCTGGTAAACGTGTCGCTGTGGCTCGAAAATCGCTGGTCGTGGAAAGCGGAGGAATTGCCCGATGCAGAGAGTCCTCATCCTGTGCACCGGTAACTCGGCTCGCAGCCAGATGGCAGAGGGCCTCTTGAAACATATGGCGGGCAGCCGGTTCGAGGTCCACTCTGCGGGTACAAAGCCCGGGTCGGTGCGTCCCGAGGCGATCGCCGTCATGAAAGAGATCGGCATCGATATCTCGGCCAACCGCTCGAAGCACGTGGATGAGTTCGCAGGCCAGGCGTTCGATTATGTGCTGACGGTCTGTGACAACGCGGCGCGCAACTGCCCCATCTATCCCGGTAGCACAAAGCGGCTTCATTTCGGCTTTGAAGATCCCGCGACTGCTCAGGGTTCCGAGGAACAGCGCCTGGCAGCGTTTCGGCGCGTGCGGGACCAGATCAGAGCCTATCTCCGCGACTTCGCGCCCGGCACCTGAGGCGTGAGCGCCGGCGCGCGTCCACCCTGGCTTGCATCCGAGGAGTCGGTGTGCTAACTCGATGCTACAGGAGGCTACAGCATGCGGTTGCTCGCAGCGATTTTGGCGTTCGGGGTCCTGGTATCCTGCTCGTCGGCGCCATCCGGGCCGGAGAAGGGTACGCCTGCGTTTTACTGGCAGGCGGCGAAAGAGACGTTCACCGCGGGTGACAACATGAAGACGTTGGAGCACCTGGACAATCTGCTCGCACCGGACAATGAATATTCGGCGAAGGCGCTGCCGTGGTCTCTGGTGGTCACCGCGGGACTGGCTACGGGATATGCGGAACTTGCCGACCGGTACGATGCCGGGGCCAAGGCAAACAAGACCGACCCCACATGGTTCCGGCGGCGGGTAAGCGAATACCGTACGCAGGCGAAGCAACTCAGTCTTCAGTTCGCGGACCGGTTCGCCAAGATCGGGCAGATCAAAGGCGACACCATGGCCCTGGCATTCGGCTACCCGAAAGGATCGGCGACGCCGTCGCCACAGTTGACGCGAGTGGCGAGTGGAATTGCGCTGCCGCAGGCGGATGTCGATCTGGCAATGTCCTACACGCTTCAGCGCGACGTTCTGCTGTCGGCGTGCCGGGCGGCGGGGGCGCCCGACGATACCGCCAAAGGGGAGGCGGTCCTCAAGGATCCCGAGGCGAAAGTCCCTCGGCCGGTTTTTATGCAGGCCATGGCGCAGACGCTGTACGACCTCTCACAGATGTATACGCCGATGAAAGCCGACGATCCGGAAAAGATGAAGATCTTCTGCGAGCGCGCGGACGATGCGCTGAAGGGCGTGCCGGAATCGAAGGACACCAAGGCGCTCAAGGCCAAGGTCCAGAAGGTGCTCAAGAAGAAAACGTAGGTCAGGGGCCGGCTCCGCCCGTACTGTTGAGACAATTTCATCGAGTATTTTTGGAAAGCCTCGTGTTTGGGGGCTTATGGGATGCAGGGCTGGGTTGAGCCTCCTGATACTCGTTGCGGCGTCCGCAACCGCGCAGGAAACCGATATCGGCGTTCCGGATTACACCGTGGAACACCCGGAATGCACGCTGTTCGGACCGAAACACAATCAGTTCGTCGCGCACATGCTGGGCGCCATCGGACCGTCGCCGCACCAGGCCGAAGTCAGCGCGACGACCAGCGCGGTGGCCGCACTGCTGCCTCCGCCGGCCGCGGGCCGGACTGACGCCCTCGACAAGCAGTTGCAAGCGGCGCAAGCGGGCAGCATCGATTCCTACATTCTCGGAGCCCTGGCCGCGGCGGGCGTTCAGCCTGCGCCTTTGACCACGGACTACGAGTTCATCCGCCGCGCGACGCTCGACCTGACCGGCCGCATTCCCACGCCGGCGCGGGTCGCGGCCTTCGTGGCGGATTCCACTCCCGACAAGCGCGCCAACCTGGTGGACGAGCTGATCGCGCGGCCCGAGTGGGTTGACAAGTGGACCATGTGGTTCGGCGATCTTTATCAGAATAACTCGCAGAACTCGCAGATTCGCCGCTATCCGGCCGGCGTGAAAGCGTTCAACGACTACATCCGCGCGGCGCTGGCGGCCAACAAACCCTACGATCAATGGGCCACGGACCTGATCACCGCGACCGGAACCAACAGCTACCAGCAGGGCACGCTGAATCTGATCGCCGGAGGCGTGGTGACAGGCGGTCCGATCCAGGACGACTTCGACCAGCAGACGGCGAACATCGCGGACATGTTCCTGGGGCTTTCGCACGTGAACTGCCTGCTGTGCCATAACGGCCGTGGGCACCTGGATTCGCTGAGCTTGTGGGGCAGCCAGACGACGCGGTACCAGGCGTGGCAGTTGGCCTCGTACCTTTCGCACACCCAAGCGTCGCGGACGCCGGCTGCCGGCGCTACCGGCGGCAATCCGTATTATTGGGGCGTGAGGGACAATACTCAAGCGGCCAAGACCGACTATCCGCTGAACACGACCACCGGCAACCGTCCGGCGCGGCAGCCTGCAGGCACCGAGACCAACGTCGCGCCTTTGTACATGTTCACCAACGATTCTCCCGCCAAAGGCGAGAATTACCGCGCAGGGCTCGCCAGGGCCCTGACCGCGGACCCGCAGTTCGCGCGCGCGACGGTGAATTACCTGTGGGCCTACTTCTTCGGCGTCGGCCTCGTGGACCCGCCCGATCAGTTCGACCCGGCGCGGCTCGACCCCGACAACCCGCCGCCCGACCCGTGGACGCTCCAGCCCTCGAACCCCGCGCTGCTGAATTCGCTCACGCAGCAGTTCATCGCCAACAAGTTCGATCTGAAGTGGCTCATGCGCACCATCGTCAATTCACAGGCATACCAGCTTTCGTCGCGCTACAACGGCACCTACGACCCGTCGTGGGACGCGCTGAACGCGCGCCATTTCGTGCGCCGCCTTTGGAGCGAGGAAGTGCACGATGCCATCGCGCAATCGAGCAATGTCCTGCCGAGCTATAACGTGGCCGCGAACGGCACGCTCACCTGGGCGATGCAGTTCCCGGAGCCGCTGAACACGCCTTCCGCAAACAATGCCGTGACGCCGTTCCTGGACGCTTTTTTGCGCGGCAATCGCGACGACCAGGTGCGCTCGGGAGACGGCTCGATTTCGCAGGCGCTGGACCTGATGAACGATCCGTTCGTGATGAGCCGGACCAAATCCACCGGGCCTTCCACCAGCCTACTGGTGCAGAACCTGAACCAGTCGAACACCCAACTGGTGAATACGCTGTTCATGGCAGTGCTCTCGCGCCCGCCCAACGCCACCGAGCTCAGCCAGGCGGTGAACATGTTGACCACGGGGACGCGAAGCCAGTCGGCGGAGAATCTCCTGTGGGCGCTCTACAACAAAGTGGATTTTGTTTTTAACTACTGACGGAGGCGAGTATGTGCGAGTGCGAGCGCGTCCAAAAATTTCTGAAGAAGCATCCGTATCGGCACAAGACCTTCTTCGAACGCCCGGATATCAGCCGGCGGCGTTTCTTCGAAATCCTCGGAGCGGGAGTGACCGGATCGTATCTGTTGCCGAGGCTTCACGCGCAGAGCGGCGGCGTCACCACCAGCGCCGGTGTCACCACGCAGAATAATGCCAGGAACGTAATCTTCATCCTGCTCACCGGCGCCATCAGCCATACCGACACGTTCGATCTCAAAGTGGTGAACGGCGTCACACCCGCGAATTTCCAGCCGGCCATGGCCGACGGCATCAATTGGCCCACGGGCCTGCTGCCCAAGATGGGCGCGCTGCTGCCGAATCTGTCGCTGGTGCGTTCGATGCAGGCGCACGCGCTGGTGCACACGCTGGCACAGCACTGGACGCAGATCGGGCGCAATCCGGCCGCGGCGCTGGGGAATATCGCGCCTAATATCGGGAGCGTGGTAGCGATCGAAAAAGATCCGCAGCGCCAGCCCGGCCAGGAGTTCCCGACGTTTCTGGCGTTGAACTCGGCGGCCTGCGTGGGCAACGGGTATTTCTCGGCCACCTACGCACCCTTCAAAATCAATCCGGCGTCGGCGGGGATTCCGAATACGAGCAATCCGAACGACCCCCTCGGCTCGGGCGGGCGATTCAACACCATGTTCGGCGGCCTGCATACGCTGGACGATCCGCTGCGCGTGAACTCCCCGTATGGCAAGCCGCTGGAGGACTACGACGCGTTTTACACGCAGGCCAAGGGCATGATGTACAACTCCACCGTCGAGAAGGCATTCTCCTTCACCACCGCGGACAGCCAGCGCTACGGCAACAGCGGCTTCGGCAACGCCTGCCTGGTAGCCAGGCAGGTGCTTGCGGCGAACCAGGGCACGCGATTCGTGCTCATCAGCTTCGGGAGCTGGGACATGCACCAGGATATCTACGGCCAGCAGAATCCCAAAGGCAACAACATGTACACGATGGGCAAGCCGCTCGACGACGGCTATTCGGCACTGCTGAGCGACCTCGCGGCCAGCGGGCAGTTGAGCTCGACCCTGGTGGTGATGGTGGGTGAGTTCGGGCGGACCGTGGGACCTCTGACGGCGGCGGGCGGTCGCGACCACTGGCTCCAACAGACCGCGGTGTTCGCCGGCGCAGGCGTCAAAGGCGGCAAGACCATCGGCTCAACCACGGCGGATGGCAGCCAGACTGCCGATTCCGGCTGGTCGCGCGGGCGCAGCATCAATCCGGAAGATATCGAGGCAACCATTTATTCGGCTATGGGGATCGACTGGACCACCGTGCGGCACGACGATCCCTTCGGGCGCGGCTTCGAATACGTACCGTTCAGCGACCAGGACCTGTACGGGCCGATCAACGAGCTGTGGAGTTAGAGCGGCGTTCCGGGTGTAGTATGTCCCTATGCCCGAAGTCACTCGCAGAGGGTTTACTCTATCCATGCTCGGCGCTCTGGCAGCGCGCACTCAAACTTCCGAGGACCTTGCCGAACTCAGCCTGGCCGAGGTTTCCGCGCGCATCCGCAGCGGGCGCGTGACTTCCACCCAACTCACCGAGGCCTGCCTGGCGCGCGTCGCCACCTACAATCCGAAGCTGAACTGTTTTATCACCGTGATGCGCGAGCAGGCGCTGGTGCAGGCGCGGGGCCTGGATGCGGAACAGCGCGCCGGCAGGCTGCGCGGGCCATTGCACGGAATTCCGATCGCGCTCAAAGACAACATCGACACTGCGGACGTGCGCACCACGGCCGCGAGCGCGGTCTTCGACGATCGGGTGCCCACCGCGGATGCGGAGGTGACGCGGCGTCTGAAAGCGGCTGGCGCCGTGCTGATCGGCAAGACCAACCTGCACGAGTTCGCGATGGGAGGCACCTCGGCCACCAGCTACTACGGGCCGGTGCGCAATCCGTGGGCGCTCGACCGGAATTCGGGCGGCTCGTCGGGCGGCTCGGCGGCCGCGGTCGCGGCCGGCCTCTCGTATGCGGCCCTCGGCACCGACACGGGCGGCTCCATCCGCACACCGGCCTCCTTCTGCGGCTGCGTGGGTCTGAAGCCGACCTACGGGCTGGTGTCGATTCGCGGGATTATCCCCCTGGTCGTGTCGCTGGATCACTGTGGGCCTCTGGCGCGCAGCGCGGAGGATGCCGCCATCGTGCTGAATGCGCTCGCGGGCTACGACAAGCTGGATATCGCCAGCGTCGAGCACGCCAAAGAAGACTACGTGGGCGGAATGAAGCAACCGGTCTCGGGGCTGCGCCTGGGGATTCCCCGCGCGCCGTACTTCGACCTTCTGGACGAGGACGTGGCCAAGTGCGTCGAGGAGGCGATCGGCGTGCTCGCCAAGATGACCAGGGGCGCCAAAGATGTGACGCTGCCCTCGACGCGCGACATCACGCTCGCCGGCGAGACCTTCGCGTATCACGAGGAGCTGTACTCCCATGGCGCCGGCCGCTACCAGATTCCCACGCGCCGCTCGCTGCAGAACGCCGGCAACGCCAAGGCGGCGGAATACGTGCGCGGGCGATGGAAGCTGGAACTGCTGCGGCGCACCATCGACGATGCATTCGACGATTTCGACCTCGCGGTGCTGCCCACGCGCCGGCACACGCCGCGCACCATCGACGCCGCCATCAAGCGCGAGGAGAGCGACAAGCCGCGCAATCCGGAGTTGGAGAACACCGGCCAGTTCAACATGTACGGGATTCCGGCGATCTCAGTGCCGTGCGGATTCACGTCGGGCGGGCTGCCGGTCGGGCTCATGATCGCGGGTCCGCGATTCTCGGAGTCGCGCGTGCTGGCGCTGGCGAGTGCCTACGAACGCGCCACCGAGTGGCATTCCCGAAAGCCGCCTTTGCAGCCGGGGATGCCGGTGCCGGCGCTGGCGAAGACGGACGATCAGGAGTAGGAAGAGGCTTCAGGCTTCAGAAAGCCATAGCGTCCTTCTTGGCTTCAACCTTTGCCGGATCGACGCCGGGAGCTTTTAGCACATCGTGCCAATCTTTGTAGGGGCCATTCTGGTCGCGATAAGTGACGATGGCGTTGGCCTCGGGCACCGAGAAGCCGAGCACGACCTTGATTTCTTCCAGCGGCGCGCTGTTCATCTGCACCTTGGCGTCCTTGCCGAAATTCTTCAGCATGTAGCCGACGATAGCCTCCACCTCGGCAGACGTCGCCTTGGCGCCGCGGTCAACCATGTCGCTTACCGAGTCGCTCCACTCGTCGGCATCCTTGCGGACCTTCCGGAAATTGGCCACGCCGTGGCATTCGAGGCAGACCTTGACTACCGCGTCCTTTCCAGGGCCTTCGGGGAGCAGCTTTACTTCCTGCGGGTCGGATGCGAGCAGCAGCAGGACGGGAACAAGATTCATTTTGTGGCCTTCGGGATGGAGCAGCCGACGCTGTGCTGCGCGGCCACCGGAACCGGCCGCCCGGCCAGCACGGCATCCAGATCCTCGCGGACGTAGGCTTCGGTCGCCTGCGGACGCGCCTTCCCAAAGTCGACTACCCGGTTGTCGATCGGTCCCAGGTACAGCAGCCTGCCGTCCGGCGAAAGAATCGCGGCCTGCGGCGTGATGGTGGCGCCCACGTGGCGGACCAAAATCTGCTGCGGATCGAGCAGCAGCGGGAAGCTGTAGTGGTAGTCCCTGGCGTACCTGGCGACGTCGGCCTCGCGTACCGTCGGGTCGGCCTGCACGGCGTAGACGGCGACGCCGCGGGCCGCGTAGGCATCGTGGATCCGGTTCATCTCGGGGACGTAGCTGTTCCCGATAGGGCAATCGATGGTCACGAAGAAGAGTACGACGGCCTTCCCGGCAGCCCACTCCGACGGCGTGTGCACGGCACCCTGGGTGTCGCGGAGGTGGAACTGGGGCGTGCCCGCGAAGAAAAGCAGAGCGATCAGGATTTTTCCAGGCATCCCTATAGATCCATTCTCGCACCAGCGTCCGTATACCAGTCAAATGGGTACGAAGGCATCAGGCATCAGGCGTCAGGCTTCAGCTTGGCTATTTTGCGCGGCAGCGGCAGCGGCGCATCCCATGGGGAATTTCAGCGTGAATCATTATGCGCGGTTTACGCCGGTCCCGGGAGGGGTGCGGATCCGGTATGTGCTCGATCTCGCGGAGATTCCAACCTTTGAATTGATGCAGGATTGGGGCGCGGGCGCCGATCCGCAGCGGAAAGCGAGGGAACAGGCAAGGGAGTGGGCATCCAAGCTGGCGGTCATGATCAGCGGGCGAGCAGTTGCGGTGCGCGTGGAAAAGGCCGAGATTACGATCGCGGACGGCGCGGGCAACATGCCGGTCGCGCGCATTGCGGCGGATCTCAAGATTGAGGGGGCGGGGAAGCTTCGGTATGAAGACCGTAACTACGAGGGGCGGGCGGGGTGGAAGGAAGTTGTCTTGCCGGGCGGCGAGGATCGCAGCCGCGAGCTGACGGCCTACCCGCAGGACCCGATGATTGCCCCGCCGCAGGATCTCAGGGCGGAATATGTGGTGAGGGCGGAGGCGCCCGTTTCCAGTGTGGCCCCGCGGGTGGACGACATCAAACGATCCTTCGCCCCACTAGCCCCACAGACCGCGCCGCAAGGTACGGTAGTGCGGGGAGATTACTTGTCGCGATTGCTGCATCGCGACGAGATCGGGTGGGGGCTCACACTGATCGGGATGGCAGTCGCGTTCGGATTGGGCGCGATTCACGCGCTTTCGCCGGGGCACGGGAAAACCATCGTGGCGGCCTACCTGGTGGGGTCGCGCGGGACGCTGCGGCACGCGGCCTTCCTGGGCGCCATGGTCACGTTCACCCACACGATCAGCGTTTTCTTCCTGGGATTTGTCACCCTGTTCCTTTCGAAATATGTGCTCCCGGAACGCCTGTTTCCGGTGCTGGGCGCGATTTCGGGGCTGAGCATCGTCTGGGTCGGGGCGACATTGTTTTTCCGCAGACTAAGCGGGCACGGCCACCACCACCATCATGGCCCGGGCGGGCACAGCCACGTGCCGGAAGGCGAAATCACGATGGGCTCGCTGATCGCACTTGGGGCGAGCGGCGGCCTGGTTCCGTGCCCTTCGGCGCTGGTGCTAATTCTCAGCTCGATTTCACTCGGCCGTGTCGGGCTCGGACTGATCCTGCTGGTGGGATTCAGCGCGGGCCTGGCGACGGTGCTGATCGGGATCGGCGCCGCGGTGCTGTTCGCGGCCCACCTGCTGCCTGCCAGTCAAAAAGTAACGGGCAGCAGGACCTTTCGGCTGCTGCCCGTGGTATCGGCCGCGATGATTACGTGCGTGGGGCTGGTGATGACCTGCGTCGCGCTGGGCATCATCCGGCCCCTGGGAATCGGGTGAAGATCAGAACGTGATCTTGGCGCCCACTTGAATGCGGCGCGCCGCCCGGAAGCTGCTGATCTGGCCAAAATTCGTGGCCGTGTTGTTGAGGCTGGCGAACCCGTTCGGGTTCACCCAGTTCAGCGTGTTGAAGGATTCGCCGCGCATCTGGAGTTTGAAGCGGCCTTCCTTGCTGAGATTGAAGTTCTTCATGATGGACGCGTCCAGGTTGAAGAACCCCGGCCCGATGGTCACAAACGGGCTCTCGTTGCCTGCCCGCACCACGCCCTGAGGCACGGCTGCGAAACACGCCGTATTGAACCAGCTCAACCCGGTGCTCTGGATCGAAGCGGCATACTGGTGCGGCGCGTTCTTGTTCGGATCGCAAATCAGGTCCGGCCGGATGCTGGACGGACCGCCGTTCCCGATACCCGAGCCCGCCGGGTCGACACCGGAGGTGGTGATTCTCTGGGGCTGGCCCGTATAGGCCGTGAGAATGCCGGAAAGCTGCCAGCCGCCCAGCAGCATATGCTGGACGCTCCTGCCGGTCTTGAAGAACGGCAGGTTGTACACGTAGTTCAGAGTAAAGACCTGCTTCCGGTTGAACGCGGCCAGGCTGTACTCGGTGTCGTGCCAGTTGTAGCTGTTCTGGGGCGCGTTGCTGCGGTCGGAAGGATTGTCGGTCAGGACCTTGGAATACGTATAGGCGAAGTCCAGCAAACCGGCCGCGCCGAAGTTCTTCTTGAAGTGAATTTGCAGGGAGTGGTAATTGGAGTCGAACGCCGATTCGATCCCGGTGAAGGCGTTGAAGCCAAGGAACGGCCGGACGGCGTTGATGCGCGGCCAGTCGGACGAAGTGAACACCGTCGTTCCGGGACCGTTGGCGGTTCCCGGCGCGCCGGTGGTGTTCTTCAGCCCCGCCGCCAGCGCCGTTCCCGTGGGCGCCTGGTTCATATCCACCGCGCCAAGCAGGTGCGTACCTTTGGATCCGAAATAGCCGACCTCCAGCACCGCCCCCGTGGGAAGCTGGCGCTGGATGTTGAAGCTCCACTGCTGGGTGTAGGGAACCCTGGCGGGCAGTTGCGTGGAGCGCGGCGCCAGGACTGCCGTGCCATTCGGCCCGAGAGCGCTGTTGCCCGGCGTACCCGAGGTCACGTCGTTGAAGCCCGCGTTGGTGTAAGTCACGCTGGCAACATACGGCGGATTGACGAAGATGTTCTGCTCGTAGATGCCGAACAGCGTGGAGTCGTAGTAAATCCCATACCCCGCGCGGATCGAGGTCTTACTGTCGCCGAAGGGATCCCACGCCAGGCCGACGCGCGGGGCGAAATCTTTCCAACTGTCGTTGGCGATCTTGCTCCCGTAAGGCGAATTCTTGCCGGCGATGATGATCCCGTTGGTCTGCCAGTTGGCAGTGCCGGGGATCACGTTGCCGGTGGTGGGATCGATCTTGGGGGCCGCGGCGGGACTGTAGGCCGAAGGAGAGAAGTTGCTTAATATTCCGTTGGTTTCCGTGGGCTGCCCGAAGTAGGACCAGCGCACGCCCGCGTAAAGGGTCAGGCGCGCGCTCACTTTGAAATCGTCCTGCGCGTACACCTCGTGCTGCCAGGCCCAGATATCAGGAGTCACGTCCATGGAGTTCTGGGTGAACGTGCCGACGTTACCCAGCAGGAAATTGGCCCACGCCTGCTGAAAACTGGAAGTGCCTGTGGGAGCGCCGGCGTTCGAGAAGGCGAAAGTTCCGGTCGCATTCCCGTTGGCGTTCTCGGTCTTGTTATAGCGGTTGCCCTGATAACCGAACTTCGCCGTGTGCCGGCCCCGGATCCAGGTCAGGTTGTCGAACCAGGCGTAGTTGCGGTTGTAGTCGACATAGGGCCCGTTGCCGATGATGCTCGACATGCCCGACACGGTGAGCGTCGGCACCACACCCAGCGGGTTGGCGAACGGCTCCTTGGGGTTGATGTCCGGGCTGTTGCCCTTGGCGGTAAGCCCCGTGGGCGTGGTCAGGATCGCGCTCTGCGAGAAGTTGAACCCGGCATCGCTGATGAGCGACGGCCGGATGATATTGACGGCATGAGCCACCACACCGCGTCCCGGTGAATTGGTGTTGGTATTGCCCGTTCCCGGCACGTTGGTTCCCAGGAACAGACCGCCAGGCTCCTGTGTCGGAATGTCGTCGATCGTCATGCGGCCCCACACGTTGAACCGTTCGCCGAAGCTGTGATCGACGCGCAGCATTTCCTGCCGGCTGTTGAACACGCTCTTCACCGGGTAGAAGCCGGACGTGGTGGTCACCGTGGTGCTGCCGCTGAGCAGGGGCAATTTGCCGAAAATGTCCTTGATGTAGGCCGCCGAGTTAGGGTTGATCAGATTGGCGGGAATCTGCGTCACCGGCGTGGAACCCGCCGGGCAGCCCGTGGTAGTCGTGATGCAAACCGGCTGCAGCATCTGGCCCGTCAGCATGCCCGTGGTCGGCAGCGTGGGATTGAACGTGGCGTAGGTGATGATTTTGCGCCACTCCTGCGAATAGAAAAAGAAGGTCTTGTTCCGGTTCTTGTTGTAGCCGGGGAAAATCACCGGGCCGCCGATGGTGAACCCGTAATCGTTCCAGCGCACCGGCGGGATACGCGCATAGCAGGTGCTGGTGAAGTTGGTGCTGCAGTTATTGAACGGGCTGGCGCTGTCGTACAGGTTTACCTTGTTGGCGTTGTTGCTCCAGGTGTTGGCGTTCAATATGTCGTTGCGGAAAAATTCGTAAACGCTGCCATGGAACTGGCTGGCGCCGCCCTTGGTGACCACGTTGATCTGGCCGCCGCCGGCGCGTCCGGCATCGGCCGTATACAGGCTGCGCTCGACTTTAAACTGCTGGATCGCGTCCACGCTCGGGTAGGTCTGGAGCGTCTGGTTGCTGCCCCGGTCCACGTTGTCGGCACCGTCCACGGTCCAATTGTTGGACGAGTTGCGCGCACCGTTCACGGAGAACGGGATGGTGTTGGTCGCGCCGCCGGGAGCGGTGTTGCCCACGTAGAGCTCGTCGTACGCATTCGGCGCCACGCCCGGCATCAGCGCCATCAACTGCTCGTAGTTGCGCGCCGCGAGACTCAGCTCGGTAAGCTGCCGGCCCTCGATCGTGGTGGCGCTCGCCGGCGTGCCAAGTTCCACCGCCGCCGCATCGGCTCTCACCTCCACGGTCTCACTGGTGGCTCCGACCTCCAGTTTGATATTGATGCGCAGGTCGTCTGATACGTTGAGTACCACGCCGGTGCGTTCCTGCGTCTTGAAGCCGGAGGCTTCGACCTTGATCGCGTAGATGCCAACCGGGATGTACGGCACCGAATAGGACCCGGTGCTGTCGGTATTGATAGTGCGGACCACCTGGTTGCGGTCCGAATTCGTGATCGTGATTTTGGCGTTCGGCACCGCGGCGCCGCTCGGGTCCAGGATCGTTCCTCCGATACTGCCCGTAATGTCTTGTGCACAGAGAATCAGCCCGCTGGTCAGCGCCAGCAGGCACAAGCCGAGCACTCTTCTCATAAATCCCCCAAAGCGAATTCGTTACAGCGTGATTTATAGTACCGCGAATCAACGCCGTTGTGGAGGGGAATACCTTTTTGGCCTTATTGGGGAATCAGCAGGAGCGCGTCAGTGTACGCCGGCGGCTTCTTCCATCGGGACGAACGGGCTGATCAGATTGCCCTGGCCGTCAAACTCGAAGTCGAT
This sequence comes from Verrucomicrobiia bacterium, assembly GCA_035578025.1. Lineage (GTDB taxonomy): Bacteria > Acidobacteriota > Terriglobia > Bryobacterales > Bryobacteraceae > Solibacter. The sequence goes on from DATJYJ010000211.1 coordinate 68,573, forward strand.
TGCGGCTTCCAGCTCGAGCGCCGCGTTCTCTTCGACCGCGGCGCGCATATTCTCGCTCACCGCCAGACGCCCGAGTTCCATAGTGTTGCGGATCCAGCCGTAGGTCACTTCGCCCAGATCATGTCGCCCGACCGTGGGCGCCACGCGCTCCAGGCATTCACGGTCGGTGGGGAAGTGAATCGGCGTGCGGATGGCCGCGGGCGTATTGGCGGTCAGCGAATTGATCCAGGTCGGCTCCCAGTTGATGCGGTTCACCAGCCGGTCCGTGACCACGTCGGCCATGCCCATGCCCACCGCGCTGTTGTAGGTGTGCTCGCTCAAATTGCGCACGAAGATGCGTTGGAACTTCGGTGTGTTGGGCCAGGGATTGTACTCGCCATTCACCCCGCGATTGGCCACCTTGGTGTCCATCCCCGCGCCCGAAATATTCTTGCCGATCTCGTCCATCACCAGAATATCGAGATCGAACGGGATCTTCGCCATCCACGACTTCACCAGCGTCAGGTTCTCTTCCTCGCGCTGCTCCATCACCTCGACCGGCACTGCGTCCAGCTTGGCGGTATTGTGATTGGCGTCTTCCAGGATCGCCAGTCCGCCCAGAATCTTGCCCGATTGGAGCACCTGCCGCCCCACGCTGCGGATCACGCCTTCCAGCCCCATCCCGCGATATGCGTACGAGTGATAGCGCTGCGCACCGGCGAATTTGCCCAGCCCGATGGCCATCATTTTGAACAGGCCGCTCTCGATCTTGCCGGCGAAATCGGTGTGCCACTTCACCCGGCCCACCAGCATCACGCCGTCGCTCTGGTGGGCCATCTTGTCCATGAACGCTTCAATGCCTTCCGCGGTCTTGCCGAGCGAGACCACCTCGAGCTGGCTGATCAGTGGACAGCCCATGCTGGCTTCCGTGATCCCATAGTGGGCCAGCACGTCCGCCTGCCCTTCAGCCGACGCCGCGCCGTGGCTTCCCATGGCTGGGAAGATAAAAGGATGCATGCCCTGCGATTTCCAGTAGTCCACCACATTGCGCACAATCGTGGCGATATTGTGGATGCCGCGGCTGCCTACGCCGATCGCGACCCGCGCTCCGGGTTTCAGCCGGCCGGCGAATCCGCTGGCGCCGAGCTGCGCGCGCACTTCGGCGGCGACATCGGGAATCTTGCGGTCGGGAAACTTCTGGCGGACAACGAGCAGGCGGGGAAATGGCATAACGCGCCTATTTTAACGCGGGGCGCTGCCCGCCTGCTCATCAGACCATGCTGCCGCGCCTAGCCTTCTCCCCACTGCGCTTCCAGCATGCGCGAGTATTCGCCGGAAGCGTACAGATCGAAGCGGAAGTTCGCCGACGTGATGGTCAGGTGCGGCTGCGAGTCCATGTAGCAGCGATACAAATAGTCCGCGTAGCGGTGGTAGCCGCGCAGAAATTCCTCCGCCAGCAGCCCGCACGGCGGCGGATCCGCGAAAACCGCGTTGATGCCGATGGCGCGCGCGAAGATTGACGAATAGTCCGAGACTCCCCATCGCAGCAGCTTGTCCCGCACCAGCGCCGGCGGGCAGCCGATCAGGAGCCCGGCGAAACTCTGCCGCCGCACTTCTCCCGCGGCGGCAAGTTCTGGGATACGTTCCGCCCAATCGGCACATTGATCGATCCAACGGAGCACATCCTTTCCCAGGAAAAAAAGCATGCGCAGCTCGCTGTACCGTCCGCCGAGCAACCGGCGCTTGAGTTCATCGGCGTCGCTCCCGTCGGTGGGAATCAGGCCCGCGAGCATGAGCGCGGCCTTCGAGTTGTCCAATAGGGCCGATGGCGAGACCCGTTCATTGAATGGGTGCAGGATCAGGGGCGGCAGCTCCCACACCGTGGCTCCAAAGGTTGTCGTCGGCGACATGTTCCTCCACGTTCTGACTTATCGACCGGCACCCGCAAATCCGCATGGTATCGCCCCTTGCTTTCGTGTAACCCCTTCAGATCCATAACAAAAGAGAAGCTAGCGATAACGTACTGTAAAGTCCTAAACTGGTTTTGGGTTTGGTTCGCGAAGAATGTTCCGATTAGTGGTTAGGGCCTTTCGCACCGAGGAGCGTGGGCAGGATTTGGCTGAATACTGCCTGCTCACGGCCTTGGTGGCGTTAATCGCAGTTGCGATCTTCATTCATTTTTCGGGCGGAATTCAGGCTGTATGGGGTTCCGCCAACAGCGCACTCGTTGCCAGCGATGGCGCCCCCAGCGGCGCAACTAGCTCTACAACGAGTTCGACAACCAGTTCCGAACAGCACTAGGCTATTCGGTCCGCAAAGCCTCGACAGGCGCGATCCTGAGCGCTCGGCGCGCAGGCACCAGCGTGGCCGCGAGCGCCACCCCCGCCAACACCAGTCCTACCGCGATAAACGTTGCCGGGTCGGCGGCGCGGACTCCGTATAGCATTCCCGTCATGAGCCGGGTGAGCCCCATCGAAGCCGCCAGTCCGATCGCCAAGCCGGACAAAACCGGAACCATGCCCTGCGCAACCACCACTTTCATCACCTCGGCCCGGCCCGCGCCCAGCGCGATGCGAATGCCGATCTCGCGCGTGCGCTGCGCTACGGCGTAACTGATCACCCCGTAGATCCCGACGGCGGCCAAGAGCAGCGCCAGCCCCGCGAAGATCCCCAGCAGCAACATCGACAGGCGCCGGTCCGCCATGGAATCCGAGACGATACGGTCCATGGCCCGCGCTCCGTAAACGGGCCGGTCCCCGCCGGTCTCCAGAACCGCCGAGCGCACCGCGGGCAATGCCGCCAGCGGATCGCTCGCCGTGCGCACCACGAAGATACTGGATTCGGCCATGCCCTTCATGAACTGATCCGGAATCTGGGAGAGCGGCAGGTAAAGCTGGCTGCGGACCCTGGCCGTGGCATCGCTGTCCAGTCCCCAGTGGCTCACGTGGCCGGCGATGCCCACGATCTCCATCGGCACGGAGGCCTCGGGCCCGAGAGCGCCGCTCAGGTCCGCGATCACGAGACTCCTCCCCAGCGGGTCCTCGCCCGGGAATATTGTGCGCGCCAGCACCTCGTCGATCACGGCCACGTGGGAGCCGCGGCGCATATCGCGCTCCTCGATGTAACGGCCGCGCAGGAGCGGGATGCCCATGGCCTTGAGGTAGCCGGGGCTCGTGGTGTACAACAACGCCCAGGACATGTCGCCCTGCGATGTTGGGCGCGGCCGTCCGTTCACGTAGAAGGGCATTTCGTTGTCGTTGCCGGCCAGCGGAATCAACGTGGACACTGCGGCGTGCGTCACCCCGGGCACACTCTGGATGCGGTCCACCGTCTGGCCGAGGGTCTGAAGGATGCGGGCGCTCGTGCTGGTATTGGCCGGCGACAGGCCCGCGGAAAAGGTCAGGACGTGGCCGGCGTCGAATCCCGGATTGGCGTGGGAGAGGCTCCACATGGTGCGCAGCATCAAGCCGGCTCCCGCCAGCAGCACCAGCGCGGCCGCCACTTCCGACGCCACCAGCAGGTCGCGCAGCCTTCGGTGCCCGGTCGACGAACCGCGGCTGCCCTCCTTCAAGGTCTCGTGCAGATCCGTGGCGGAGACGTGGAGCGCCGGCGCCAGTCCGAAAATGATGCCGGTCAGAAGCGAGACGCCCAGGGTGAAGGCGAGCACGCGCCCGTCGACCGCGATGTTCTCCATGCGCGGCAGTCCGCCCGGCACAGCCGCCAGCGCCGCCTGCGTGCCCCAGCGCGCCAGCGCCGCTCCGGCGACGCCGCCGGCGAGCGCCAGCGCCAGGCTCTCGGTGAGCAGTTGCCGGACCGTGCGCCCGCGTCCGGCGCCGATCGCCGAGCGGATGGCGATCTCCTTCTGGCGCGTGGTGAAGCGGGCCAATTGCAGGTTGGCCACGTTGGCACACGCGATCAGCAGCACGAATACCACCGCACCCAGCAGAACCAGCAGCGTGGGCCGGACGTTGCCGACGATTGTGTTTGCCAGCGGCGATATTTTGACGCCGTGCTTCGCGTTGGACTTGGGATAGGCTTCGGCCAGGCCGGCGGCGATGGCGGTCATTTCCGCTTGCGCCTGGTCTGGCGTCACGCCCGGTTTAAGACGGCCCACCACGTACATACCCGGGTGCATTTCGCGCGACCGGGCCAGCAGATCGTCCCACTGTTCCAGGAGCGTGTAAATGTCGGCCTTGCCTTCGAACTGAAAGCCCGCCGGGATCACGCCAGCGACGGTGTAGCTCCGGCCGCTGAGCCTCAGTTGCGTGCCGATCACCGCCGGGTTCGATCCAAACCTCCGGCTCCAGAGGCCGCCGCTGATCAGGATCACCGGTGCGGCGCCGAGGCGGTCCGCCTGGGGATCAAAATCCCTCCCCAGCGTGGGGTTGATTCCCAGCACGCGGAAGAAATTGGCCGACACCATCTTGCCGTTCAGGTGCTCGGGTTGGCCGCTTGCGGTGAGGTCGTAGTCTTCCCACCGGACCGAGGCCAGTCCGTCAAAGCTGCGGCCCTGGTCTTTCCAATCCAGGTAATTCGGATATGCCACGGACATAGTGCTGAAGTCCGGCGAGGTCTCGCTGAGCCGCACCAGGCGTTCGGGGTCATGGTAAGGCAGCGGCTCGAGAAGCACGCCGTTGACCACGCTGAAAATTGCCGTATTGGCGCCAATTCCGAGCGCCAGGGCAATCACCGCCACCGCGGTGAAGCCCGGATTCCTGGCCAGCATGCGCAGGCCGTAACGGAGGTCCTGAATCAGGAGCCACATGGCTGTCTCTTCTGATTCATACGCAGGCACAAGCGCGATGTTCCGGCAATCGCCAGGATCTTTCCTCAGCCCTTGCGAACCTCGGAATCCACACGATCCACGAACAGGTAGAGGCCAAAACACGCGAGGAACAGGATCCCCGAAAGGATCGCGCCTGGTATCGCCGCATCGAGATTTCCAGCCAGGTACGATTCCAGCGTTGCCGAGAGCAGCCAGATCTGTACAATCAGCAGCACCACAATCAGGGCCATGGCGCCGTCCAGGGCGGTGAGCCCGCGCTCCTGCGAAGGCTTCGTATTCATGCGCCTCCCTGTTCCACACGGACCGCCACCAGTTGGCCCTCTCTTCGCTCCAGCGCGATTCTCGGCAAGGGGCGCTGCGGCGGACCCTGGATGACGGAACCATCCTGGATTGAGAAAACACCATGATGGCATGGGCACTCCAGCCGGTTGCGCTCCTTCGAGTAATAGACCACGCACGATAGGTGGGGACAAACCTGGCTGTACGCCAGATACGACTCGGCTGCGGTCCGGACCAGAATGCACGGGTCTTTGGCGGTCGGATACGAGAAGAGCTTCACGCCGCCAACGGGAACCTCGGCAGTCGATGCCACTACCAGCGGCGCTTCACGATGCGAGCGGTACATCAGAGATCGCAGGAGAACCCAGAGATTCCCCACCAACATCGCGAAACTGGTGAGTGTCAGAAATTTAGTGAGCTGGCGCCGGTTCACGTATCGTTCGTCGGCAGTGAAAACCGGGAATTCGTCCTGCCACAACGGTGCGCTAGAGGGCTTGCGGAACAGCTTCATAGTCTCCCTCCCATGTATAATCGGCCACGTCGATGGAGACGGCGTCAGCCTCGGCCGGGGCCATCATGTACACCTTCGTCGTGATCTTCTGATTTCCGAACCAGAATGTGTTGACCGGCTTTTCACGGCGCGAGGCCGCGATGGTTTCGGGCGTGACGTAGGCCAAAGCCTGGCTGGGGCAGACCGTGGCGCACATCGGGCGCTTGCCCACCGAAGTCCGGTCGTAACACATGTCGCACTTCATCATCTGTTCGTATTCGGGAACGAGCTTGGGGATGCCGAAGGGGCAGGCCAGCACGCAGTTGGAGCACGCGATGCAGCGCGGCTTCAGCGACGAACCGACGATTCCGTCCTCGTACTTCTTGATGGCATCGGCCGGGCACACTTGTGCGCACGTCGGGTTGTCGCAGTGCCAGCAGACGTAGGCGGCCGTGGCAACGGTCTCCTGACGGTCCACGAAGTCGAAATTGATCATGGAGACGCCGCGGTGCGTTTCGCATTCCTCGCAGGCCTTCAGACAAGCCTGGCAGCCAATGCAACGCGACGGATCTACGTAGAATTCCATCCCGTGCATCAGCCGCGGCCTCCCTGGACCAACTCTGGCGCCCGGGTGCGCGCCCACTCGGGAGGCGCGGCTGCCTTCTCCACGCGGCATGCCGAGACTTTGAACTCGGGAATTTTGCTGCGCGGATCGAGCGTACGGTGTGTCAGGCGGTTGGCGCTTCGGTCGCGCGGCCAGTGATACGGGATGAAGACCGTATCCGGCCGGATGGTGCGGACCACCATCGCCTGGAGCGTGATTGTGTCCCTCCTGGTGGTGATCGTGACCCAATCGCCGCTCTTGATCCCATATTGCCCTGCCAGCCGCGGATGAATCTCCAGCTTGGGCTCCGGGTATTGGTCCACCAACGCCCCGATGCGCCGCGTCTGCGTGCCGGAAAGGTATTGGCTTACGACGCGGCCCGTCGTCAGATAGATCGGGAAGCCGCCATCCACGGGGTCGCCGGAGTCCCGCCATTCCAGGCTCATGAAGTGGGCTTTGCCATCGGTGTGAAAGAACCGCCCGCCCTCGAAAAGACGAGGTGTGCCGGGATGATCGGGCGACGGACACGGCCAGAATACGCCCTGGTTCTCGTCGATCTTCTGGTAGGTGATGCCGTAGTAATCGGCGATGCCGCCGCGTGAAGCCAGCCGCAGCTCCTCAAAGATCTCGCGCGGCTCGCGATACGGAAAATACCGGCCGCGTCCGAGGCGCCGCGCCAGCTCGCAGATAATTTCGGAATCGGCGCGCGCGTTGCCAGGCGGATCCACGGCCTTCTGAATATGGATGACGCGCCCCTCGACGTTCGCGCCGACGCCCTCCTCTTCTTCCTGCAGGCTGCCCGCCAGCACGACATCCGCATGCATCGCGGTCTCTGAAAGAAAAAAATCGATCACGCCGAAAAACTCGAGGCGTTCCAGGGCGTCGCGCGTGAAGTTGGCGTCCGGCAGAGAGACCAGCGGGTTGAAACAGATGGAGAGCAGCCCTTTGATTTCGCCGCTGTGAATGGCGTTCATGATCTCCACCGCGGAGTAGCCTGGCTGCGGGAGATCTTCCGGCGCGATGCCCCAGACGCCTGCCACATGCTCCCGCGCCGCCGGGTCGGCCAGGCTTCGCTGGCCCGGCAGTTGGTCGCACTTCTGCCCGTGCTCGCGGCCGCCCTGCCCGTTACCCTGGCCGGTCACCATCACGCAGCCGGCGCCTTCGCGGCCCATATTGCCCGTCGCCATGGCGATCGCAACCACGGCTTCACAGTTCTCGACGCCTTTGGACTGGTGTTCCAATCCGCGCGCGTGCAGGATCATCACACGTCGGGACCCGCCGATCCAGTGCGCGGCCCGCTCGATCGCCTCGGGCGCGACACCGGCCACTTCCGCCGCACGCCGCGGATTCCACGGTTCGACCGACGCCGCGGTTTTTTCAAATCCGGCCGTGTGCTCCGCGATGAATGTCTGGTCGGTGAGGCCATCGCGAAGGATGACGTGCAGAATGGCCATCAGCAGAGCGAGGTCCGTGCCGGGACGCACAGGAAGGTACAGGTCGGCATTCCGCGCGATCGGCGTAAACCGGGGATCGGCCACGATCAGCTTCGCCCCGTTGTCGCGGGCGCGCCAGATGTAGTCGGTCGTGATGGGCGCGCATTCTCCGATATTCGCTCCCACAACCATGACCACTTCCGCCTTTGGGATGTCGCTCCAGGGATTCGGCGCGCGGTCCACGCCAAAGGCGCCTTTGTACGCGGTGCCGGCGGAAACCATGCATAACCGGCCGTTGTAGTCGATGTGGCGGGTTCCCAGCGCCACGCGGGCGAACTTGCCCAGCAGGTAGGATTTCTCGGTAGTCAGCGACGCGCCGCCATATACCGCTACGGCATCGCGGCCATAACGGTCTTGAAGCTCCCGCAGGCGCCGGGCGGTGAATTCCAGCGCCTCGTCCCATCCGGCCGGCTGAAACCCGTTCGCCGTCCGCATCAGCGGGTTCAGCAGGCGGTCCGGGTGGTTGCCCTGCAAGTACCTCTTTACACCCTTCGGGCACAGCATCCCGCGGTTGTAAGGGAAGTCTTCCCACGGCTCGAACCCGATGACCCGATTGTCGCGGACCTTCAGTTGAATCCCGCACTGCTGGCCGCAGAAGCAACAGTGTGTCTTGACCAGACGCTCGGCTGGATTCCGCGATTCATCCTGCCATCCTCCGTGCGGAACGTAGTTCAGATGAGGGCCGAAGCGGCGATTCAGGTCGTCCAGCGGAACCGGCGGCTTAGCCACGAGCCTCCTCCTTCAAGCGCATTTGTGCGACCGACAGTGTCTTGCGTTTGCAGGCCGGGCAGAGTTCCTGCCAATACCCGGCGGGTCCGGGGACCCGGTAGTCGAAACCGAGGCGCGGCAGGACCGCCCGCAGATCGTCAATATGCATTCGCGAGGCGAACCGCTCGCCGCACCGCGCACAGGCGGCGCCCTCCTCCCTCTGGCCGGCCTCCTGGTACAGCTTGACGCCGAGCTGCGCCGGCCGCTGAAAAATATGAAAGAACTTGCCGAACGGCAAATAGAGCAGCGCCCCGATAACCGTGATCGCGTGCAGAATCGCCAGAAAGCTATAGCCGGCGCCGCGCAGCCACTCTTCGGACACGGTGAGAGCAAGGCCTGTCACCGAGATCGCGAATAACAGGATCAGCGGCAGGAAATCCATTCCGAAGTGCTGGACGGTGCGAGCGCCCTCTTCCGTCATGCGCCGCCAAAGAGAAAGCGCGATGCCTGCCAGCACGAGCGCCGCGGAAACATCCAGGCCATGAAACAAGAGCCACGCGCCGACGGTTTTCAGGTGGAAGGCGCCGGCCGGAAATCCGAACAGGTAGATGACATACGTGAACTGGTCGTTGGGCGCGCTGCGAAAGTGAATCCACCCGAAGACCAGTGGAAACGTGATCGCCACCCCGGTCAGACAGCCCCAGAACAGGCACTGGTGCATCCACCAGCGGAGTCTGGAGCGGCGGGCGATGAACCGCTGCGCCGCCAGGTGCGTGAGCGCGAGCGATCCCACGCGGACGAGGCTACGCAGGACTCCCCGGCTCCGGAAAAGCTCCCAGCCTCGATCCCAGTAAACGCGCGTGGGCGGTTTTTCCAGCCAAACGTTGTAGTGGTACACCACGCCCCAAGTAGCGAACACGACCGCAAAAGTGTAGATGACCAGGGCCGGGTCGAAGTACGCCAGGTTGCGGGATCCCACCACGATGGCGGCAATCAGGAGGCCCGTCCAAAGCGTGGCCCAGGCCCCGGCCCGGAGGCGATCGGCGGTGCGCCGGAAATCCGGCGGCAGCGCCAATTCCATATTCTGCTGGCGGGGCACAAAGACGCGATGATTGGCCCACCATAAAACCAGTGAGCAAAAGGCAAGCAATAAGAACCCCGGCCAGAGGGCTCCCAGCCGATTGCGGAAGAAGGCAAGCAGGATGGGAGGGAAGAACCCGCCGAGCCCGCCCATGGCTCCCACCAATCCGGTTACCGTCGCGGTCTGGCCCGAGAAGTACTGCGGCACGAGCTTGAATACCGCGCCATTCCCCAGACCGAGCAATGCGGCACAGCCGAGCGCTCCCACACTGAACGGGAGGATTGCCGGCCAGGCCAACAGCATCGCAAACGGCGCCATGGCGGAGAAAACCGCTGCCAGGACGCGGGCACCGCCAATACGGTCCGATAGCCAGCCGCCGAGCGGACGTACCGCAGTGGCCAGCACCACGAAACCGGCGGCGCGGAAACCGGCATCGGCGGCGGCCAGGTGAAACTCGTCCCGGAGCAGGGTCGGCAAGTATATGGAGAAGGCCACGAAGCCGCCAAAGGTAAGAAAATAGAATGCGGCCAGAAGCCACGAGAGCTTCTCGTGTAAGAGCACTTCCAGCATTGCCCGCGCCCCGCCCGGCGCTGTTCGAAGCGGCGCATTCCGTGCGGTGAATGCGAACACCACGGCCCAAAGCCAGAGCATCACGGCCACGCCGCGAAAAACCGCCGGCATTCCGATCCGGTCCGCCAGAACCGGCCCCAGAAATACGGCGAGAGATTGGCCGGCATTCCCCAAGCCGTAGATGCCGAGGGCGGCGCCCTGCCGTTCGGGAGCGCTCCACCGCGAGACATAGCCAACCCCAATGGCGAACGAAGAGCCGGCCATTCCGAGCATGAATGCTATTGCCACCAGGCCGGAATAAGTGGCCTGCGACGGCGCGAGCCACACCGGCACCGCGACGGCGATCATCAGGGCCGTGAATACGGCGCGCCCGCCAAAGCGGTCGGTCAGCATGCCCATGGGGATTCGTGCCAGAGCGCCGAGGATCACGGGGACCGCTACCAGAAACGCCGTTTCGGACTGGTTCAGGCGATACAGTTCGCGGAAACGGGTGGCAAACGCGCTGATCAGGCCCCACGCCATGAAACAGGCGGTGAACGAGATGGTGGCAAGCGCTACGTGACGCCGGATCTCCATACCCCTCCTCGTTCCAATCTAAACCCAGCGAGGCCAAAGTCCGTGACCGCCTGCGAGGTTCCTGTGTCTTTGGCGACGTATAATCGTGCTTACCATGCGCGAACTCGTCCTTATCTGCCTTGCGGCGGCTTCTGCTTCCGGCCAGGGAGCCCTCGGCGCCTTCACCAATTCCGGCGATGTCGGCGGCCCTGCCATCAAGGGCTCGACCGTGTTCGATGCCACCAAGGCTCAATACCGGATCACCGGCGCCGGCGCCAACATCTGGGCCAAGGAGGACCAGTTCCAGTACATCTGGCGCGAAATGTCTGGGAATTTCGTTGTCACGGCCACCATGCAATTTCTCGGCGAAGGCGTCGAGCACCGCAAGGCCGGCATTATGCTGCGCAAGACCCTCGACACGGACTCGCCGTATGTCGATATCGTCATCCACGGAAACGGCATGCCCGGCATTCAGTGGCGCAACACCAAGGGCGATATCACCAATGCCGTGGACTTCCCCTTCGACGGCCCGGCGAAATTCAAGTTGAAGCTGGTAAAGCAGGGCAGCTCGGTCACCGTCTCCATCGCCAAGGACGGTGCGGAGCTGAAAGAACTGGGACACACCCAGGTCCCGTTGGGCAACCCGGTGCTCGCCGGACTGGCCGTTTGCTCGCACAAGGCCGATGCGTCCGACACGGTGATCTTTTCCGATGTGTCCGTCGAGCAACTGCCGCCGCCGGCATCGAAAAAAGAGTAGTCCGCGGACCCCTCTAGTTCGCGATCCCCTGGACCTTCCCGATCCACAGCGTATTAGGCTGTCCTCCGCCCTCGGCTGCGGTGACATCGGTTAGCGCCATGGATTTCAACAGCGACGGATCGAGTTTCCCGTCGCCGGAAAAATCGCTGAATTTCAGGCTCACGTGAAACACCTCGCTATTGGGCGGCGGGTAGATGGTCTGATTGAAGCGGCGCCCGTTCTTGAGCTCGAGCGAGACGATCACGGTCGTGTCAACCTTGCTGGCGATATCGAACGCAACGCCGGTGGCCTTCGACAAATCAAGCTGGGCCAGCCTGCGCAGCAGCACTCCGTAGCGCCCTTGAGTCTGTTCGTAGGAGGCTTCCAGGGCGCTCTCGTTGAGCGGATTTCCCGCGGGCGCCAGCCGGAGTTTGACGGCCCCCAGCGTCACCCACTCCAGGTATCCGCGATCGAACCGGTCGATCGCCAGCGGCGGGCGCGCGGCCGGGGGAGTTCCGCCCAGCATCTCGAAATCCGCGATTTGCAGCGTGTGCGCGCCGCCCGCGCGGTCGATGGCGATCGGCGTCTCGGGATTCTCCGGCTGCGCAACGAAGAATTGCGCTACGTCGGTGATGCCGATTCCCTCCACCTGGTCGAGGTCCAGCCTGCCGTCAGCGTCCACCGGATCGTTCGCGCCATCCGACATCGAAAAATCGGCTGGCGTCAGCTCGATGGCCTGCCATGTTCCGGCGGGCGACCAGAACATCGCGATGTAATTTCCGCCGCCGGGTTTCCGTTCGCTCAGCAGTACCGCCAGCGCGGTGTCATGGTCGGTCTTGGCGCGAAAGCGCAGCCGTTTGAGCCGCACCGTATCCGGCGGAGCCGGCAGCACCGCCAGCGCGAAGTGCTTCGCCTTCACCTCGTAAGCGAATTCGAGCGCTCCCTCTGTGGCGCGCACGGTGCCGCCCTGTCCCAGCACGGTCCAGCCCGAGGTGCCGCCGCTGAAAGTGTGGTGCAGGAGGATCAGCGGATCGGGTTGAGCCAGCAGACCCTGAACCGCGAAGAGCAATACGGACGTGAGACGCATCGGGCCCCCTGCCTGGATCATACGCGAGAGCCGGGCGGGGAGTTCCGCTATTCGCCGGCGCCGCGGGTCCTGCCGTTGTTGCCTTCCAGGACTTCGCGCACCTTTTCGGCAAGCGCCGTGGGCGCAAATGGCTTTTGCAGAAAAGCCACTTCCTTGCGCAGGATGCCGTTGTTGACCACCGCGCCGTCGGTATAACCGGACATGAAGAGCACTTTGAGCTGCGGACGCCCCTTCATGAGCCGCGCGGCGAGATCGCGGCCGTTGATTTTGGGCATCACTACGTCCGTGATCAGCAGGTGAATATCGCCGTGATAGACATCGGAGATCTTCTGCGCGTCCGTCGCGCCCGATGCATCCAGCACGTTGTATCCGTGGCCTACCAGCGTTTCCTTCACAAGGCTGCGCACCATCTCATCGTCTTCGGCGACCAGAATCGTCTCGTCGCCTTTGAGCGCCCGGGTACGGCGCCTTTCGGCAGGCACCAGTGCCGCCTGATCGACACGGGGAAGGTATACTTTTGCCGACGTGCCCTTGCCGGGCGAGCTGTAGATATCCACCGACCCGCCGCTCTGACGCACGATTCCGAAGACCGTCGACAGCCCCAGGCCCGTGCCGCGGCCCGGCGCCTTGGTGGTGAAGAACGGTTCAAAGGCGTGGGCCCGGGTGCTTTCGTCCATCCCCGTTCCGGTGTCGCTCACCGCGATCAGAACATAACGCCCGGTCTTCACACCTACGTGGGCGACGGCATAATTGTCGTCCAGGTCGATATTGCTGGTCTCGATGGTCAGTGTGCCGCCGCCCGGCATGGCGTCGCGGGCGTTGACTACCAGGTTCATGAGCACTTGTTCAAGCTGGTTGGGGTCCGCATTCACCTGTCCCAGGTTTTCGCGGAGCCCAAGCTGCAAGTCGATGTCCTCGCCGATCAGGCGCCGCAACATCGTGGTGAGGGTACCGATCAGCCGGTTGACGTCCAGAATCCTCGGCTGCAACACCTGCCGCCGTGAAAAAGCGAGCAACTGGCCCGTCAGGGTGGCGGCGCGCTCGCCCGCTTTCATGATCTGCTCGGCCGATTGCCGGTTCGGATCATTACTCGGCAGATTGTTGACGATCAGTTGGCTGTAGCCGTTGATGATGGTGAGCAGGTTATTGAAATCGTGCGCCACCCCGCCGGCCAACATACCGACGGCTTCCATCTTCTGCGCCTGCCGCAACTGCTCCTCCAGCTTGTGATGCTCGGTCACGTCCATCAGCACCACCAGTTCCGCTGCCCGGTGCCCGTAATCGATGGCGTGCGCGTCGGTATCGACGTGAATCACCCGCCCGGAACCCGCGCGATAGCTCTGGGGCCCAGTCCGGATGACCTGGATCGGCATGCCGCGGAATTCCTCCCGTGTATAGCCGAACAGCGTGCATGCCGCCGCATTGGCTTCGAGGACCTTTTGTTCTGCCGGGTCGAACACCCACATCGGCTGGGGATGCTCCTCAAACAGGAGCTGGAACTTCCGATCTTTGTCTTTCAGCAACTGCTTTACCGGCATTTACGCCTCACACGACAGCATACTCACTTAAGGGACGCGCACTCAATGATTTCAGGTACCATACCTGTTCTAAAGGGCACATGTAATGGGTACCTACGGTCCGTAGAACGGCAGTCAGGGGTAATTGTCCCAGTTGGATATATTACAGCCTCCTGGCTAAAGATAGTGCTCCGTACAAAACGCTGTCGTCGGCAAGTTGCGCCGGCACACAGTCGATTCGGGCGGCCGACCAGCTTGTGATCTGCCGGCGGAGCTCCCGGCGAAGCGGAACGAACAGCCGGTCGCCAGCCTTGGCAATGCCGCCGCCGATCACGATTCGCTGCGGGTTGAGTAACATAATCGCCGCCTTCAGACCGAGCGTAAGATCAATCACATATCTATCTACAAAATCGGCATTCTGCATCAATTCTTTAGCCGGCCGCCCGTAATCCCGTTGCAGCCACAATCCGCAGCACAGCCGCTCGAAGCATCCACGCGCACCGCACAGGCACTCGGGACCATCCGGTCTGATCGTAAGATGGCCGATTTCGCCGCCATAGGAATCGGCGCCTCGCCACACCTGGCCCGCGTCATAAATGCCGCCGCCGATCCCCGTGGAAAGCGTCATATAGAAAAGCGGGGAGCAGCCCCGGCCGGCCCCGAATTCGGCTTCCCCGACCGCGCCGGCGTTGGCGTCGTTATCCATCACAGCGGGCGCCCCCGCCAGCTCGCTGATGAAACCGCAAAGATCGAAGTCACTCCAGCCGGAAACGTGTGTGGAGAGCACCACGCGCTGCGCCGCGAAGTTCACCGGTCCCCCGAAACCGATGCCGCAGCACTCGAATTGGAGTTCCTTCCGCCAGCGCCCGACGATCTCCGCGATCTGCTCGAGCATCCATGGGCGTCCGCCCGCGGCATCGGTCGCGCGGGATTCGCGGCACAACATGCGGCCGCCGTCGAATGCCGCCAGCGTGAACTTAGTACCGCCTATGTCGATTGCCAGGATCATGCCGGAAGCCTTAACAGGGTATCAGACGGCTCTTGGATCTGCTGAGCCGCATCCTGTTACTCTGGTTACAGTTCTATGCCATGGCTCTCAGGGGCACTGCGGAGGCCGCACATCGCCGGCCCCGTCGTTGCAATTGTCATTGTCATGGCGATTGGCGTATATACCTACTCGGAGGGTGAGGCCGACAAGTCGGAGGCCGCTCGCGCGGCCCAGACGCGCGTGGTAGTCGAGTGGGCGGAAGATCTTCTCTCGCTCTTGAAGGACGCCGAGAGCGGCCAGCGGGGCTACCTGCTGACCGGTGACGCGGGGTATCTGGAGCCCTATACCGCTTCCCTTCCCCTGGTCGCGGCTGAGCGCGCGAAGCTGAAATCGCTGGCGCCCCAGAATCCCGAAGCGGCTCGGGAATTGGATGCCCTTGTCGGGACCAGATTAAGCCAACTCCAGGAAACCCTACGCCTCCGTCAATCCGGCGACCAGAGCGGGGCGATAGCCAGGGTGTACTCCGGCCGCGGGCAGCGGACTATGGACCAGATACGAACCCTGACCGCTCGTCTGGTGGATGACGAAAACGCCCAACTGGCGCGCCGCGAAGCGCAAGTAGAGCGGCACGGCTACGAGGCCCGAATCGTAGTCATCGGCGGCGCAGTCGTGCTCGCACTGTTGCTCTGGGGAACCAGCTTCCGCGTCGACCGCCTGGTGCGCTCCCAGGAACGCCTGATTGGCGAACTGGCGGCCGCCCGCGAGCAGGAAGCGCACGGACGCGCGGCACTGGCCACGACCCTGCGCAGCATCGGCGACGCTGTGATCACTACCGACACATCCAGCCATATCCAGTTCATGAATCCCGTGGCCGAGGCGCTCACCGGCTGGAGCAACACCGCTGCCGCCGGACATCCGCTTTCCGAAGTCTTCCGCATCGTCAATGAGAACACGCGCCAGACGGTCGAAGATCCTGCCACGGCGGTACTGCGGCTGGGCACCATCGTCGGCTTGGCCAACCACACGATCCTTCTGGCCCGCGACGGGCGCGAGGTGCCTATCGACGATAGCGGCGCACCCATCGCCGGCGAGACCGGCGGCATCGCCGGAGTGGTGCTGGTCTTTCGCGACGTCACCCAGCGCAGGCAGGCGCGGCGCAACCTGGAGGAGAGCGAGCGCCGCTACAGGCTCCTGTTCGAGGCCAATCCCTTCCCGATGTGGGTCTTCGACCAGGTAGAACTTTCGTTTCTGGCGGTCAACGAAGCCGCGATCCGGCACTACGGCTACTCGCGCGGAGAGTTTCTCTCCATGACGCTGCGCGATATTCGTCCCCCCGAAGACATCCCGGCGCTTCTGGCCGACACCGCCACGCCGGCCACCGTTCCGCACACCGACGGTCCCTGGCGTCATCGCAAAAAAGACGGCTCCCTCATTTTCGTCGAGATTACGGCGCACCCCATCCAGTTCGGCGGAAAAAGGGCCTGCCTGGTCCTCTCCAACGACATCACCGAGCGGCGGCGGCTGGAGGACGAACTCCGCCAATCGCAGAAACTGGAGGCGGTCGGGCAGCTTGCCGGCGGCATCGCGCACGACTTCAACAACCTGCTGACCGTGGTCGAAGGCTACGCCGAGCTGGTGCATGGCGAATTGCCCGACGACGATCCCAATCGCGCGTCGGTGGAAGAGATCCTGGTGGCCGCGCAGCGCGCTGCCTCACTCACCCGCCAGCTTCTGGCATTCAGCCGGCGCCAGATGCTACAGCCCATCCGCCTCAATCTCAATCAGAACGTGGCCAGCACGCACCGGATGCTCAGCCGGCTCCTGGGCGAAAACATCGCCATCACCACCGATCTGGCGGGCGATCTTTGGGACGTCTCCGCCGATCCCGGGCAGATCGACCAGATCATCCTGAACCTCTCGGTCAACGCCCGCGACGCCATGGAGCGCGGCGGCAAGCTCACGCTCGCCACCGCCAATGTCGAGATCTCGGAGAGCGAAGCCGCGGCCATGGGAGCGCAGCCGGGAAAGTACGCGCGACTCTCGATCGGCGACACCGGTCACGGAATGGATGCCGAGACCCGGCGCCACATCTTCGAACCCTTCTTCACCACCAAGGAGATCGGCCGTGGCACGGGACTGGGTCTCTCCACGGTCTACGGCATCGTCAAGCAGAGCGGCGGCCATGTCTTTGTTGACAGCGAGCCCGGCCAGGGGACCACCTTCTCCATCCTGCTGCCCGCCGTGCGCGAGGCCAAACGGACTCCACAGGATGGCAGCCGGACTGGAGCCGCCGCGGCGGCCGAGGAAGCCAGCATCCTGGTGGTTGAAGACGACGACGTCGTCCGCAACCTGGTGGCGGCGATGTTGCGCTCCGGCGGCTACGCTGTAATCTGCCCGGCGACGCCGGAACAGGCCTTGGCCGTTTGCGCCGATCCGCAGGCGCAAATCGACCTGCTGATCACCGATATGGTGCTGCCGGAGACCGACGGGGGCGTAATCGCGGAAACCGCGCAGCGCTTGCGGCCGGGATTGAAGGTGCTGTTTATGTCGGGGTACACCGATCACCCCGTCCTTCTTCGTAATCCGATCGACGGCAACACGCGTTTTCTACAGAAGCCATTCACGAAGGGAACGCTGCTCGCCAAGGTGCGGGAGGCCCTGGCTACTGGTACACTCCCGCCTTCTTAAAGTCGCCCGCTTTGACGATGGTGACCGCTGCCGGGTCCATGTACTTACGGAAGACTGCGTTCACCTGGTCCAGCTTGAGTGCCTGAATTTTGGCCTCCAATTGTTCGTCGTATAGCATCGTGCGGCCGAGTTGCTCGTGGGACGCGATCAGGCCGACCAGCGCGGCTTCCTGCGAACGCGAAACCTTGCGGCTGTCGGCGTAGGCTTTCTTGGCGGAATCCATCTCCGCCTGCGTGAAGCCCTCGCGTACAGTCTTCCTCAGCTCGTCGATGAAGCTGGCTTCTACTTTCGGCATATTCACCGGGTTGCAGCTCACGGTTCCGCTGAACAGGGCGGCGTTGCCATTCGCTGGAGCCGTGAAGCGTGAGCTTGCGCCGTAGCTGAGGCCCTCTTTGTTGCGAATGCGGTCCGGCATGCGCGCCGTGATCGAACCGCCGAACATGTAGTTGGCCAGCACCATCGCGGGATAGTCCGGGCTCGATTCCGGCATGTCGATGCGCATGCCGGCTTCGAACTGCGCGTTCTCCTTGTCTGGAGTTTCGATCTTCCGGTTGATCGCCTCGACCTTCTTATAAGGGCTGGAGAAGCGCACGAAGGGCGCCGGGCTGTTCCAGTTGCCCAGCAGGTCGGCGGCGAGTTTCTGCATGGCCGCGGGATCGACGTCGCCAGCCACGACGAACTCGCCGTGCGAGGCTCCGTAGAACCGGTCGTGCAACTTGCGCACGTCGGCGACGGTCACCCTTTGCATCTCGGCGAGCTGCTCCTCGCGCGTTGGCTGGTACTGGGGATCGCCCTTGGCGAACGGGCTGAGATGGCGCTGGAGCTCCTGTGCCGAGAGCTGCTCGGGCTGCGTGGGCACGTTCTCGAGCTGGCGCAGGCGCTGCTGCTTCACCCGGTCGAATTCGGTTTCGAGGTAGGCCGGCTCGCGCAGCATCTCCACCGCGAGGCGCACCGCGGCTGCGAAATTTTCGGGCTTCGCGGTGATCGTGGCGCTGGCCGAATTGATGCCGCCGCCCCCGCCTCCGAATCCGCCGCGTCCGCCGCCGCGCCCGCCGAAACCGCCCCCGCCGCCGCCTCCGCTCACCATGATGCGGGCGTTGAGCTTTTCTATCTCGTCCTGAATCTGCTGGCGGGTCTTGTCCTTCGTGCCGCTCATGAGGAGGCCGCCGGCGAGCTGCGCCGCGGTGTTCTGCCCGGCCAGCGTCTTGGCATCGCCGAAGTGCAGCTCGATGGCAGCCGTCACGGTGCCGCCGGCCATCCTCTTGGAAAGTACCGCTACTTTCATTCCGTTGGCGAGTCTGGATCGCACCAGGCGCTTTTCGATGTTGGCCGGCGTCGGGTCGAATTCCTCGGCCCGGGAGACCGCCAGAGTGCTCTTGTAGTTGGCAAGGGTCTTGTTCAGGTCCGGCGTTTCGGGAATCGGCGAGCGGTCGGGCGCGGGGTCGGCGATGAAGACGCCGACAGTCAGGTTCGAATCCTTGATATACACCTTGGCCACGCGCACCAGGTCTTCGGGCTGGACCTGCTTGATGCGGTCGTAGTCCAGGAATCGCAGGCGCCAGTCGCCCTGCGCGATCGGCGCGCTCAGCCCGAGGCCGATCTGCTGCGCGTCGGTCCATTGCTGCTCGATGCCTTGTAGCAGGCGAGTCTTGGCCCGCTCGACCTCTTCTCTGGTCGGCGGCTCGCTGACGATTCCTTTGAGGGTCTCGCCGATAATCTTGCGGACTTCATCGAGGGACTGGTCCTGGCTGAGGCTGGCGGAGACTTCGAGCAGGCCGGGATCGTGTTCCTGGCTGAATCGCATGCTCGCGGAATTGGCCTTCTTGTTGTCGACCAGCGCCTTGGTCAGGCGGCCGGTATTGGCGCCGCCACCGCCGCCGCGGCCTCCGCGGCCTCCTCCTCCTCCTCCGCTCATCACGCCGGAGAGAACCTCGAGTGCGGCGGCGTCGGGATGTCCGGCCGCGGGCGCGTGGTACGCCATGATGACCTCCTGGCCTTCACCGACGCGGCGCAGTTCGACGTAGCGCATGCCGTCCTGCGTAGGCTCGACGGTGTAGGTCTGATCGAGCTGGCGCGGGGGACGTGGAATGCTCCCCACGGTATCGGCGACCCACTGCAGGGTCTTCGATTCGTCGAATTTGCCGGCGATTACCAGCACGGCGTTGTCGGGCTGGTAATACTTGCGGTAGAACGCGGCCAGGCGATCGATGGGCACGCGCTCGATATCCTCGCGCGATCCGATGGTCGATTTGCCGTAGTTATGCCACAGGTAAGCGGTGGACGCCACCCGCTCGCTGAGCACGCGCTGCGGGCTGTTTTCGCCGCGCTCGAACTCGTTGCGCACCACGGTCATTTCGACGTCGAGCAGCTTCTTCTCCATCTTGACGTTGACCATGCGGGCGGCCTCCAGATCGAGCGCCCATCGCAGGTTTTCATCGGTGGCCGTGAAGGTCTCGTAGTAATTGGTGCGGTCGGAGTTGGTGCTGCCGTTCCACACAGCGCCGTGGGCCACGATCTCGTTCTTGATCTGGCGGCCGTCGGTGGTCTCGATGAAGTTCATGTGCTCCAGCAGGTGGGCCATGCCGGATTCGCCGTAGCCTTCGTGGCGCGAGCCGACCAGGTAGGTCATGTTGACGGTGACCTTGGGATTAGCCGCGTCGGGATACAGCAGCACGCGCAGGCCGTTGGGGTAATCGTATTCGGTGATGCCGCCGAGAGAGGCCTTCTTCTGAACCCCGGACGGAAGCGTCTGGGCGAACGCCGCAAGCGCGAGCACAAAGGTAGCAGGCAGTAAGACACGCATAGAAGAATGATGGCGCGCCAGAGGCCCCCGGGGTTACGCGCCGACTATCTGCCGCGGCGTTACTCGATCACCTTCAACTTCCGCAGCGTCTCGTCGATCTCCGGCCTCACCAGCACGCCTTTTGCAATTTCAGCCAGGCGCCTCTGTTCCCGTGCGATCTGCTCGGAGGCGAGCGCCGCGACCCCCAGGGCATCGTCGAGCGGCACCACCGTCACCCCGTCGCGATCCGCGATCACGACATCGCCCGGACGCACCGCAACGCCGCCGCAAGCGATGATGGTCCCCACTTCGCCCGGGCCATCCTTGTTGCAGCCGTTCGGGCACAGCCCGCGGGCATACACCGGCAGTCCCATGGCCGCGAGCGCCTCTGCATCGCGGACGGTGCCGTCCACGACCACGGCGCGCACTCCCGCTTTCACCGCGCTGGTCGCCAGCAACTCGCCGAATCCCGAATTGCCCGACCCCTGCGTGTTCACTACCAGCACGTCTCCCGGCAGGGCGAGCGAGAGCGCCTTGTGGATCATCAGGTTGTCGCCCGCGTGACACCACGCGGTCAACGCCGCGCCGATGACGCGCGGCCCCGGCCAGACCGGCCGGATCCCCGCATCCATGGCCCCCAGGCGCGACATGCAGTCGCCCACCTGCGCCGCCGAAGCCTCGCCGAACGCGGCGAGCACGGCGGCCTCGGGACGCCGCCATACGGAGTTTACGCGAAAGCCGGGTTTGCCATGGGTTTGCCAGGCATGCCTTGAGTTGCTCCAGGTCGGTCTGAATGTCTTCTTCGGTGACGCAGCCCATCGTGCCGATGCGAATGACGCGCCCCGAGAGCTTGTTTCGCGATCCCGTGATCACCGTGCCAAAGCGCTCGTACATCGCACGAACGATCTCTTTGCCGCGGCCGCCGGCATCGAGCGCCACTACCGTGTGGGAAAGATTCTCCCGCGCGCACGAAGGCAGTCCGATAGCCTCGCAGCCGTCTCGCAGCATCCGGCAAAGGCGCGCGTGGCGCGCCAGTACCCGCGGCAGGCCCTCCTCGTGGATCATTTCCAGCGCCTCCGCGAGGCCCGTGACCAGCGCAACCGTCGTGGTAAAGGGCGTCTCGGTCTTCTCCGCGGAATCCATCGCGCGGCGGAGGTCCCAATAATAGCGTCAGCGAGCACCGGACGCGCCATCGCCTGCTGCACACGTTCCGGAACGGCGGTCGGGCCCGGCAGTCGCAGTCGGTATAGGTTCACGAACGGTGTCTCCGAAGCATATACCCTACCAGGCCGCCCGCCTCGATGATCTCCAGCATCACCTGCGGCGAAGGCTCGGCCGGGACAATCTCGCCCGTCGTATCGTTCAGCACCGGCCGTCGGCGATGGTCAGCCGATCCCCTTCGCGGATACCGCGCGTCTCGCAGACCACCGGCAGAAGGCCGTTGTTGACGGCATTGCGGTAATACGTCCGCGAAAAGCTGCGTGCCAGCACCGCCCGGATCCCCGCGCCCAACAGCGCCGTGACCGCAACCTCCATCGCAGATCCGCATCCGAAGTTCTTCCCGGCGACGATGAGGTCCTCCGGTTTCACCGTCGCCGCGAACGCCGGATCGAGCTCTTCGAAAAGATAGCCGCGGAGATATTGAGGATCGATGCTCTCGCGTTTCCTCCGCGACGTAATGATGTAATCGGTGTTGACGTCGTCGCCAAAGACGCGCGCCCGGCCCGTCATCGGTTCCACTCCCGCGGATCCGCGATCGCACCGCGCACCGCCGCCGCGGCGCAACTGGCCGGGGGAAGCCAGGTAGATGGCCGCCTCATCGTTGCCCATCCGGCCTTTGAAATTCCGGTTGGCGGTCGAGATGACGTTGACGCCATCGCCCGGAATCGGACCGCAGGTGCCGCAGCACGAGCCGCAGCCTGGCGCGCCGACCTTCGCTCCCATACTTTCAAATGCGGCGATGGTGCCGTCGGCGGTAAGAGTATCGAGTACGGCTCGCGAAGCGGGGACCACAACCAGTTCTACGCCCGGCGCTGGACCGCCTCCGGCTTCGAGAACGCGCAGTGCTTCGTGATAATCCGAGGCCCGTCCCCCGGTGCAGGTGCCGAGGTAGACCATCTGGATCGGCGTGCCGGCGGCCTCGGCGACCGGAGCCACGTTGTCGACACGATGCGGCAGCGCGACTTGCGGATTGAGGCTGTCCAAGGCGAGAATGGATTTCGCGGGCGTAGCGGGCGTCGGGGTCGGGCCGCAGCGCGGCGGGGAAGATGCCGTTCTTCGCGCCCATCTCGACCGACATGTTGGCCAGCACGATCCGGTCGTCCAGCGGGAGTTCGATGCCGCCGAATTCCAGCGCCTGGTATGTCGCTCCATCCGCCCCGAGCTCCCTCGCGAGCGCCAGCGCGGCGTCCTTCGCGCTCACGCCCGGCGGAAACTCGCCCGTCAGCGTTACCTGGATCGATTCCGGCACGCGCAGCCAGATTTCGCCGCCGACCAGGATCGCCGCCAGGTCGCTCGACCCGATCCCGGTGGCGAACGCATTCACCGCGCCGTACGTGACCGCGTGGCTGTCGGCGCCGAGCACGAGATCCCCCGGCTTGGCCAGCCCCTGCTCCAGGATGAGCTGGTGTCCGATTCCTTCTCCCACCTCCCATACCCGAATCCCCTGCGCCGTGGCGAAATCGCGAACGCGCCTGTGCAGCGCCGCTGTCGGGCCATCCCCGCCGTAGTGATCCAACGCAAACACCACCCGGTCGGGTGCAAACACGCGCTGGCCGCCCATAGCGGCGAAGTAGTCGAGCGCCATCGGGACCGACCCGTCGGTGCCCATGGCGCAATCCACGCGGCAGATGACCACGTCGCCGGCGCGTGCGTCGCGCCCCGACTTCGTAGAGAGGATCTTCTCGCTGATGGTCTTGCCGGGCATAGCCGGCGCTACTGCGCGCGGCGTCCGCCGCCCGCGCCGGCAACCAGCCGCCCCGGCATGTCGGCGAGCACGTAGCCCATCACCGCCAGCGCCGCCACGTTCTTGCGGAAATCCTCCGGATTCACCTTGTCGAGCGTGTCGGCCTCGGTATGATGCCAGTCGAAATAGTGAGTGCCCACCGTCCGCTCGCCCAGTCCCGGTACGCCGTCGCGCATCAGCGGGCCGATGTCGCTGCCGCCCCCGCCGGCCGTGATCTCGCCCGCATTCACCCGTTCCAGCAGCTTGCCAATCTGCTGCAACAGCTCCATGGAAGCCGCGTCGACGCTAGCGCCGAAACCGCGCGGAGCCTCCGCACCGCCATCCATCTCGATCGCGGCCGCCTGGTTCTTGATCTGCGTTCCGACAAACTCGCGGTAGGCCGCTCCGCCGCGCCCGCCATTCTCTTCGTTGACCCAGAATGCCACGCGAATCGTGCGGCGCGGCTGCAGTCCGAGCTTCTTCATAAGCGCTACCGCCTGCAAACACGCCATGATGGAAGCGCCGTCGTCCTGTGCGCCCTGCCCCACGTCCCAGGAATCGATGTGGCCGCCCATCACGACCACTTCCTCGGGATGCTCCCGGCCCGGGATCTCGCCGATGACGTCCGCGCTATCCGCATCGGGCAGGCTTCGCGCCTGCATCTCGAGGTGCACCTTCACCGGCACTCCGCCGGCCGTGAGCCACGCCATCATCATGGCATCCTCGGGCGACACCGCAGCCGCCGGAATCTTGGGCTGGCTCTCGTCGTAGTTCATCTCGCCGGTATGCGGGATCTGCATTGCCAGCGGTGTGGCCGACCGGACCAGCGCGGCCACCGCCCCATACGCGGCGGCGCGCGAGGCACCGCTTGACCGATACACGCGCGTAGGCCCGTATCCGCGGTACTCCTCGTTGTAGAGCACGATCTTGCCCTGGATCTTCTCGCGGCCGAGCTTGGCCAGGTCGTCGAACGTATTGACCGTGACCACATCCGCCGTGATTCCGCCGGACGCGGTCCCGATGCTCATACCCAGGCCGAGCATGTGAAGCGGTTTCTCGTACGGGGCCACCATCGTAGCCGACTCACGCCCGCGCTCCCAGTGCGGGACCTTGGCCGGAATGGTGCGCACGTTGCTCAGTCCGGCCGCTTTCATCTGCTCCACGCTCCATGCGATCGCTTTCTCCAGCCCCGGCGATCCGCTCAGGCGAGGCCCGATCCGGTAGCAAAGATAAGCCAGCCGGTTGTAGCCTTCGCTGTCCGCGAGTGCCGCGTCGATCAGCCTGTCGGCGGTCTGCCGGTACCGCTCGGTCAAATCGGCGGCGCTAAGAGAGAAGAGGGCGAGACACAGAGTCCAAACGAGACGCATACAGCACACTATCGCACAGTGTGTGGGGGCGGACTCGCCTGCGAGCTCGGTCGTTTCTTGCCGTCCGCCCGATGCCGCTACTTTTGCGCCGTCGTCACCCCATGCAGCACATCGTTCGCGAAGAAGAATTTCCCGTCGCTGGGCACCATCATGATCTGCACCTTGTCGCTCAGCTTGTCGGCAATGATCTTCTGCAAGAGCAACGGACTCTCCTTCAGCACACCTGCCTCCAGCCGCATCCGGTCCGCATCCGCTTTCGACAGGACCTCCACCCGATCGACCTCGGCCTGGTTCATCAGCTTGCGATTCTCCAGCTCCGCCTTGCCGTCGATCACCTTGGCCTGCGCCCGCGCTTCCGCCTCCAGCCGCGTCTGCTCGATCTGCTTCTGCTTGAGCGGCAGCGTGTATTGCATCGCGTCTGCCTGCGCCTTGGCCCGCAGCACAGTCACCTGCGACTCGGCCTCCGCGGCTTTCACCTGTCGCGCCTTTTCGGCTTCGGCCTCGAGCTCCGCCGTTTTCACCTGCTTGGCCTTCACCTCCACCTCCACGGCGAGCCGCTCGTTCTCCTGTTCCTTGAGCAGGACGCCTTCCAGGCCGCGCGCATATTCCGCCGGCATCTGGATGTCGCGGAGCATCACCTCCTTCACCACGATCGCGTCCGGCGCCAGCTTGCGGGCGATCAGAGTCGCCGCCTCGCGCCGGATCTCTTCCCTCCGGGCGGCGAACAGGTCGCGCACCAGGTAGTTCGGCGCGATTTCGCGGAAGGTGCTGCCAACGACCGGCGGCACCAGCTCGGTTTCCACCGGATGCGGGAGATTGGCGTGGACGAACGCCAGCCTGTTGGCGTCGATCCGGTAACGGACCGCCACCGCCAGCGCGACGCTCAGGCCTTCCTTGGTCTGCACTTTCAGCGATTCGGCTGCCTTCTCGCCGAACACCGTCTGGAACATCTGGTCGCGTGTATCGTATGTCGCCACGCTTTCGATCAAAGGGAACACCAGGTGCAGCCCCGGGTACAACGTGCCCGGCACCGTCCCGGAAATCTGGCTGACCCGGATGCCGGCCATTCCGGCAGGCACCACCACGATACTGATTCCGGCCAGCAGCGGAATCAATCCGGCGCCCGCCAACTGCGCCGCATCGCCCCATCGCAGGGGCTGCCGCCGGACGTATGCGTGAATCAGAATGGCGGCGCCGGCCGCCAGCAGCACGAATCCCACCGATTCGAGCAGATACTTCAGCGTCAACATAATAGGGTAGGCCTCCTGGCCTGCCCTGCCGGTCAGCACGCCGCGGGCCGCAGCTTTTTCTCCAATTCTGCCTGGTTTTCGTGTCAGGCCATCGACGATGCGTGGCGCGCGCTACACGCCGCTAGTTCAACTCGAAAGCCACGGTGACGGTCGTCACCACCTCGACTGGCTGCCCGTTTAGCAGCACCGGCGCGTACCGCCACTGCTTCACCGCATCCAGGGCCGCCTGCGCGAGCCCCGGATTGACATCGGTGTTCACCACCTGCGCGTTCAAGGGCTCGCCGGTCTTGGAAATGATCATCCGGATCAGCACCTGGCCGGTCACACCCTGCGCCTTGAGATCCGCCGGGTATTCCGGATCATGCTTGACCAGCAGTTTCGCCGGCTGTACGTTTCCGCCGATCGGGATTCGCTGCGGCGTCCCGGCCTGCGACATCGATCGGGCCGCCGGAGGACTCGACCGCGTGCCGGTCACCTTGACGCTTTCGGAAATCTCGCCGACTTCCAGGTTCACGTCGACCCGCGCCGCCGCACCGGCCGTGACCACCCCTTCCGCCTTGGCGATCTTGAAACCGGGCGCGCGCACTTCGATGGCGTACCGTCCCGGAGGAATCGCCGCGAACGCATACTCGCCGGCGGGGTTGACCCGAGTGGTTTCCTGATTCGTGCCGTCGAGATTCTTCGCTACCACCGTGCAACCCGGTACACGCGCGCCGCTGGGATCGTTGACGATTCCGGCGAGCGCCCCGCGCCCGCTTTGGGCACGTGTGGTGAGTGTCGCGACCGGCAGCACCAGCGCACACGCCAGCGCCACCACCGTCAACGCAGCCCGCCGCGAGAGCGGCGCACGGTTTCGCCCGCGGTCGAGCAGTGCGCGTACGCGGGACTCCAGGTCGCTTGCCTCGGCCATGGCCGGCGCGTCCGCCAGGCTGGCCCTGCCCGCCATGGATCGGGCCAGCTCCATGAGGTGCGCGGCGTAGTCCGCCGGCTTGAGCCCGCGATTGAGGACGGCATCATCGCAAGCCGCCTCCCGCTCCTTGCGAAGCTCGCGGGCTGCCAGCCATACCAGGGGATGAAACCAGTAAAGGCAGCATGCCGACTGCGCCAGCGTCTGCGCCAGCAAATCGTGCCGCTGTACGTGTATGAGTTCATGCAGCAGCACGGCTTTTAGCCGCGGCGAGGGCCATTGGCGCGCGGTCTCCGGCAGCAGCACCACCGGCCGGACAATTCCCCAGGTCATCGGCACGCCTGCCTCCGCATTCTCCAGCGTCCGAACCTCTCGCCTGATGCGAAGCACACGCCGGAGCTCGTCCACCATGGCGCCGGCATCGGCCGCCGGACGCGCCGCGCGAACCATTTTCCGCGTGCGCCCGATGCCAATCGCCAACCGGGCCAGCACCAGGAGAGCCCCCAGACCATACAGAAGCTCATAAGGTATCTGACGGGCCGTATGCGGCCGTGTAGCGCGGACGGCCGCCGTTTCCCCGGCCCCCGACCTCTGACCCCCGACCCCGGCAACCGCCGTTGCCCCGACCCCCGCAACCGTGGTTTCCCACTTCGGTGCCATCCCCACTGCCAGCGGCAGCGCCAGCAGCGCCGCGAACGCCGTGGTCCACACGAAGTGCCGTATCGCCGCGGGTCCGCGCCGCAGCGTCCAGGCCGCAACGAATGCCGATGTCATCACAAACGTTGCCTTCCACGCGATCTCCGCGAACCAACCCAATGCGTTCATGACTTTGCCTCTCCTTCCTTCCGTGCCTGCTCGATCAGCCGCGCAATCCGGTCCAGTTCGTCGCTCTTCAAGTTCGCGGCGGACAGATCCAGCAGGGCAGCCACCGTGTCCTGCACCGACCCCTCGAAAAAGGTCGATACCATGTGCCGCAGCGCCGATTTGCGCGCCGCTTCCCGCGCCACCACCGGGACATACACATATCGCAGGCCTTCTTCCTGGTGCCGCACGTGCCCCTTCTCCTCCAGCACCCGCAGCTTGGCCCGCACGGCCGAATAAGTGGGCGGGTCCGGCATGGCATCCAGAATCTCCTGCGCGCTGGCCCGCCCGAAACGATACAGAATATCCATGATCTGGCGTTCCCGCCGGCTCAGATTGCGATGTCCGCTTTTCGCCATAACCTTTTTGCTGCAAAAGCAGCAGTATGCTGTAAAAGTAGCATCAAGTCGCGCGCGCGTCAAGCCCCTTCTGCTTGCGCGTGCGTTACTGGAGCGCGAGTATCGGCAGGACCTTCCCTTTGGCCGAAGGCAATTCCACTCCGAGCAGCCTTGCGATCGTCGGTGCGACGTCGATATTGGCCACCTGGCCCGCATTCGCCCCGCTCGAAATTCCGTAGCCGCCGGCGATGAAGATGGCATCCATATTGGAGTCGCTTGCGGCATACCCGTGGCTCCCGCCGGCCTGCGGACGCTCCGACGTGACCGGCCCTCCTCTGGCGCCGGCAAACGAGTAGCCTGGCCTGGCCGTGAGATACAGGTCGCCCATCTGCGGATCGTTTTCGGGCAGGGGCAGGCCGAGCGCCGCGAAGCCATCCCGCCCGGCCACGCGATCGATGCCTTCTACGCCCTCGAGCACCTTCGCCACCTTCGCAACATCCTCCGCCCGATGCTCTTTGTCGATGTAGACAATCGCGGCGCCACCCTCGTTCAGCACATAGGTCTTGCCGCCCAACCCCGCCGCTTCCAGCGCCACCGACGCATGAATCTCCTTCGTGTAGGCCTTGAATCCGTGGTCCGAAACCACCATGATCGTCGCTCGGTCCTGCATGCCGGTCTCGCGAATCGCAGCCAGGATCTGGCCCACACACCCATCCACGAAAGCGATGGCGCCCGTCGCGGCCAGCGTCTTCGGGCCATATTGATGATGCATGCTGTCGAGAGTCAGGAAATGAACCAGGAGCAGATTGGGCCTGTGCTCGCGAATCAGGTAAACCGCCGCTTTGGTCCAGATCTGGTCGCGCCACAGGATATTGAACTTGGTGAAATCCTTGACATCGGAGGCGGCAATCACTCCCTTGCGGATCATCTCCTCCCGGACTGGGCTCTCGGCAGGCGCCCATTCCGAAAAAGCCCACGTAATCGACGGCGCATTGTTGATCGCCACCCAGTTGACCTGAGCGGTGGTTAGCCCGGCGTCGTGCGCTGCGTCATAAACCGTGCGCGCGTGCACCATCCGGGTCTTGTCGATCATAGGTTCCACCTTCACGGGCGGCCATGCGTTCGTCGCCACGATGGTGCCGTTGACCAGCAGTCCGTGCTCGTCCGCTTTCACGCCGGTGACCATCGACGTGTGGTTGGGCCACGTGACCGTCGGGTTCACGGTGGACATTCGCGCCGATGCACCGGTCCGCATCAGCGACCGCAGCGTCGGAATCGGTAGCGCGGGATCCGCGAGCGCGTCGGCGGGAAAGCCGTCCAGGCTGATCACGACCACCATACGGTTTCTGGGAACGTTCTGTCCTTGGGCCAGCGCGGCGGCAAGCAGGAGTGCGGTAATGATTCTCATCGTGAACCGATTTTATCCCGGCGCTACAATCGAATTTGATCCCCTCCAATCGCCGGTTCGTCCGTTACGCCAGGGTCGTGCTCGTCTACAACGTGGGAGTTGTGCTGTGGGGCGCATACGTCCGTGCCACCGGCGCGGGGGCCGGATGCGGCAACCACTGGCCGTTGTGCAACGGCGAGGTAATTCCGCGCTCGGCGGCGCTGAACACCATCATTGAATTCACGCATCGGGTGACCAGTGGAATCGATCTGGCCATGGTCGCCCTGCTGCTCGTGTGGGCCTTCCGCGCATTTCCACAGCGCCACCCTGCCCGTCTCGGCGCGGTACTCTCGGCTGTCTTCCTGGTGAGCGAAGCGCTGATCGGCGCCGCCCTGGTCTTGCTGGAGCACGTCGCCAGGAACGCCTCGGCCAACCGCGCCTGGTCGCTCTCCACGCACCTGGTCAATACCCTTACCCTGCTGGCATGCCTCACAATGACCGCATGGTGGGGGGCCGGCAATCCGCGCTCGTTAGCGTCCGGCAAACCTGTCATCCTGACCGCGTTCACGCTGGGAGGTGTCATGGTGCTCGGGATCACCGGCGCCATTGCCGCGCTCGGCGACACGCTCTTCCCCGCGCGGACGTTAAGCGAGGGTTTCGCGCAGGATTTCGACCGCGCGTCCAACATCTTCCTGCGCTTGCGCGGCCTGCACCCGTTGATCGCCGTGGCGGTTGCCGCCTGGGTGCTCTGGTTTGCCGGGTCAACCGCGGTGCGCCGCCCGGAAGTGCGACGTCGCGCCCGGCTGGTTCTCGGCCTGCTCGCGGCACAACTGGCGGCCGGAGCCATGAACCTGCTGCTCATGGCCCCCGTCGCGATGCAGATGGTTCACCTTCTGCTGGCGGACGCCTTCTGGATCGCGCTGGTTCTTTTCTGCGCCGACATGCAGAATCCCCGGGAACTGCCGATAAACAGGTATGACCTGGCTATTCCCGCTCGTCCTGGCACAAGCAACAGCCGCGCAGACGTTTCAATCCGCCATGGAGAAGCAACGGGCCGCGATCGCCATCCAACGTGAGGCGGCGCGCAAGCAGGCCGACATCGTCGCGCAGGCATTCGGCATGCCGCGCGCCACCGTGACCGCCGATTGCGATCCTATCCCTGACCCGTATGCCTCCGCCCTGCTCGGGTTTGCCGCCACCACACAACACGTCGATGCCAAGCTGCTGCGCGCCGTCATTCTGCAGGAATCCGGCTTCCGTCCGTGCGCCGTTTCCACCAAGGGCGCGCAGGGACTGATGCAACTTATGCCCGCGACAGCGGAGCAGTTTCAGGTGGCCGACCCCTTCGATCCCCGCCAGAACATCGAGGCCGGAGCCAGGTACCTGAAGCAGTTGCTCGACAAATACAAAGGCGACGTCACGCTCGCATTGGCTGCCTACAATGCCGGGCCCGCAGCCGTCGATGCCGCGAAAGGGATCCCGGATATCCCGGAAACCCGCGACTACGTCAAGGCCATCCTCTCCATCACGCCGCCTGCCCCGCCGCAAACCCCGACGCCCAGGCCCACTGGAAATTGAACCCGCCCAACTGCCCTGTTACGTCCACCACCTCGCCGACAAAATAGAGCCCCGGCTTCTTGCGCGATTCCATGGTCTGCGACGAAAGCTCGGCCGTGTCGACACCGCCCGCGGTCACCTCCGCCTTTTCGAAACCCTCAGTGCCGGAGGGCCGCACCCGCCAGGCGTGCAGGGACCGCGCGAGCGCCTCCGTCTCACGATCCCCCATCCCAAGCACCGCCTTCGAAAACCCGTGTACTTCGAACCAGCGGTCGGCCACCCGCTTCGGCAGGTGCCGGGCCACAATCGACCGCGCCTCCAGCTTCGATCCCGAGTTCCGCGCCGCGCGCAGCTCGCCGGCCAGGTCCACGTCAGGCAACAGATCGATTTCGACCTCGCCGCCCGGCTCCCAGTACGACGATGCCTGCAAGACTGCCGGCCCGGTCAACCCGCGATGCG